>CAZCUR010000101.1:0-7203 GCA_964501815.1 uncultured Geothermobacter sp.
CGTTTCGGTTTGGCTTCGGTCTCCGGCTTCTGTTCGGTGTCTTCGCCAGGTGCCGCCGATGCGTCGTGCGCATCCGGTTCGGCCGTGGCCGCCGCGAGGGTCTCATTCGTGTTCGCGGTGTCGGCCTTCTCGGGCGTCTCGTTGTCCTGCCGGTCCTGCTCGGGGGCAGGCGCGTCGGCAGTTGCCTTTTTGCGGCGTCTTCTGCGCCGGCGTTTGCGGCCCGGCTCGGTGGTGTCGGCCGTGGACGGCGCGGATTCCCCGGGTTCGGCAGCGATGGGGCTTTCGTCTTCCGGCCGTTGTGCCAATGCCGATTCCGCTGTGACCGGACCGGGTTCCGTTCGTTCCTGGGCGTCCTGTTTGTCCCGCTTTACCAGCTCGATTTCGACCTCGTCCGGGGTCAGTTCGGGATCTCCCTCGATAAGGATGGTGGTGCGGTACCGTCGTTCCAGCTCCAGAAGGTCTTCGCGCCGGTTGTTGAGCAGGTAGGTCGCCACCTCGGTCGGAACAGCGAGTTCGATACGGGCGATCTGCTTTTTGGCCACCGCGGCGTGAATCTTGCGCAGCACCGCCACCGCCTGGGTTTCGGTACTGCGGACCCGGCCGCGTCCCCGGCAGTGAGGGCAGGTATGCCAGGCCGCGGCCGCCAGGGCCGCCTTGATGCGCTGCCGACTCATTTCCAGCAGGCCGAACTGGCTGATGCGCCCCACGGTGACCCGGGCCTTGTCCCCGGACAAAGCTTCTTTCAGGGTGCGTTCGACCTCACGAACGTGGCCGCGGTCGCGCATGTCGATAAAGTCGATGACGATCAGTCCGCCCAGATCGCGCAGGCGCAGCTGGCGCGCCACCTCGCGCGCCGCCTCGAGGTTGGTTTTGTAGGCGGTTGCTTCGATACCCTGTTCCGTCGCCATCCTTCCCGAGTTGACATCGATGGCCACCAGCGCTTCGGTTTGGTCGATGACGATGGAGCCGCCCGAAGGCAGGGGCACCTGGTTGCGGGTGATGGTTTCGATCTGTTCCTCGATCTGGTAGCGGGCGAAGATGGGGCGCTGTTCCTGGTGCAGTTTGACCAGATGTTGATGCTCGGGCATCACCTGGGCGAAAAAGTCCCGCGCCTGTTTGAAGACCTGGGGGTCGTCAATCAGCACTTCATCCATATCGGCGCTGAAATAGTCCCGGATGGAGCGGATGACCAGGTTGGATTCCTGATAGATCAGGGTCGGGGCCTGACTGCGTTCGGCCAGTTCGAGGATGCTGCGATAGAGTTTGAGCAGATAGTCCAGGTCGCGCTGCAGTTCCTCGACGCTGTGCCCCAGGGCGGCGGTGCGCACGATAATTCCCATGTCGGGAGGAAGCTGGAGCTGGTCGATGGCCTGGCGCAGAGCCTTGCGTTCGTCGCCGTCGGGGATTTTGCGGGAGATGCCGCGCGCCTTGTCCCCGGGCATCAGGACCATGTAGCGCCCCGCCAGGGAGAGAAAGGTGGTCAGGGCCGCACCCTTGGTGCCGCGTTCTTCCTTGACGATCTGGACCAGCAGTTCCTGGCCGCGGCGCAGGATTTCGTTGATGCGCGGGCGTTGTTTGTCGTCCGGCTGGCGCTCGGGGTAGAGCGCGGGGTTGATCTCGCCCAGCTGCAAAAAGCCGAGCCGTTCGGCGCCGTAATCAACAAAGGCGGCCTGCAGCCCGGATTCGACCCGGACCACGGTCGCCTTGTAGATGTTGCCTTTGGTCTGTTCCTGTCCGGCAATTTCGATGTCCAGTTCGGACAGAATGCCGTCTTCGACGATCGCCACCCGGTTTTCTTCCGGATGCGTGGCGTTCACCAGCATTTTTCGGGTCATGTGAAATCCTTTCGGCAACCCCGCGGGGTCACCTCGAACTCGTGGCAGGGTATTGGCAGCCCCCTGACGGCGGCGTCCGCAGCCGGACGCTCCCCCATCCGCCCCCTCGGGGACGGAAGTTGCCGAGACTATAGCAGATTCGGAGTCTTTTGGATACGACAGTTTTATCAGTGCTGTTGGGCTGGTGTCCTGGTCTGTGCTATAAGGGGCCCATGCTTCATCTGATTGATCTGCGCAAGGAATTTGCCGACCGGGTTCTGTTTGACGGCCTGCAGCTCCATATCCGCCCCGGTGACCGTATCGGTTTGTGTGGTGACAACGGCAGCGGCAAGACCACGCTGCTCAAGCTGCTCGCCGGACAGCTGGAACCGGACGGCGGCCGGGTGGCCGTCGCCCGCGGCACCACCTTCGGTTATCTGCCCCAGGACGGCCTGACCCATGCCGGACGAACCTTGTTCGAGGAGGTGCGTTCCGGTCTTTCCGAACTGGTTGCCATTGAAGCAGAAATGGCGGATTTGCAGCGGCGGCTCGAAGAGGAGCCGGACGAGGCGCTGCTGGAGCGCTACAGCGAGCTGGAACAGGAGTTCGCCCGCCGGGACGGCTATGCCATGGAGGCGGAAATCGGTCGGGTGCTGCGCGGCCTCGGTTTTGCCGAGTCGGACTGGCAGCGTCCGTGCGAGACCTTTTCCGGCGGCTGGCAGATGCGTATCGCTTTGGCGCGGCTGCTCTTGCGCCGCCCCAATTTGCTGCTGCTGGACGAGCCGACCAACCACCTCGACCTGCCGGCGCGGGACTGGCTGGAAGATTATCTGCGCAACTATCCCCACGCGGTGGTGCTGGTCTCCCACGACCGGTATTTTCTCGATCAGGTGGTCGGCCGCATTGTCGAACTCTGGAACGGTCGCCTGACCGAATATCCCGGCACCTACTCCACCTACCTGAAACAGCGCACCGAACGGATCGAGGCCCTGCGCGAGGCCAAACGGAGGCAGGATGAGGAAATCGCCCGTATCGAGGCCTTCATCAACCGCTTTCGCTATCAGGCCAACAAGGCGTCCCTGGTCCAAAGTCGTATCAAACAGCTCGAAAAGATGGAGCGGATCGTCCTGCCACCGCAGCGCAAAACCATTGCCTTTCGCTTTCCCGAGCCTCCCAAAAGCGGTCGCGAGGTACTGATTCTCAAACAGGCGGCCCAGCGCTATGGTGATTTGCAGGTGCTGCAGAAGGTCGACCTCACCATCGAACGCGGCGACCGGGTTGCCCTTGTCGGCGCCAACGGCGCCGGCAAATCGACCCTGATGCGCCTTCTGGCCGGAGTCGAGGCGCCCGCCGCCGGCAGCCGCACCGAAGGCTACAATCTGCAACTGGCCTATTTTGCCCAGGACCAGGCGCGGGTGCTCGATCCGGACAAAACCGTGCTGCAGCAGATGACCGATGCAGCGCCCTTCAGCATGGTTCCGCGGGTACGGGACATTCTGGGCAGTTTTCTCTTTTCCGGTGACGATGTCGACAAGCCGGTGCGGGTGCTCTCCGGCGGTGAGCGCAACCGGCTGGCGCTGGCGATTTTGTTGCTGCGTCCCGCCAATCTGCTGCTGCTCGACGAACCGACCAACCATCTGGACCTCGCCTCCAAGGAGGTTCTGCTCGAGGCGCTCAAAAATTACCGGGGTACCCTGGTTTTCGTCAGTCATGACCGGCATTTTGTCGACAGCCTGGCCACCCGGATCGTTTATGTCGCCGACGGCGGCATCGACTGCTGGCCGGGCAACTACAGTGACTTTGTTGCCGCTCGCGCGGCGCGTGGCGATGCCAGTCACAGTACCTTGCGCGTTGAGCAGAAAACGGCCTTTGGGCCCAAAGCCGATGACAAACAGGCCCGCCGGGAAGAGCATGCCCGCCGCAAGGCCCTGCAGCGTGCCGAGCAGAAGCGGCAGCGCGAACTGGCGCGACTGGAAACAGAGATAGAACAGGCCGAAACCGACCTGGCGCAGGTCGAGGCGGAAATGGCCCGTCCCGAGTCGTATCAGGACACAGAGCGCTGGCGTGAGTTGTCGCACCGCTACCAGCAGCTTAAGGACGGGATCGACGAACTGTACCGGCGCTGGGAAGAACTGCAGCTTGAGGCCGCCGGCTGACGGAGGAGAGAATGGACGCCGAGTCACTGTTTGTGGTCACCATCGCCAGTGAAAAGGGCGGGGTCGGCAAGACCACCATTGCCACCAATCTGGCGGTCTATCTCAAGGCGCTGTGTGAAGATTTGCCGGTGACCATCGCCTCCTTCGACAATCATTTTTCCGTTGACAACATGTTCGCCATCGGCGCGTCCCAAGGCGCCACCGTGGCGGCCCTGTTCGCCGACGAGGCGCTGGACCAGGCGGTCACCCTTGGAGAATACGGCGTCCATTACCTGCGGTCGGAGCGCAACCTGACACCGCCTCACAACGCTGATTCCGGCCTGCTGCGCCGTCGTCTGACCGGCTCCGGCCTGACCGGCATTCTGGTGCTCGATACCCGTCCTCTACTCGACGAGGTGACGCGCATGGCGCTTGCGGCCGCCGATCTGGTCCTGATTCCGGTCAAGGACCGGCCCTCGCTGGTCAATGCTGCGGCGGTGGTCCGGGCGGCCGGCCAAACGGATGCCGACGGCCGGGTGTGGCTGGTGCCCAGCCTGATCGACGGCCGCTTGCGTCTGGAGAACGGCGCCGGGATGCGCGACTACCTGACCCTGATGGCCGCCGAGCGCGATCTGCCGCTGGCGCCGGTGGCCATTGCCAAAAGCCCCAAGGTCGAGAGCCTGGCGGCCGGCTTCGGCAGCCGCATTCACCCGGTGCTGACCCGGGCCCGCTCCACGGCGGTGCATCGGCAACTGCGCGACCTGGCCCGTTTCGTTCTGGAACGGCATCAGCAGGCGATGGAGCAGGGGCGGCTGCGCTGCACGCCGGCCGGCGACGATTCCCTGCCCGCACGCCGGCGGCAGCGCCTGCTTCCGGTCTGTCCGGTCTGCGCCCGACCGGCATCGGCGGCTGGCGGCGGCCTCTGCATCGCCCGTTCCGGGCGTCGTCTGGCCGTGGTGCATGGTGCCTGCCTGAACCGCCTGTTCGAGCAGACCGGGATCACCGTCCCGTCCGACGACCGGTTGCGCTATCTGGCGGTTGAGCTTGTCGGCCGGGGCCTGTCGGGCGCCGCGGCTGCGGTGAGCCTGTCCCTGTTCGATGAGCGCGCAGTGCTGCAGCGGCAGGAACAGGCGCCCCCGGCGGCGGTGGACATGTTCGAGACAGTGTTGGCACGGCTGACCGGGGACCCCGATGCAAGTCTGACCCGGGAAACGGCTGTCATTCTTGTCGGCGGCCAGCCGCCCGTTCAACTGCTCAGGACGCCGCCCGGAACCGGCTGGCACGGAACGGTGAAAAAGGTTTTGCGCGTGCTGGGCGGTCAGGGCTGACGGCAAGGCGCAATGTTTGCATCTGACTACGGGGCCGTCTTGCAGCCTTTTTGCCTTCCGGCATCCAAAAGGATGCCGCGCCGGGCATGCGCTTTTGCTTGCCTTTTTTAAAAAACGGCGTATTTTCAATGCAATAGAATTCGTATCAAGAGGTAAGTGATGATTCTTCTGCCACGCGGAAACCCGGTCAAGGAACATATCGACCCCGGCAAGGTCAATCTGCCCGATGCCCTGATGAAGCTGCACAAGGGCAATTTCACCGGTTACCTGCGATTTGACACAACCCAGGGAGTCGGCATCCTCATTTACGACAAGGGCCGGCTCATCAGCGCCCTGTTCGAAGGCGGCACCCGGCACGCAATCGCCTACGACGCCATTGCCTCGATTTTCGAGCGCTCCCTGGCCGGCGGCGCCACCCTGAACATCTACCGCCTGTCGAGTGAACTCGCCATGAGTATTCATGCCTTGCTGCACGGCGAGGTCCTCTATCGCGGGCAGGAAGTCAAGCTGCTCGACATTCGCACTCTTTTGGCCAAGCTGAAGGAAGACAAGATAACCGGATGTCTGCGCATTTACACCACCGACCGGGTGGCGCTCATCTTCTACCGGGAGGGCAATCCGCTGGGCTTTTTCCACGACGGCTCCACTGAGCTGGAAAAAACCGCGGAAAACTCCATGTCTGTGGCCAGGCTTCCCGGAGCCAAGATCGACGTGCTCACCACCCGGATTAGTGAGGAGGCGACCCTGGCCGACCTGGCCGCCTCGGCGGACCTGGTCGCCATCTGGCACAAGGCCCAGGAGGCCGTGGCGCGTGAACGGCGGGCGCGCGAAGAAGAGGCCGCCCGTACCCTCGAAGAGCGGGAAAAAGAACGCCGGCAGAAGATTCTCGGCCTGCTCAAGGGCGTGGCCGAGAAGCATCTCGGCAAGATCGGTGCCCAGCTGGCCGAAAAGGAATTCACCAAGGCTCTCAACGGACAGGGGGTGGTGTCCGAAGCGGTGCTGGCCGATTTCTACAAGCGCATTAGTCAGGCCGCCAAGCTGGTTGCCGGCCCCTCAACCGTCAAGACCATGCTCGACGACATGCAGAGGGGCATCAAGGCGCTGATCAAGGCCTGATTCGTTCTCTTATTCAAGACGCTGGTATCAGGAGGTTGGTTCATGGATTGGCACGTTTTGCAATTGGTGCTCTGGCTCATCGCCGGCATCGTCTCGTTCTATTTCAGTTTCGGCAACGCCCGTGTCTGGACCAGTATTGCCGTCGGTTTCGGCCTGATCGTTATCGGCGAGCTTCTCCCCCAGGCCATTCCCTACCTGCCCGGGGTCGGTGTGCCGCGCATCGAAGCGATGAGCTACATCGTCGGAACCATCTCCATCCTGGTGATGAGCCACGGATTCCAGGAATACTACGTCTTCTCCCGCACCCTGGAATTCGAAGGCAACAAGGGGATGGTCTATCTGGCCACCCTGGGAGTCATCATCGCCTCAGCCGTCTTCGTCTTCATCAACCCTCTGCCCGACCGGCGCACCCTTGACGTTATCCGCGTGGTGGAGAATACCAGCTGGGTCTTTCTGTCGCTGATCAATATCGACCTGATCCGGAAAATCTACGCCAACGTCAAGGACAGCCCCATCAGCAAGGGCTTTTTGGCCTTTATGGTCGTTTTCCTGTTCATTTTCCTCTGGCGCGGCTCGGAACTGTACATCCAGGTCTACCACTTCACCGATCCGGAGGTCGGCATCGCCTATCCTTTCCGTTTCCAGCTGTCGCAGATCTGCAACGAGGTGGGGAACTTTCTTGCCAGCTTCACCGTGGGGGGGACGTTTATCTATCTGGCCAGGCTGCTCCGCTGACAGGGCGCAAGGCGGCCGATACGCACGCATCTGCTGCGTTACGCTCCGTCTTCAGTCCTCGACGTAGCCTCCGGC
>CAZCUR010000102.1:0-7163 GCA_964501815.1 uncultured Geothermobacter sp.
GCTTTGACAAGGTCAAGGCCGCCATGGAAGCCTGATTCAAGGCCGCCTGCACCCCCAAAAAAGCCCGATGGCCGCTTGGGCCATCGGGCTTTTTCATTTCCGCCTCAGGCTGTTTCAGCCGAGTTCCTGTACAAATTTTTCCGCCATCTCCACATCCTCCAGGCTGCCGATAAAAACCGGTTCGCGGTGGTCGATCCCTTTGGGATCGATATCGAGGATGCGCTCGCGGCCGTTGGAAGCGGCCCCGCCGGCCTGCTCCATCAAGAAGGCCATGGGATTGAGCTCATAAAGCAGCCGCAACTTGCCTTCGGGCTTGTCGACCAGGTGCGGATACATGAACAGCCCCTGCCGCTTGATGAGAATCTGGTTGAAATCAGGCACAAACCCCCCGCTGTAGCGCAGCTTGGACCCTTTTTCTTCCAGCTTCTGCACCAGTTTCTCAACCCCCGGCGTGTATTTGTTGCGCTGGCCGCCCGGGGAATAGATGGTACCGCTCGGTTTCATGGTGATATTTTCCTGCACCAGGGTGTATTCCATCAGGGCGTTCATGGCGAACTCGTGGACACCGTTGCCGGTGGAGTAAACCAGCGTACAGCGCGGACCATAGAGGATATACATGGCGGCCACCAGATTACGCCCGCGCTGCAGAACATCCTCCCCCCGATAGATGCCGACGATGGTCCCGACCGCCAGATTGACATCCACCAGCGAGGAGCCGTCGAGAGGATCGTAGACCACGGCGTATTTGCCGGTCAGGTTGACGCGAAGGACTTCGTCCGATTCTTCGGAAGCGATGGACGAAACCACGCCGGAATGGACCAGACGTTTGCGCAAAATGCGATCCGACAGAACGTCCAGCGCCAGCTGCTCCTCACCGTAGAGATTCGAGGTACCGGCAACGCCAAGGTCGCCGGTGCGAATCGAGTGGATGACATAACGTGAGGCCGTGGCGATTTCACAAATGACCCGGGTCAGGTCCCGGTCCTCTTCGTTTTCACGCAAATGGCGACGCAGATCGATCTGAAAGGGTGTGGTCCCGGGTTCACGGGCAACCATGAGCTCCTCCTTGGGATGAGAATGGACAAACTGAAGCCGAGTTTACCGCGGCCAAAAGCACCGGGCAAGTTTTTTGCCTTCCCGCGCTTGACCTTGTGCCCGGGGCTGATAAAGGTTTCACAACGAAACAACATTGCGCGGGGAGGTACACCATGAACGAAGAAAGACCGGAAGAACAGCAAGGCGAACAGCACACCACCGAAGAGCAGAAGCGCCGTGGAGTGGAAAAAATCTGGGATGCCACCCTGGGCACCTGGCACAGCGCCACGTTCAGGGCGGCCAAATACAGCAAACTGGTTCAGAAAAAAATCGACCTGAACGCGGTTCACAAAAAAATCACCGCGGCCCACACCGACCTCGGCAAAAAAATCGACGAGTTCTACCACAGCGGCACGAGCGACATCATGAACCATGAAGAGGTTCGCCAGATGCTCGCATCCCTGTCAGAACTGCGTCAGCAGGCGGCGGCTCTGGAAGAGGAGATTGCCACCATCCGCAGCCAGGAAATGCCCACAGACGAGCCTCACGAGGAGTCACCACCCGAAGGAACCGCCTGAAACGAACCAGTGCCGACACATGGAAAGGGCTCCCCGGAGGGAGCCCTTTCTGCTGTTTGTGGTTTCGAATCCGCTCAGGGATTCAACGAACGTGCTTGCGTGACCGGGGGACACTGTGCAGATGCTCATCCTTGAATTCCCGATCCCAGCGGCGCATCTGATCAATCAGCTCGGCCTCGGCCATTGACAGGCTTTCAGCATGCCTTTCCATGATGTCAATGGTCTGGTCGATAACAGCGATACGTTCCTTGAGGTGGGGATTGCCAGAATGATCTGCACGGTTCATCACGGTCATACCTCCTCCTTTTCACTGCGGCTGGGGGCCGGGCAGCCCCGGCCCGGGTTACACCGGATGAAGTGTGGGTGGTTTCGTTTTTATAGTATAGTCACCCGTCAGGCCGGGACAAGAGGGGGGCCCTGAAAATCCTTTTTCAGTTCAGCTCCCGGCGGCGCCAGTTATCGACCAGATCAGACAGCCCAAGCCCATAGTCACCAAACACCGCGGCAAAAGCCTCATCTCCGCCTTTTCCCGCGGCGTACTGCCCCAGCAGCTCCCTGATGCTGTACCAACCGTAGCTTTCGGCCAGAAAGCGCACAAACGACCGACTCTGCCGGTAGGCCTGACGCGCCCGGTCCGGAGACAGGTCACGCCAACTGCCCCCCAGCTCCCGGAAGGGGATCAGGGCGGAAGCATCCAGAGGCCGGGTGGATGATACCTCCGTCTGGCTGGAGGCCATCACCTCCGCGATGCCTTCATTGAGCCAGACCGGACACCGGCCATGACTGAGCTGGCGCACAACGACATGGGCATACTCATGGAACAGCAGACCGCGCAGGGGAGGCGTCATCTGCCTGATGCCAGCAAGAGGGATGCGGATTTTCCCGTCGTAGACCCCACCGGCCCAGTCGGGGCTGTCGACAGCCTGGCGGAATTGACGGTGGGTGTAGACGAGAACCTGCACCTTCTGGGAAGGGAAAAAATCCAGAAGACTGCCGATCTCAATGGCGGCCTCGTTGAGCACCGCAAGAATGTCCTGACTCATCCCGCCGAGGGTCTTTCCATCATAGGACAGGACAAAACCGGCGCCGTAGTCCCGCGTCATATCGGCCTCAACCCGGTATTCCCTTTCAGCCCGGGCCAGCAGGTCGGCAATCCGCGCGTCCTCAGGCGCAATCTCCGCAGCCTGGCGCCATGTTTCCATGGCATCGCGCAGCCGACCGGTGCGGTAGTTGACCTGGCCGAGAATCAGAAGCGCCTCAACACTGTCGGGATCCAGGCCCAAAACCGTACCGGCGGCAACCTCGGCTTCGGAAAAACGCTCCTGTTGCAGCAGAAGATGCGCCAGGTGCAAAGGGAAGCGGACATCCTCCGGAAACCGGTCGTTCCCCTCCTGATACAGGGAAACCGCCCGGTCCCATTCCCCCTCCTCCGTCAGATGGCCGGCCGCGGCGAGCAGGGCTTCGGCAAGATTGTGTTGTATCCGGGGGTTGTACGGGTTTTGCTCGCCGGCCTGACGAAGCTTGTCCAGAGCCTGCAGATATTGGCCCTTGTGGAAGGATTCGGCCGCCAACCGGTTGAGCTGGGCGCTGTCCAGCGTATGTCCGATGGAGGGTGCCGCCAGCAGCAGAAGAAGCAACAGCAAAGGCATCAGGGGCGCCGTCCTCGCCGAAGGACGGCTATCATCTGGTCATGGATCAGACCATTGCTGGCGAGAAATTCCCGGGACTCAATGCCGGTCGGGC
This sequence comes from uncultured Geothermobacter sp., assembly GCA_964501815.1. Lineage (GTDB taxonomy): Bacteria > Desulfobacterota > Desulfuromonadia > Desulfuromonadales > Geothermobacteraceae > Geothermobacter. The sequence continues at coordinate 3,357 of CAZCUR010000102.1, forward strand.
CGCCGGCAAAATCGCTCACCCGGCCGCCGGCTTCGGCCACCATGAGCAGCCCGGCGGCGACATCCCAGGGTTTGAGCTTCATCTCCCAGTAACCGTCAAACCGGCCACAGGCCGTGTAAGCCAGATCGAGGCAGGCGGAACCGGCCCGGCGGCAGGCCCGCGCCTCGCGCTGAAAACGGGTAAAATGGTCGAAATTGTTGGCCTCGCTGGTGCGCCGGTCATAGGGGAATCCGGTCGCCAGCAGCGCCTGGTCAAGCCTGTTCGTCGCTGACACCTTGACCGGTCTGCCGTTCAGGGTACATCCCCTGCCCTTTTCGGCCACAAACATTTCACCACTGCAGGGGACATGAATGACACCCAGTACGACCTCCCCCTGACAGGTCAGGGCGATGGAGACCGCCCACCAGGGCAGGCCGTGGGCATAGTTGGTCGTGCCGTCCAGCGGGTCGATAATCCAGCGGTAATCGGAGCCGTTGTCAATCTCCGCCCCTTCCTCGGCAAGGATGTCATGACGCGGAAAGGTGCCGCTGAGAAAGTCGACGATGGTTTTTTCGGCGACCCGGTCGGCGTCGGTCACCAGGTCAACCTCTCCCTTGAAATCGATCTGCTGCTGACGGCCGAATTTCTCAAGCAGGACCCGGCCCCCGGCTTCGGCGGCCTGAATGGCAATCTGTTTCATAACTCTTCTCCCGACCGGACCTTCTGGGCATCAGCCTGGTCGCACCAGAGCATGGTGGCACCGACAACGCCCAGGGGAATGGTGAAAAACTGCAGAAACGGGATGGCCAGCAGCACCAGCACCCCGACACCGAATCCGAATCCGAGAAAGCGCCGCCCCTTGAGAAACCGGCGTTGATCGGCAAACCCCATCCCTTTTCGGCTGAACACATACCCGGTGTATTCGATATAGAGGAAAAAGACGGTCAGGACAAAGGAAAGGACGGAATAGACCGCCGTACCAAAGCCGGGAACGAAATTGAGCAGAAAAAGCAGCCCCATGGCCAGCACGAACAGGGCCATCTTGCGCGCCTCATCCCGAAAGACGCGCCAGGCTTCGGCCAGGGAAAAGCGCACCGACGAGGCCCGGCCGCTCAGCAGGGCCTCGACTTTTTCCGACAGCAGTTCGTTGAAGGGGGAGGCGATCAGGTTGCCGACCACGGTGAAGGAGAAAAAGACCAGCACCGCCGTCAGCAGGGCCGCCACCACCCAGAGCAGGTAGTAGGCGATCAGCCAGTACCAGGCGTCCCCGGTCGGAATCAGCTGCTCAACGCGGGTATTGAAATAATCGAGGCCGAGCCAGACCGACAGGGTGAAAACCACCAGGTTGATGGTGAAGGGGATGAGGACGTAATGCCAGAGCCGCGGCGTTTTCAACAACAGCCGGCCGGCCCTGAAGGGGTAGAAGAAACCGGCCGCGAACCGGCTCACAGGATTGTTCCTGAGGGGATTGACCATAGACCTTACCTGCTTGTTGTTATGGGAACATCCGTCTTAACCGGCCGTTCCCAGGCCCCATTGCACGGCCAGGGCCTCGACCCTGGCCAGAAACTGCTCCAGTGTACCGTCATTGACGATGACCGCATCCCAGGCGTCATAACCGTCCAGAGAGGTTTCGCTGGCATGATTGCCGGCACCGTTGAAGCCGGGGCGCTCAATCTTGACAATGCGGGCACGGAAATGGCGCAGGGTCTTCAGCTCGTTCATGAACCTGACATCGTCGACCAGCACGTGGACCCGGTCCAGATCAAGGGCGCTCACCTTCGCCTCCCAGGCCTTGGTCCAGTAGTCGGGGTCCTGGGCCCGCCGGTATTCGGTCCCCCACCATTGCAGAATGAGACGCACGGTGAGCGCACTCTGCCCCGGGCGATCCTGCAGTGACGGGTTGCGCCGGAGAAAATCACTCCAGAACGGGCAGGCGTCAAGGGCCCTGGCCTCATCGATGTAAAAAACCCTGACTTTGTCCTCCTGACTGCCGTAGACCAGAGGGACAAAGGCCTCGCCGCCGGTCTGGCGCAAAAAAGCCTCCACTTCCTCACGCAAAAGACTTGCCATGGGAATGATGTGGGTTTCGGCGTCGAGCAGGCGAACGAGATGGCGGGCAGCCGTAGTCTTGCCGGAAGCGGCTTTGCCGGCAAAGCCGATGATCATGGCAACATCCTTTCCATTGCAAAAATAAAAGTGAGTCTACCCGATGCAGGAGCAGGGTTCAATGCCGGTGTGCCACGGCCATCCGTATGGCCGTTGATGCGCGGCCAGGGACAGATTCCGGATTTCTGCTAAACTATCTGCAGGGCCCGACACCGGCCCCAAAGACCTGAACAAAGGAGCCATGACATGACTGAATTTTCCTGCCAGAATCCGGAGGAGCACTGCGACCTGCATGTTTGCCAGCTTTCCGCCAAGGAAAGAAACACCGAGCTGGACAAGCTGTTCGAAAACCCGACCCATGTCTGCCTGAACTGCGGCGCCAGGGTCAACAACCCGGCCAATGTCTGCCGCCCCAGGGAAATCTGAAGCCTACGGCTCGAAAGACGTCAGAGCAAAGGGACGCCTCCTTCGGCGTCCCTTTTCATTTCTGTAACGGCCCATACCTGCCGGTTGCATCCTCGCGGCGAAACGATAGAGTTGATGGTGCCGTATCCCTTTTCCTGCAGAGGAGGTTGTTGCCATGGTGAGAGAGAGAGAATGGACCGACGAACAGTCGACGAAAACCAGGCCACCCGAACCCAATCCCTTCGGACCGGCATGGTTCGACACCGACATGGTATGCGACCAGTGCCGTTACCGGGATCAGGATGTCGACACCTTCCCCTGCGCCCGCTGTCACACGCGGGTTCAGTAGCCCCCTCCCCGGAACCGGAAACAGCAACGGCCGGCAGTTTTGCCGGCCGTTGCATTTCAGGCACAAAGCTGCGCCGGATCAGTCGAGGGACAGGATATCTTCCGGCCCCTGCTCCTCGACCAGGTCCCCGGCCAGCACTTCGGACACTTCACGACGCAGACGCAGCAATATCTCTTCATCAACATCCTCGAAAAGAATCGCCATGCCCGGTTCGATGCGCAGGCTGTCGCGAAAGACATCTTTCTGGTAGATGACCCGGCCGCGCAGCGCCAGCTCGCCATCCCCCAGCGGCAGGATGAGCCGCACCTCGGTCCCCACAGGCAGCGGGTCCCGATGACGCAGATAGATTCCGCCTTCCGACAGGCTCACCGCCGGCAGAAGCAGAGCCTGGTCCCCGAATTCGATTTTGACCTTGCGACTCCAGGAGCAGCGAAGCCGGCGACGCACCCGGCCGTCGGTGGCGGACAGGGTTTTGCTGAGGACCCTGTGCAGGGCATAGGGCGTAATCGGCTTGGTCAGCCAGCCGTCGGCGGCGCTCCGGTCGGCCGCCTCGGCCAGCTCCGCCTCGTCCGATGCCGACACCAGGACCACCGGGATGCCGGACAGGTCGCCGTCCCGCCTGATTTCAGCCACCAGGTCGCTGCCGTCTCCGCCGGGGAGAAACCGGTCGACCAGCACCAGGTCGGGGCGAAAGACCCGGACCATTTTCAGACCGACCTCAGCCGATTCGGCGGGCAGGACATCGAACCCCATGCGCTTGAGCAACAGGCCGATGTACATGGAAAAGGTCCGGCTGTCATCAACCAAAACAATCAGGCGGGTGTTTTCCACGGAAGCCTCCAGTTTTCTATTTCACTATTTCATTTTTATTTCAACGAGTTAAAACTACCTTGCGAACCCGGTACCGTCAAGCTCCATTCCCCTTGCGGTTTACGCGACAACGGTTTTATGCTGACGCCATGGAT
>CAZCUR010000103.1:0-7157 GCA_964501815.1 uncultured Geothermobacter sp.
CAGTCACCGCCGAACCCAACGAGGATATCGTCCGCCATGCGTCTTTTGATTGTTGCTGTTCTGACCGCTTTTTTGGCTGCCTGCGCCAAACCCGTGGTCCCGCCGCCCAAGACAGCCGCCTTCTATCTGCAGGAAGGGGAAAAGTTCTTTGACAAGGGGCTGTTCGAGGAAGCGATCGCCAACTGGGAAAAGGTGCGCGAAAGCTACTACTCCCCCGAACTGAACATCATCGCCGAGCTGAAGATCGCCGAGGCCTATTTTCTTGCGGAAAAATACCCCGAAGCCGCGGCCGCCTACGAGGATTTCATCAAGCAGCACCCCAACAGCGACCGTATTCCGCAGGCCATGTATCAGCTCGGCCTGTCCTACTTTCGCCAGATGCTGCCGGCCGACCGGGACCAGACGGCGACCCGTAACGCCTGGGAAACCTTCCGCAGCCTGCTCAACAAGTTTCCCAAAGATCCGCATCGCGAGGAGGTCCAGGTCTACCTCGGCCGCTGCGAGGACCGGCTGGCGGAGCATGAGCTCTATGTCGCCAAGTGGTATCTGAAAATCGACCGCTACCAGGCCGCCATCGACCGGCTCGAAGGCCTGTTCCGCACCTATCCCAACTACTTCTACCGGGACGAGGCCTATCTGGTGCTCGGCAAGGCCTACATGCTCAACGGCCAGAAGGAGAAGGCCGTCGCCGCCTTCAACACCCTGTTCAAGGAATTTCCCGCCAGCCCGTTCATCATTGAAGGCCAGAAGTTTCTGGAGAAGCACTACTGAGCGAAAACCATTTTTAGTCTGACTGAAGATAGTCCAGGCCGGGAGCCCTGTGCCCCCGGCTTTTTTCATCCCTTCCGGGCGCTATCATATTCATAGTTATTTTGCGCACATATCGCATTTCAAACCGTCTTGCGCCCCGCAACCGGGGTCTCGTCATTGTCGACAATCCCCCGCAACAGCCTTTATTTTCACGACTTTTTCTCTCATGCTCGGTCCGTGTTTTTCCTTGACTTGGCGTTTACGGCATATTATAAAAGTCGGCACCTGTATAACGGTGTTTTTCTCATTGACACACCGATTGTGCCGGTTTCAGCCCCCCTGGCAGGGTGGGTGCTTGTGTTTAACCAGGTTTTAAGGAGCTTTGCGGGTTTTCACCAACCCGCAAAGATTATCAGTCGACCTGACCGGTGACGGAATGCCGCACCGGGAACTTCATGAGGAGGAGAGAGATGTCTGATTATGGAACTCTGGAAAGTCGCGTACGCCGCAAGTCCCTGCTGAGCAAGGTCTGCAAAGCCGAGGACTGCATCAAGTACTTCAAGAACGGCATGAACCTGATGTGGTCCGGTTTCACCCCGGCCGGCTATCCCAAGGAAGTGCCCATCGCCCTGGCCGACTATGTTGAGGCCAACAACCTGCAGGGCAAGCTGCGCTTCAACCTGTTCGTTGGTGCCTCCACCGGCGCCGAGACCGAGGACCGCTGGGCCACCCTCGACATGATTGACCGTCGCTGGCCTTATCAGACCGGCAAGAACATCGCCAAGGGAATCAACACCGGCCGCATCCGCATGGGCGACAAGCACCTCGGTGTGTTTGCCCAGGATGCCGGCTACGGCTTCTACACCGAAAACGGCCGCTATGACATCGGCATCGTCGAAGTCTCCGCCATCAACGAGGACTGCGGCCTGGCCCTGACCACCTCCTGCGGTATCGTCGCCGAGACCCTGCACCTGTGCGACAAGATCATCATCGAGGTCAACACCGGCCAGCCCTCCTTCGAAGGGATGCACGACATTCACATCCAGCAGAAACCGCCTTACCGGCAGCCGCTGCTGATCACCAAGGCCAACAGCCGCATCGGCACCCCCTACGTCCCCTGCGACCCGGACAAGATCGTCGCCATCGTCGAATCGAAGCGCCGTGACAAGGGTCGTGCCTTCTCCGAAATGGACGACACCTCCGAAGCGATCGCCGGGCACATCATGGAGTTCTTCCAGCACGAGATCAAGAAGGGCCGCCTGCCCGAAAACCTGCTGCCGATCCAGTCGGGTGTCGGTTCCATCGCCAACGCCGTTATCGGCGGTCTGGCCAAAGGGCCGTTCCACAACCTGTCGGTCTACACCGAGGTCCTTCAGGACACCATGCTCGACTTCTTCGACGGCGGCAACCTGCTGTATGCTTCGTCCTGTTCGCTCTCCCTGTCTGAAGATCCCGGCTTCCCGCGCTTCTTCGACAACTGGGACAAGTATTTCAGCAAAATCACCCTGCGCCCGCTGTCCATCTCCAACAACCCCGAACCGATCCGCCGTCTCGGCTGCATTGCCATGAACACCCCGGTCGAGTTCGACATCTACGGTCATGCCAACTCCACCCTGGTCGGCGGCACCCGCATGATCAACGGTCTCGGTGGCTCGGGTGACTTCCTGCGCAACGGCTATCTCAAGATCATGCACAGCCCGTCGGTGCGCCCGACCAAAACCGATCCCCTCGGGATCACCTGCGTCGTGCCCAAGTGCCCGCACATCGACCACACCGAGCACGACCTCGATGTTCTGGTCACCGAGCAGGGTCTGGCCGATATGCGCGGTGTCGCTCCCAAGGAGCGCGCCAAGCTCATCATCGAAAAATGCGCCCATCCCGAGTACAAGCCGATTCTCGAGGAATACCTCGAAATGGCCACCAAGGACTGCCTCGAGCGTGGTGTCGGTCACGAACCGCAGCTGTTCGACCGCGCCTTCAAGATGCAGCTCAACCTGGCCCAGAACGGCACCATGCGCATCAAGAACTGGGATGTCAAAGTCGACCTCTGCGAGTAATCGACAGCCGTTCCGGAGACAAAAAGGCCCCCCGAAGTTCGGGGGGCCTTTTCTTTTCGCAAGCTCCCAATCGGAGCCTTTCGGGAAAATCTGCTAGACTGAAAACCGACCGTCGACTCCGGTCCGTCACCCACTCCAGGAGGGAAGACCATGACCAGCAAAAAAAACGGCGACATGCCGATCCGCATGACTCTTGACCCGGGGGTCTACTACCGTTGCACCTGCGGGCGCTCCGAGCACCTGCCCTTTTGCGACGAATCCCATTCAGGAACCGGCAGCCATCCGATCCGGTTTGAACTGAGCGAGCGCCAAACCGTCTACCTGTGCGCCTGCGGCCGCAGCAAACAGCAGCCGTTCTGTGACGGCGGCTGCGGATTTCAGCCTCCCTGCGGCGCCAATCCGGATAAGGGAGTTGATCCGGGTTAAACAGCAGATGCGGACGCGCCAGGGGGAAGACTCTGACGCATGGCCTTGCGCCGGTTGCTGACAAATAGCGCCACCAGCAGCACCAGACCGGCCAAATGCAGGAACCAGGGCAGAGGCCAGAGAAGCAGGATGGCCGCCGCCAGGGACCCGATCCTTGGGGCCGGCCCCAACGGGCCCTCCATGTGCCCTTCCAGACCGGCCGCAAAAGCGTACAGCCCGAAAAAGGCGAAAACAAAGATCTCCAGATCCCCCCAAACCGACCCGCCGATAAAGGGTGTATAGGCAAACAGCAGCGGAATGATGTAAAGCCCCTTGGCCAGTTTCCAGGCCTGAAACCCCGTCGCCATCGGCCGGGTCCCGGCAATGGCCGCGCCGGTGAAGGCAGCCAGTGCCACCGGCGGCGTGACGTTGGAATCCTGACTCAGCCAGAAAATGATCAGATGCGCCGACAGCAGGGCAAAGGTCAGATCGTGGGCGCTGAGAACCGCCTCCCGCACCGTTCCGGCAAGATCGGGCGGAATGGCATCGACAATGGCCCGGGCTGTCGCCAGATCCATCGTCTGACCAATCTGGGCCAGATGGTCGGGGGCGGCAATCATGAACAGCGCTTTGGCCGCTTCGGGAATCTGGCCGCTTGTCAGGGCGTCAACCAGCAGGCCGTCGGCGATCAGGCCGTGCAGGGCCGGCGCCGAAAGGGTCCCGAGCACGATATAGGCGGCCGTCACCGGCAGCCCCATGCCAAGCACCAGAGAGGCCAGAGCGATCAGAACAATGGCAATCACCAGACTGTGCCCGGCCCACTGGTCAATCATCAGCGAAAAGGTGTTGCCGATTCCGGCGGTGGCAATGACGTTGACGATCAGACCGACGCTGCACAGCAGAATCGCCGTCATCACCATGTTCTTCGCCCCCAGCGCCATGGCTTCGATGATTTCACGCCAGCCCATGCGGTTGGGGGTCAGCCAGGAAGAAACCACCACCGCCACCATGCTGATACCGGCGGCGTAGGTCGGTGTGAAACCGTAAACCAAAAGCCCGATCAGCACGCCGATGGGCAACAGGAAAACAATTCCCCCCTTGCGGATGACTGCGACAGCGGAAACCTTTTCCGTATCAATGGCGTGCACCAGGCTGCGTCGGGCCTCGATACGCACAAAGAAGGCCACGGTGGCGAAATAGAGGATCGCCGGCAGGATGCTGACCAGCACAATGGTGTTGTAGGAGATCTGGGTATAGGTCGCCATGACAAAGGCGCCTGCTCCCATGATCGGCGGCATCAGCTGGCCGCCGGTCGAGGCCGCCGCTTCGGTCCCGGCGGCGAACTTGTCCGGAAATCCGGCCTTCTTCATCAGCGGAATGGTGATAACTCCGGTCGAGGCGGTGTTGGCGACGGCCGAACCGGAGATGGTGCCCATCAGCCCCGACGCAAAGACCGCCACCAGCCCGGGACCGCCGACCATACGCCCGGCCACCGCTCGGGCCAGATCGATGACAAAATCGCCTGCGCCGGAACGCAGCAGAAAGGCGCCGAACAGGATGAACATGAAGACGTAGGTTGACGAGATACGGGCGATGGTGCCGAACAGGGCATCGTCGCCGAAGATGCTGCGAAACAGGATGGTTTCCGCACTCAGACCGGCGAAACGGAACACCCCGGAAACATACTGTCCCCACCAGCCGACGTAGGTCAGCGCCAGGATGATGATGACCGGAATGAACCAGCCGGCGACCCGGCGGGTCAGTTCGATGGCGCACAGGATCAGGATGATGCCGGCCGCCCACTCCATCGGCACCAGACTGACACCACGGTCGTAGATGGCATCCTCCCGTGCAATCAGGAAAACGGCGGAACCGGCCGCCAGCAGGCCCAGGACAACATCGAGCAGGCGCCAGAATCGTCCACCGTTTCTTCGCAGCGGATAAACCAGCACGGCAATCAGGGCAAACCCGGCAAAGTGCAGACAGTTCTGCCACAGGGTCGGCAGCACCGCCCAGACATTGAACCAGAGATGCAAAACCGAAACGGCCACGCCGAGAAGAAGCATCAGCCGTCCGGGACGTTCAACAGTTTCGGTCTCTACAGCAGACATGACAGGTTCATCGGTTTCCAAAAGCGGCGGGGCCACCTGCAGCGGCGGCCCCGCCGGAAAGGAATCTATTTGGCAATAAGCCGTTCAGGAATCTTCAGCCCCACTTCCCGGTAGTATTTCAGCGCCCCGGGATGCAGCGGCATCGGCAACCCGGCGATCGCCTTTTCGATCGCCATCGCCTTGGTGGCGCCGTGAATGGCGTTCAGAAACGGCAGATTTTCGTAAATGGTCTTGGTGATCTGGTAGACGGCGTCTTCGTCGACATCCGCCCGGCAGGCGAGGAAGTTCGGCTGGGCGATGGTATGGATGTCCTTCTTCTGTCCGGGGTAGGTCCCGGCCGGAATAACATAGCGGGTCCACAGGCCCAGTCCGCCGTCAGCCTGTTTGAGCTGCTCGTCGGTGAAATCGAGCACGGTAATCTTGTCGCCCATATTGGCAAAAGCCTTGGTCACGGCGCTCACCGGAGCGCCGGCCGGAGTACTCATGCCGGCGACCTGACCGTTCTGCAGGGCATCGGCCGAGGGGCCATAACCGACATAGACCAGCTTGAAATCCTTCTCGGCGTCGAGACCGAGATTTTTCAGGATGACCTTGTTGGAGCCGAGGGTGCCGGAATTCTTCTTGCCCAGCGCCATGGCCTGCCCCTTCATCCCCTTGAGGTCGGCGATGGTACCGGTCTTGGCGAACTTCTTCAGCACGGTGAAGTGCTCGACGTTCTGCCACAGCATGGTCACCGCACGCAGGTTCTTCTGCGGACCGATCTTGGCAATCGGGCCGGTCCCGTTCCAGGCGTAGGCTCCGTACAGACCCTGAAGAATGGCAAACTGCACCTCATTGTCACGCAGCAGCTTGACGTTCTCGCCCGACCCGGCCGAATTGATGGCCGACATGCCGATCTTCTGTTTTGGCTGCAGCTTGACCTTCACCAGGGTCGAAATGGCGACACCGACCGGGTAATAGGTGCCGCCGGTCGACGCGGTGGCCAGCAGATAGTTGCGCTCCTTCGGCTTGGCGGCCAGCACCGCGGTCGCACCGGCCAGAACCAGAGCCACGGCGGCGGCACAAGCGATCGTCTTTTTCCAGAACGTGCCAGTGGTCATTGTTCTCCTCCCTAGGATGGATTTTGCGTCCCGCCCCAAAAGGGGGCGTCCAGCGGAAAGTTTACTCGATTTTTGCCATTTGTCGGCCGGGGCGGCGAAAAAGACCAAAAAACGAAGGCGGAAATGCTATGCTCAATCATCCCACATTCCTACAGGGGGCCATAATGGAACCGACATTTATCCCACCGCAGATACCGCGCTACGCTCAGCGAGACTTTCCCGCCTACCGTTTTCTCCCCTTTTCCGACCTGCCGCATCCGCGCAATGATCCGCGCGGCCACTCCTGGGGCGTTGAGGAAGAACCGATCGGGAGTTTCGACGCGCAGGGCTGGCACGCGTGCAAGCCCTACCTTTACGGCGTCGATCTCTTCAACCATGGCTACTGGTGGGAGGCGCACGAAGCCTGGGAAGGCTTGTGGCTGGCGGCCGGCTATGACAGCCTCGCCGGGCAGTTTTTACAGGGGCTGATTCAATTGGCCGGCGCCCAGCTCAAACGCTTTACCGGGGTGCCGCGCGGCGCGCGGCTGTTGAGCGAAAGCGCCTTTGAGAAACTCGCCCTGCCCGACGGCGTCTATCTCGGTATCGACGGGCGCAAACTGATCGCGCTGGCAAAACGCCTGCTTGAAGAAGACCGCAACACCTATCCGCGCATTGAGCTGGAATTCGGCTAAGAGGGGAAGGGCACAAGGACAGCTCCGACGCGCAGCGTCGGCGAACGCAGAGCTGGCGGAAAA
>CAZCUR010000104.1:0-5056 GCA_964501815.1 uncultured Geothermobacter sp.
CCCAGCCTCCTCCCAAAGCCTTCACCAACAAAACACTGCTCTCCAACTGCTGGCCCCGGTTCTGCACCAGAAGCCTTTCCGCCTGCAGGGCGCCACGCTGGCTGTCGACCACCTCGAGGTAGCTCACCAGGCCTGCCTTGTAACGCTTTTCGGAAATCTTCCAGGCTCGGGCGGCGGCTTCAGCCGCCTGCCTCAGGGCCTGGCGCTGCCGGTTCAGAACCTCAAGCCCCTTCAGACCGTTTTCCACCTCGGCGAAGGCAACGAGTACCTGCTGGCGATAGTTGGCGACCGCCTCTTCGTAGGCGGCGCGGGCCCGGTCGAGGTTGGCTCGGTTGCGCCCGGCATCGAAGATGGGCAGGGAAACAGCCGGTCCCAGTCCCCAGGTGCGGTTGTCCCAGTTGAACAGGTCAGCGAGATCGGTACTGACGTACCCGACACTGCCGGTCAGGCGGATGGCCGGGAAGAAGGCGGTTTTCGCCACGCCGATACGGGCGCTGGCCGCAGCCATGCGCCGTTCGGCCGCGGCGATGTCGGGGCGACGCTCGAGCAGGCTCGAAGGCAGGCCGGCCGCCAACGATGGCAGAACCTGTTCCTTTACGAGCGGCTTCAGGCTGAACTGGCTCGGAAGCTGCCCCAGCAGCACGGCAATACGGTTTTCCAGCTCGGCCCGGCTTTTTCTCAACCCGATCGCTTCGGCCCGGGTCGAAGCCAGTTCCGTTTCGGCGCGGGAAACATCCAGGCGACCGACCTGTCCGTGCTTGAACCTGCTCTTGACCATGCGCAGGGCCTCGGCCCGCAACGCCACGGTCCGGTCGAGCAGGTCGATCTCCCGATCCAGCGAACGCAGGGCGAAGTAGCTGCGGGCCAGATCGGTCTGCAGCACCAACAGCAAGCTGCGGTAATCGGCACCGGCAGCGTCGACATCCGCTTCAGCGGCCTCGATGGTGCGCCGCACCCGGCCCCAGAGGTCGATTTCATAACCAAGGCTGAGCGGCAGGCTGAACCGACTGGTCGTCAGGCCGCTTCCCGTGCCGGTCAAATCGCCCGCGGTGCGCAGACGCTGGACCGAAGCGTTCAAATCGACCTGGGGCAGCCGCTCCGAACGACTGATACCGGCAGCTGCAAGCACCTGGGACAGACGCGCGTAGGCCGCCTTGAGATCCTGGTTGGCCTTGGCCGCCTGCTCTTCGAGTCGGTTCAGCTCCTCATCACCATAGACTTGCCACCAGTTGCCTTTGGGCAGATGAGCCGCGGGTGTTGCTTCCTTCCAGGGGGCGTCGGTTTTGTAACGGACCGGAACCTCCATGTCCGGTTTCTGATAATTGGGACCAAGGGCGCAGCCGGCCAGCAGAAGCAGAGCCGCTACAGCTATCAGCAATTGTTTCATATCTTTGACCTGTCTGTGATGAATGGTTGCCATGGGTGCTCCCGTTTAAAAGGCCACTTTAACCAGGCGATCGAGCGCGTTGCGCAAACGCTCCGAGAGCTGACTGTTGATGCGGGCCAGGACCCTCACGGCCAGCTCCGGGTGCTCCCGGGACATGCGGACAAAGTCATCCCGGGTCAGCACCAGGCAATCGGTGGGGGCGAGGGTACGCACCAACATCCGTCCGCTTGCGCCGGGTTCGAAATCGGCCGGACCGAGCAGGCTGCCCGGACCGAAACGACCGGTCAGAAAAAAACGGCCGGAGAATTCGGTTTCCCTGAGTGTTTCCACCTTCCCCCTGACTATCATGACGACCAGGTCGCGCGTTTCGTCCGACCGCAGCAACTCCCGGCCGGCCTCGACCCTGCGCCAGGTAAAATAGCGCCGTGCCAGCCGGTAGCCGTCTGCCGCCAACAGCTCGGTCAGCTGCCGGTAGTCTTCCCCTGCTTCGTCCTGCAGACCGGGGTTGGCGCGCGCAAAGGAGTGTTCCGTTTCCATCGCTACATTATCCTGTACGGCCATCTCAGCCCTCCTGGGGCACGGCCCCCGGGCTCGGATCGGCTGTCAGGGTGCGCGTCTCCGAAACTCCGGCTGACGCGGTAACACGCCGGCGCGCCAGCAGCAGGTAGACTGCCGGAACAACGAACAGGGTCAGCAGGGTGCCCAGCGACAGGCCGCCCACAATGACCCAGCCGATCTGGCTGCGGCTTTCGGCGCCGGCACCGCTCGCCAGCGCCAGCGGCACGCTGCCAAGGACCATGGCTCCTGTGGTCATCAGGATCGGCCGCAGGCGCAAGGTCGCGGCCTCAATGACAGCCTCGCGTTTCGACCTGCCCTGCTCCTGCAGCTGGTTGGCGAACTCGACGATGAGGATGCCGTGCTTGGTGATCAGTCCAACCAGTGTGATCAGACCGACCTGGCTGTAGATGCTCAGGGTGTTGCCGGTCAGCTTGAGGGCCAGCAGCGCACCGGCCATCGACAGCGGCACGGTAAAGAGGATGATCAGCGGATCACGCCATGATTCGAACTGCGCCGCCATCATCAGGTAAATCATCATCAGCGCCAGGGCGAAGGTCAGCGCCAGCCCAGAGCTGCTGTCCATGAATTCGCGCGACTGCCCCTTGTAGTCGATGCGCGCGGTCTCAGGCAGCACCCGTTTGGCCGCCTCGTTGAGGAAGGCCAGCGCCTCACCCTGCGAATAGCCGGGGGCGAGGTTGGCACTGATGGTCGCCGCGCGGCTGCGGTTGAAGTGATTGAGGGACTGAGCGGTCACCCCCTCCTCGATGGTGACCAGGTTGGACAAGGGCACCATCTTTCCGGAGGCGGCGCGAAGATGGATGCGGTTGAGGTCCTCGGGGGTTGTGCGCAGCTCGTCCTCGATTTTGATTTTGACGTCGTACTGCTCACCATCCATCTTGAAACGGGTCACGTCCCGTCCACCCATCAGGGTCTCGATGGTGCTGCCGATGGTTGCCACCGGGATGCCGAGATCGGCGGCCTTGTCACGATCGACCTTGAGCCGCAGTTCGGGCGAGTTGAGCTTGAGGTCGGTACGCGCGGCGAGGATGCGCGGATTCTTGCGCACCTCGGCCATCAGTTTGCCCATCTGCTCGTTCAGCTGCGCGTAGCTGTCGGTGGTCTTGACCACGAACTGCACCGGCTGGTCCATGAACGGCTGGCCGAGGGACGGCGGGGTGATCGGAAAACCGAGCACGCCGGGGATGCCGAACAGTTTCGGCCCCAGCTCGCTTGCGATCTGCAGGGAGCTGCGGTCACGCTCCTGCCAGTCGGTCAACTCGACAAAGGAAATCCCTTCGGTGACATTGCCGTTCATGCCGGCGACCGAGAAAACCCCCTTGCCCTCCGGAATCGGCGTCAGCAGCTGTTCGCCCTGCTTCACGTAGTGGTTGGTGTAATTCACGCTGGCGCCGTCGGGCGCGATCATGAAGGTCATGAAGACGCCACGGTCTTCCATCGGCGAAAGTTCCGATGGCAGCTGCTGATAGAAATACCAGGTGGCGCCGCCGGCCAGCAGAGCAAGAGTCAGTCCGGCCAGCACCGTCTTCAGCGACCAGCCGAGCAGACGGCGGTAGCCGTTCTCCAGGGCGGCCAGACCCTGCTCCATCAGGAGGTAGAGCCTGTTATGCCGCTGTTGGTGGCGCAGCATGCGCGAACACATCATCGGCGTCAGGGTCAGGGCGACGAAGCCCGAAACGAGGACCGAGCCGGCCAGGGTCAGGGCGAACTCGGTGAACAGCTTGCCGGTCCGCCCCTCCATCATCGCCACCGGAACGTAGACCGCTGCCAGGGTCAGGGTCATGAGAATGACCGCTGTGCCGATTTCGCGCATCCCCCGGATGGCGGCCTCTTTCGGTTCAAGACCGTTTTCCACATGGCGGTGGACGTTCTCGAGCACCACAATGGCGTCATCGACCACCAGACCGACCGCCAGCACCATGGCCAAAAGCGTCAGGGTATTGATCGAGAAACCGAAAGCCCACATCAGGGTAAAGGCACCGACCAGAGACACCGGGATGGTCACCAGCGGAATCAGGGTCGAACGGATCGAACGCAAAAAGAGGAAGATGATCAGCAGCACCAGACCAACCGCCTCGAAGATCGAATCGAAGACGTTGTCGATCGACCGTTCGATGAAGATGGACGAATCGTAAACCACCTGGGTGTGCATCCCCTCGGGCAGGTTGGCGTTCAGTTCCGGCAACAGTTTGCGCAAGCCGGCGGAAATATCGAGTGGATTGGCGGTCGACTGCTTGACTACACCAATAGCCACGGCCGGCTTGCCGTTGTAACGCAGGATCTCGCGCACCGACTCGGGGCCGATTTCGGCCCGCCCGACATCCTTTAGGCGCACCAGAGTCCCGCCCTGCTTGCGCAGGATGATGTTCTCGAACTGTTCCGGGGTCGTGAGGCTGGTGTCGGACAGGACGGTGAATTCGCGCGCGGCACTCTCGATGCGGCCACCGGGGATTTCGATGTTCTGGGCGCGAATGGCGGTTTCAACATCCTGCGGCGTGACCCCGCGTGCGGTCATGCGCGCCGGATCGAGCCAGATGCGCATCGAGTACTTGCGCGCGCCGAGGATCTGCGCCTCGGCGACACCGTCGATCATTTCGATCTGGTCGGTGACGTAGCGGTCGACGTAGTCGGTCACCTCCTCATTGCTGTGCTTGTCGGAGAAAAAGGCCAGGTAGAGGATCGGTGAGGCATCGGCCTCGACCTTGGCAATGACCGGCTCCTCGATATCGAGCGGCAAATCGGCGCGCACCCGGCCGACCCGGTCACGCACCTCGGCGGCGGCATCGTCGGCGTCGCGTTCCATCTTGAAGACAATGGTGATCTGGCTCTGCTCCTGGCGGCTCTGCGAGGTGATGGTCTTGATGCCCTCGACGCCGGAGAGGCTGTCCTCGATGATCTTGGTCACCTCGGTCTCAATGATGTCGGGGCTGGCGCCCTGATAGACGGTGATGACCGAAACCGTCGGCTCGTCGATGTTGGGGTATTCACGCACGCTCAGGCGGTCATAGGCAACCAGGCCGATCAGCACGATGATCAGACTCATCACCGTCGCCAGGACCGGGCGTTTAACGCTGATTTCGGATATTTTCATGG
>CAZCUR010000104.1:5156-7145 GCA_964501815.1 uncultured Geothermobacter sp.
GACTAATCCAGTTTGGCGAACAGTTCCGGGTCGGCCGGGATCGGCATCACCGGACTGCCGGGACCGATTTTCTGATGTCCGCCGGTCACCACGACATCTCCCGCGCTCAAACCCTCGAGGATCTGCACCCAGCCGGTGCGGCGCTGGCCAAGCCTGACCGGCACCATCTGCGCCTTGCCGTCGACCACCTTGAAGACCAGATTGGCACCGGCCTGGGGAATCACCGCCTGTTCCGGAATGAAGAGCGCGCCCTCGGTCCGCTTCAGGGTCAGCTTCACCCGGGCAAAAAGACCGGGCAGCAGCTTGCCGTCGGCATTGTCAAGCCGGCCGCGCACCTGCAGACTGCGCGAGTCGGGGTTGACCTGCGGGTTGAGAGCGTAGATGCGACCGGTCGTCACCTGCGGCGCACCATCGGTTGTCAAAACGAACGCCATTCCTTCGGTCACCTGGCCGGCGTACTTCTCCGGCACCGGGAATTCAACCTTGAGGATGTCGGTCTGCTCCAGGTTGACCAGGGGCTGGCCCGGCTGGACAAAGTCACCCGGACTGACCCGTTTCAGACCAACGGTGCCCGAGAAAGGCGCGCGGATGCGGGTCTTGCGCCACTGGGCCTCAGCCAGGGCGACCGCCGCCTTGTCGAGCTGCCAAAGGGCGTAGGCGGTGTCACGCTCCTGTTGCGAGATGGCGTCATCGGCAAGCAGCGCCTCGGCACGCCGGTAATCGGCCTCGTGCAGGGCCAGGTTGGCGCGCGCCTGGTCAAGCTGCGCCTTGAGCACGGCATCATCGAGTTGAAACAGCAGATCGCCCGCTTTGACCCGTGACCCTTCCCTGAAAGCGATCCTGACCACCCGTCCGGCCACCTCGCTGCTGACCATCACCGATTCGTTCGACTGAAGAGAACCAACGGCTGCCAGCTGCTGCTCGGCCGCGGCCACCCGGACTTCGGCTGTTTCCACCGGCATCGGCGGCATGGTCTGCTCAGCGCGCACATACTGGGGTGCGAGCGCGATGAAAGCCAGAATGGGCAGGACGAAGAGCCTGCTGAGTGTCATCCAGTTCTTGCGCATGAGATCCTCCGACCGCTGCGGAATGAATATTCATTCCGCCTTCTGTGTTAAAAAGAATGCTCTGAAGAGCCTTTTCCGTTCCCAAGGAGTGAATATTCACTCCGTTTTCTCCGCAAAGAAATGACCCGGGTCAAAACTCCGGGTTATATCTTGATCGCGTCCCAGCAGCATTCGGCAAACTGCTGCTGCAACCTGTCGTCCAGTTCGAGCAGACCGTTCTGAACATCGCGCGCCAGGGCAATGAGCGGGCCAAAGGCCAGCGAGTGAATGACCGTGGCCGGCAGATCCTTGATTGTCTCACCACGGCTGGCGAGCAGATCCTTGAACGGGTTGCCATGGTCGCTGCCGCAGGGGCAGACCGCCTCCCCCTCTTCAAGAAATTTTTCCCGCATCTTTTCGATGCCGTAGGGGGAGTTGTAGTACTGTTCGAGAAACCGGAATTCGAGCGGATTCTCGATCAGATAGCGAGTCAGCACCTTGACCAGCTGAATGAACCGTTCCCGCTGGGAGAGTTGCGGGTCGATGTGCTCGATGATGAAATGATGCAGCTTCTCATCCAGCCGGGCATGGATGGCGTGGATCAGTTCGTCCTTGTCGGCAAAGTAGCGGTAAATGCTGCCGACCCCGACCCCGGCGCGCTTGGCGATCTGCGAAATCGGCGTGCCATGAAAGCCCTGCTCGGCGATCAGCTCGAGGGCGGCCCTGGCGATGGCGCGACATTTTTCGGTTTCTTCAATCGGTTGCTCACTCATCCTTCATACTCCGGAATGAACGTTCATTCCGTTTATAGTCCCAGCGTTCTGTTGCAGTCAACCCCTTTGGAGAATTTTTTTGCCAGGCCGGGCACGGGGTCATCCTTGCGCCCTTCGCCTTACGCCTTTGGTCATGGCTCTCATGCCGCCGGCCGCCCCCTCCGTTCAGT
>CAZCUR010000105.1:0-7006 GCA_964501815.1 uncultured Geothermobacter sp.
TTGTCGAAAATCAGATGCTGCAGCTTGCCACGTTCGATCGCCATGAGCACCGCCTTGTGGGTCGAGTTGACCGGGGTGATGACCCGGCGGTCGCGCGGCTCCATGCTCAGGGCGCCGCGCGGACAGTTGCGGGCGCAGACCCCACAGCCGAGGCACAGATCCCCCACCACAGCCTTTTTCCGCCCCCGGCCCTGCCCGCCGTCGGTCTCCAGGCTGAGAACTTTCGCCGGACAGGTCGGCAGGCAGCGGCCGCAGCCCGAACAGTCGTCACTGACTTTGGCGACAAAATTGCTGGTATGCACCGGGTTTTCCAGTCCGAAGCGCTGAACCGCCAGCATCGCCTCACAGCAGCAGGGGCAGCAGTTGCAGATGAAGTTCACGCCCTGCTGCACATTCTCGCCAAACTGCGCCAGGTTCTGCTCGTAGGCCTTGTGCAAAAGCTCGCGGCACTCGATGCGGTCAACCCTGCGGGCAAAACCGTGGCGGATGAGCGAGGCGGCCACGACGTTGAAGGTCATGCAGATGTCCATCTCGGCAGTACAGGCCTTGCCCTGGTGGGCGCGCTTGTGCCGGCAGTAGCACATACTGATGCCGATGTCGCTGGCACTGTCGATGATGTGGGTGGCGCGCTCGTAGTCGAGCACTTCGACCGCGCGCTCCAGATTGACCTGGTCCTCATGCACCAGCACCCGGCCAAGCTGGGTTTTGCCACCGACAAACAGGCCGCGCATGAAATCATCCTCGACCGAAATGTACTGTTCGTACAGCTCGGAGAGCAGCTTCTGGTCGATATCGTCACGCACCCGCATCAGGGCGAATTCGAAGAACCCGGCCATGGGCGGCGGCAGCACATACTCGGTACGGCCGTTCTGGATGATATCGACCAGCAGCGCCTTGTCCGCCAGGGCGTTGAGCCTCTGCCGGGCGACCGGCAGATCCACCTTCCAGATGCGCGCCGCATCCTCGGCGGTAAAGGGCTTGATGGGCAGCACCGCCACCTGCTCGGCCTCCTCCTCGCTGAAGAGCAGGGCCAGGATGTCGTACAGCAGCCTGCTTTCCGCCGCGCCCTGGGGGAAGCGGTTGAGCCGGTCGACCAGCTTCTTGTAGCCGGAACGTGCCGTCAGGTGGGCCATGGCTCAGTCTCCTTCTGCGGGTGCGTATTTGTCCCGCAGCACCCGCTTGTTGATCTTGCCGACACTGGTCTTGTCGATCTCCTCTACCTGGCGCACCCTGAGCAGCAGCGCCTGTTTCGACATCAGTCCGCGTTCGATAAACCCCTTGAGATGCTGCACCAGCTCCTTTTCATTCACCGGGCCGTCAGAAACGACCAGCGCCAGCGGTTTTTCTCCCCAGCGGACATCGGGAGCGCCGATGACCGCCACCTCCTTCACCGCCGGATGCTGCATGAGCAGATCCTCCAGTTCGAGTGAGGAGAGCCATTCGCCGCCGACCTTGATGACATCCTTGATACGGTCGGTGATCTTGACGAAACCACGCTCGTCCTTCCAGGCGACATCACCGGTGTGCAGCCAGCCGCCGCGCCAGAGCTGCTCGGAGTTGCGCTGGTCCTTGAGATAGCCCTGGGTCAGCCAGGGAGCACGCACGACGATCTCGCCCACCGCGCCTTCACCACGCGGCAGTTCGTTCAGGTCTTCATCCGCCACACGCAACTGCACCAGCGGCAGCGCCCGGCCGGTCTTGCAGCGAATCTCCACCTCATTCTCGCCGCCGATCTCCTCGGGCGGCACCTGCGCGACGGTGAGCACCGGACAGGTCTCGCTCATGCCGTAGCCGGAATAGATGTCGATGCCAAGCTCCAGCGCCCGGCGGCACAGCTCCTGCGGCAGGGCCGAACCGCCGATAAGGACCTTCCAGCGCGACAGGTCGCGCCGGGTGATATCCGGCTGGGACAACAGCATGTGCAAAATGGTCGGTACACAGTGGGACAGGGTCACCCCCTCTTTTTCAATCAGGTCGAGCAGGGAATCAGGGGCATAACGGCCCGGATAGACCTGTTTGACACCCAGGGCGGTGGCGATATAGGGAAAGCCCCAGGCGTGGACATGAAACATGGGCGTGATCGGCATGTAGACATCGCCGGAGTGAAAACGCCCCTGCTCGGGCGCCGAGGCGAGCGCCGCCAGGGTGCCGAGGGTGTGCAGCACCAGCTGGCGCTGACTGAAGTAAACCCCCTTGGGCAGCCCGGTGGTTCCGGTGGTGTAGAAGGTGGTGGCGCGGATGTTCTCGTCGAAATCGGGGAAGTCATAACCAGCCCCCTCAGCGGCCAGCAGGGTTTCGTAGTCACCGGCAAACCCCTCCGGCACCTCGGGATCGTCCCGATCGCTGAGCAGCACGAAGGCGCGTACGGTGTCGATGCGGCCGCGGATCTGCTGCAAAAGCGGCAGAAAATCCTCGTGCACCAGCAAAATGTCGTCCTCGGCGTGATCGATGGTGTAGAGAATCTGCTCCGGCGACAGGCGCACGTTGACGGTATGCAGCACCGCCCCCATCATCGGCACCGCGTAGAAGCATTCGAGGTAGCGGTGGCTGTCGTAGTCCATGACCGCCACCGTATCCCCCGGTTTGACACCGAGCCGGCTCAGGGCGTTGGCCAGCCGGCCTATGCGCTCCCTGAGAGTCAGGTAACTGTAGCGTACCTGGTCGCGGTAGACGATCTCCTGGTGCGGATTGTCGACCACAGGGGCGGCCAGAAGATTCTTGATCAGCAGCGGATAACTGTAGGCGGACGGGGTACGGGTGATGGTCAGATCGGGCATAGGTTCTCTCCTTGCAGCCAGGTTTCCACCGCGCAAAACCCTTTTATCACGGTGCGAAATCCCCCTGCAACCAAAGCAGGGACATCCACCGATTTTCTGCTAGACTTTTCGCAACCATGAAATGATATGTCCCGTCCACCACCTGCAACCTGATGCCGCCTGCCATGAAACGCTGGAAAAAACGCCTGCTCGTCGCCGCCGCGGCCCTGCTCTTTCTGCTTCTGCTGTCGATGCTGGTCATCCCCTGGCAGGTCAAGAGCCGGGTCCGGGATTTCTTTGCCCAGAAGACCGATCGCACCCTGTGGATCGACTCGGTCTTCTTCAACCCCTTCACCCTGACCCTGAGCATTGACGGTCTGAATCTGAGCGAACCGGGCCGGGCTGAACCCTTCGTCGCCTTCCGCCGGCTCGCTATCTCCCTGGCGGCGAAATCGCTCATCGAACGGGCGCTGATCATCGATGAACTCAAACTGGACGCCCCGTTCGTCAACATCGACTTTCAGGGCAACCAGCAATTCAACTTCAGCGACCTGCTCAAGCTGGGACAGAAACAGGAACCGCAACCCGCCGCCGACCAGGAACGGGGCCCCTTCCTCTTCTCCTTCAACAACATCGTCATCGACGGCGGACGTGTTGATTTCACCGACAGCAGCCTGCCGACTCCGGCTCGGCACCACATCACCGACCTGCATCTGGCACTCCCCTTCATCGGCAACATCCCCTACCTGGCCGACCGCTACGTCACTCCGGAATTGAGCCTGCTGCTCAACGGCAGCGAGGTGCGCGCCAGCGGCGAACTGAAGCCCTTCCACCGCTCGCTCGAAACAGGCACCACCCTGCTGCTGGAAGGGATCGAACTGCCCTACTACGCCGAACGCTCGCCGGTTTCCCTGCCGGTGCGTATCGACCGCGGTGTTCTCGATCTGCAGCTCGACCTCAACTACCGGGTCTCCTCCGAGGAGAAGCCGCGCCTGATTCTCGGCGGCACCCTGGCCGTCACCGACCTGGATGTGCGTCATCCGGACGGCCGCCCGCTGTTCGCTTTCGACACCCTGATCGTCGATCTCGACTGGGCCAACCTGTTCCAGCGGGAATTCAACCTGCGGGAGCTATCCCTTTACCATCCGCAGTTGCACCTGCACCGGCGAACAGATGGCAGTCTCGAGCTTCCCGACATGGCAACCCGGCCGGAAGCGGCGCAGGCAACGAGACCGGCGGCGGAGCCCTCATCGGCCGTCCTGCCCCGTGTGCGCGTCGACAACCTGCTCATCGACGGCGCCGACCTGCATTACCGCGACGACGCCGCGGGCGGCTTTGTCAGCCGCCTGCAGCCGGTGACTTTCACCGGCAAGGGACTGTCGACCCACCCCGGGGAAACCGGGCAGATCGAATTGACAGCCCAAGGCGACCGGCAGGAACAGCTCCATGTCTCAGGACCGGTCAGCCTGAACCCGATCCGGGCGGAACTCACCCTCGGCCTGGAACTGCCGCAACTGGAAGCCTACGCCCCCTACCTCGCCCCCTATCTGAACCAGACACCAAAGGGCCGACTCGCGTTCGCTGCCGGGGCGCATTTCGACCGGCAATCGGGTCTTCGTCTGGAACAGGGCCGCCTGCAGCTGACCCGGCTGCGCCTCCCCTTCGACCGACGCGACCATATGCGGCTGGATTCTCTGGAGCTGACCGGTCTGGAACTGGATGTGAAGAACCGGCGGGTCGGGCTCGACAAGGTCGCCATCGGCCCGGGCTTTGTGCAGGCGCGGCGTCTGACCGACGGGCGCCTCTCTCCCCTGCTGCTGCTCGAAGAACGGCCCAAAGCGACGGATGAACCTGAACACGCCCCAAACGCCGCCCCCTGGCAGCTGAGTCTGAAGGAACTGGAGGTGAGCCGCGTTGGGCTGAAGCTGAAGGATGAACAGTTACCGAAGCAGCCCGAAATCGCCATCAGCCGCCTGGACCTGACCGCCTCCAACCTGAGCTGGCCCGAGGCCAAACCGGCACGTTTCAGCCTCAACCTGCGCCCGAAGGGACGCGGCCGGATCGCCGCCAAAGGCATCCTGGTGCATACCCCGCTCCAGGTCAAAGGCCGTATGGATATCCGCTCGCTGCCCGTGGCGCTGGCCAACGGCTTCATCCCGCCCGATCTGCACCTGGAGCTGACCAGCGGCCATCTCGACAGTGGCCTGAACCTCGCCTTGGCCCGGAAAAAGGAAGGTCTCTCAGGCCGCATTACCGGCAAAAGTGATATCGCCCAACTGACCGTCAAGGATCCGCTCACCGGCGGCGAACTGCTCTACTGGGACAACCTCGGCCTCGACCGGATCCGCATCGATCTGGCGCCGCTGGCGGTCCACATCCGGGACGTCGCCCTGGATGGCTACCGGGCGGCCGTACTGATCGACAACCAGGGGCGCGTCAACCTGGCGCAGCTGACCGGCGAGCAGGCCGGCGAGGCACCCTCCGGACAGACCGGGACCGAGAAGGATGAGGGCCCATCAAAGCAGGAAGAGCCCCGGAACCGCCCGGATATCCGCATCGACAACCTGACCCTGCAGGGCGGAACGGTCCATTTTGAGGACCGTCACCTGAGCACCCCCTTCAAGGCGACCATGTTTGATCTGGGCGGACGTGTGACCGGACTGGCATCCGATCCGGCCATGAAGGCCGATGTCGATTTGCGCGGCCGGCTGGAAAACCACTCCCCCCTGACCATCACCGGGACGGTCAACCCGCTGGCCGACGAGCTGTTCGCCGATCTGGCCGTCCGCTTCAGGGAGATCGACCTGACGCCGATGAGTCCCTACTCCGGAACCTTTATCGGCTATCTGATCGCCAAGGGGAAACTGAATCTGGAACTGGATTACAAGATTGATGAGGGGCGCATCGATGCCGACAATCGCATCATCATCGACCAGCTGACCCTGGGCGACCGGGTCGAATCGGATCGGGCGACCTCGCTGCCGGTCTCGCTCGCCATCGCCCTGCTCAAGGACCGCAATGGCATCATCGATCTCGACGTCCCCATTTCGGGACGGCTGGATGACCCCGATTTCAGCATCGCCGGCGCCGTCTGGACCATCATCCGCAACCTGCTGGTCAAGGCGGCCACCTCCCCCTTCTCCCTGCTGGCGGCCATGGTCGGCGGCGACGAGGATTTCAGCAGTGTCACCTTTGAACCGGGAACGGCCGCATTTGCCGCAGGCGAAATGGACAAGCTGAAGAAACTGGCCGACATCCTTGGCAAGCGTCCGGGGGTAACCCTGGAAATCTCCGGGTTTATTGACCCACAGCAGGACCCGGAGGCCTACCGGCGGGCGCAGCTGGAACGTCTGGTGCGCGCCGAGAAATGGCGGCGGCTGGAAAAGGCCGGCAAGGCTCCGGCCCGAGAGGATGCGGTCAAAGTCTCAGCCGAAGAATATCCCGATCTGCTCACCCGGGTTTACAAGGAGGCCGATTTTCCCAGACCGCGCAACTTCATCGGCCTGCTGAAAAAACTGCCGGTGCCGGAAATGGAAAAACTGCTGTTGGCCCACATCAAGGCCGGCTCCGAAGAGATGGCCGGGCTGGCCCAGGAACGTGCCCTGGCGGTGCGCGCAGAGCTGGAACGCCTCAATCCCGACATCGCCGCCCAACTCTTCCTGGTTGAGCCGGCCGCCATCGACACACCACCCGAAAAGGGGCCCGGCAGCCGGGTGGCATTTGCCATCAAAACGCGCTAGACTGCCCCAATATTCCACCGGGAGGGGCTTGTTCATGCGCTACAAAATCAAGGATACCCAGAACATCTCCAGCGATTGCATGGTCTGCGGGGTCAACAACCCTTTTGGGCTCAAAACCCGCTTTCACGTCACCGAACAGAACGAGGTGATCGCCGTCTTCACCCCACAGCAGCACCACCAGAGCTATCCGCAGATTCTGCACGGCGGCATCACCGCCGCCATTCTGGATGAAACCATCGGCCGGGCCATCGTGCCTTTGACCGACAACATGACCTTCGGCGTCACGCTGGATCTCCGCGTACAGTACAAAAAGCCGATTCCCTATGGGGTCGAACTCAAGGCCATCGGCCGCATCACCGTCAACAACGGCCGCATCTTCGAGGGAACGGGCGAACTCTATCTCCCCGACGGCAGCGTCGCCGCCACCGCCAGCGGCAAATACATGCGCCGTCCGCTGGAAAAATTCACCAGCGTCGAATTCCTCGACCGGCACTGGTTCAAACCGGAGGA
>CAZCUR010000106.1:0-217 GCA_964501815.1 uncultured Geothermobacter sp.
GGGAAAGGTGGGCAGTCGCGCTATGGGTACGATCTTTTCCAATGGGGTGTAACCCAGGACAGCGGAACCGTGGATAAGGGATTCCATACATTTACTTGTTCCAAGTGTCACAACCCACATGCATCGCGTTTGCCAAGGTTGATGATTACTAACTGTCTTGACACCAAGCATAATGATTGGGATGACAACTATGTGTTGACCG
This sequence comes from uncultured Geothermobacter sp., assembly GCA_964501815.1. Taxonomy (GTDB): domain Bacteria; phylum Desulfobacterota; class Desulfuromonadia; order Desulfuromonadales; family Geothermobacteraceae; genus Geothermobacter. Next base: position 203 of record CAZCUR010000106.1, read on the forward strand.
CCCCCAAAACAAACC
>CAZCUR010000106.1:227-6822 GCA_964501815.1 uncultured Geothermobacter sp.
ACGCTACATCGGCGCAGAACTGTCACCGGGTTAAAGATCCAGCCTTTAACAAAACCAATGTAAACACCGGTGGCTGGAACCTGGTAACCCCGTGGACCAACGAGGGGACGCCCGACAACGGCACCATTCAGTAGAAAGGACAGACCATGAAACGCTACAGCAAGCCGAAAGTGGTAGGGAGCGGCAGCGTCCATCCCTGCTGAGATGAAATAAGGAAATGAAGAAGGTGAAAGCCCGGGTCCGGTACCCGGGCTTTCTTCTTTCCAACTTCCGGGGTCAGGTCTTGAATTGTGAAAAAAATGAGGTAAGCCCCTTGTATGACAGCTATTTCAAGAGTCTGGCAATCAGTTCCGGTGCCATATGATTTCCGAATGACCTGACCGGATTGCTACTACAGGTCGGTGCAGGCGGGTAAGAGATCTTTCGAAGAGACGCTCATGGTGAGGGCATGGCAGAGGTCGCCCCGTGGAGGACTGTTGGCGGTAGGGATAAGTATGGGAGGGCCGGTCAGCTGAAAGCAGGCATGATGCGACCCGCTTCGCTGTGGCCCAAGGCTCAAAGTGCAATATTTGTGCGGCTGGCTAATTTTCCTGATTCAGGTTGGTCGCCCACGCCTTAAGTTGCCGGGGCATGTCAGGATAATAGGTGGAAGACCAGGGCATTTTCTGGAGTTGTTCAACAAGCAGGCGAATCGGCTGGCGGTGCTCCATCTGGTCGAGAATGGCGATTTGCCGCAAAAGGGGCACCGGGTTTTCAGGTTGGTACGCCTGGGCAAGCCCAAGCATTTGCAGGGCGGCCTCGGGGCGATGCAAATCCAGTGCGGTTTGAGCCAGTACATAATACTCGAGAGCGTAGACAGGGTCGCGTTGGACAGCGTCGGCCAGCAGTTTAAGGGCCGCGTTCCCGTCTTTAAAGCGTCTTTGAACCTGGTAAAGGTTGTACAGGACATCCGGATTGTCTGGTTCGAGGCGCAACATCTCATTGAATATTTCAAGCATCTTTTCTTTCTGGAAAAAGTTTTCCAGGTAAAAAGCGCGGGCGCGCAGCTTCCAGGTGCGAGGCAGATCACCATCGAGCATACCGGGGTGTTCGAGCAGCTGACACAGGTCGCGCCCGAGAAAGCGGATTCCCAGCGGTACGTTGCCGCGTAGATTGCCGAAGCTGATCGTGGCACCAACCGTTGGCCATTTCTGTTGTTGCCATTGCTTCAGGTCCTGGCCGATCAGGGCGTAAATAGGAGTTTTGATTTCGTTGCGATAGCGGGCGGCAAAGTAACTCAAATCGATATGCACCCAGGCTGGGCCAGCTATTTTGGGCAGATTGTTGGAACTGTAGATACCCCAGGGCACACCATGCAGGGTGCCTTCGATGTGCTCGTCGTTGACGACCAGACTGGCGCCTTCTTCGGAACTGATGGCTCCGTGGTCGAGGAGTTGCTGTTTGACTTGTTGGACGCCTGGCATATTGCCTCCTTCAGGGAGGGGCAGTATCCAGGTGACCTGAGAAAAAAATCCCGCCTCCAGCGCCGCAGAAAGGCCCATTCCCGGCAGCAAAAGAGGATTGCTTGAGGGACGGACAGCTTTCGCGCGAAATTCTTCGGCGCTTCCATGACGAGCAAGTTTCAGTGCTTGCGGCAAAAGCTCTTTGGGTATTGGGTCGAGAAAGGGGTCGTTGGAAAACAGGAGCAGCCCGGGCTTGTGCGCGCCAGGATCGCGCCAGACAAGCAGTGCTTCTGTATCCGTCTCGACCAACTGGGCGGTCATGGGGGTGTTGACGAGCGAAAGTTCAGCCGCCGTGACGGACCGGCCGAGGAAAGACATACAGACGAGAAGTGACAGGCCGAGTGCAGCAAAGTGAAATGACAGGCGCATAATCGTATCTGGGGTCAGGTCTTGAATTGTGAATTTTCTTCACCGGCTTTGATAATCTTGCTGATGCTGGTGTAGTGCAAACCGGTGGCGTGGGCGATTTCCTTCAGGCGATAACCGTACTCCAGGTGCGCCTTGCATATCAATTGATTGCGCTCCTGCCTGGGAAACTTTTTCCCGGATGGGAACAGGTCATCCAGGGTGGGGCGACCAATAAGACGCTGTTTTCGCGGGATTTCTTCGGACAGGTCCTGCTCTTCAACAAGATTTTTGATCTTTTGCACAAAGTTATCGCTGCCGAGGGCGATTTGTTCGCGCAGTGCCAGCCAGGGGGATGGCGGGTTTTTCAGTCCTTCAGCGACGAATTTCCTGAAGGCGATGCGGGCTTGGTGGCGACTTTGCGAGAAGTTCGCCAGGGTCCAGTCGGTGTGTAAAAATCCAGGCCGGGGGGCGTCGCCGACCGTTGCGGCATAACTGCTCCAGGGATAAAGCTCCGGGGACCTGACCGTGCCGGAGCGAACAGGGTTGAGGACAATATAACGGCAGAGTTCGAGCAAATAGCTGTCTTTGTCAACCAGGATGGCTTTGAACCGGCCCTGGAATAGGTGGCCAACCCTGCCGTGTTTGCGATTGAACGTTTGAGTATAGACCCCGTTGAGTTGACGCATGCCGGCGGAAAGGTTGCCTTCCGGTGTTTCGATAAGCAGGTGGTAGTGATTGGTCATCAGGCAGTAGGCATGGCAAAGCCAGTTGAATCGGCTGATGACCTTGGCGAGCAGATTGAGAAAAAGATGGCGGTCGCTGTCATCGTCAAAAATGGCAGCTTTGGCGTTACCACGCGAGGTGATGTGGTAGACAGCTCCGGGATATTCAATGCGCAAGGGTCGGGCCATGGGTGCAGAGTAGCAGAAAAAGCTCATAATTCAAGACCTGACCCCAATGGTTTTGGCAGATAGTTAGTCTCCCCGGACCAGGGGGCAACCGTAGCGGTGAATTTTTTTGTCGTCTGTCATCAAGGGGAGTTTGTTGTTAAGGGCCTGGGCAATCAGCATGCGGTCGAAAGGATCGCGATGATGAAAGGGTAGCTCTTTCAACAAAAGGGCATCACCGCCGCTGAAATCGAGCATTTCAAAGCCGCTTTCGGCCGCAATTTTGACTGGGTCGAAGTTGATGCCAAGTTTGCCGATGGAGGCCTTTATCATGATTTCGGCCACCGAGACGGCACTGAGATAGACGATATTTGCGGGCGATTCAAGTTCTGTCCGCCACCTGGATGGCAGTCGTTCAGGGCTTGAAATCGCCCAGAGGAAGATGTGGGTGTCGATGAGGATTTTCATTCATTCGGTGCCGTAGAACATTTCATTGATTTCAACGCACTCTTCGATGAAGTTGTCGGGTACGCTGAATTGCCCTTTCAGTAGCCCAAGTTTGCGTTTTCCCTCGGGTTTGTGTGGAACCAGGTCGACCAGTGGCAGGTTGTTTTTCGCAATGACGACCTTTTCACCATGGTAAACCATGTCAACCAGCTTGGAGAGGTTGGCCTTTGCTTCGGAAATGTTGACGATCATCTTCTGCCTCTTTTGTCTTTTTGACTTATTGTAATTATTCTGGTCAGGTTGGTCAAATCAGGTCAGGAAGTTCGTTCTGGCCAGTGACTGCCCCTGCCTGCCGGTCGGCTTTTCGCCCTGGCCCTTGAGGGGCATGGTGAAAAATTGTCCCATTTGAGTGGTGAGCAAAAAGAGTTTCTGTTGGGTTGAGTCTTAGGGAAATGAACGAAACAGCCGATGAGGAGGAGAAACGACCACTCCGGGGCTGTAATGCGTTGTCTGCAATTTGACAGGCGTGTTTTTTGCAGATACCTTTGGACACGGAGTACCCGGCCGCCGGCGCGAGTCGGCCTGCCTGCTGGGCTGTCGACCGGTTCTCTGGCGTAAGTCTTTGATGTTAAAGGCGCATTTTGACGGCGTCTGGAAAAGTTTGGTTGTTGTTCAAACCTGTTTCGGGTTTCTCTCGAAGACCAACCTGTCGGTGAAAAGGAGAGGAAGCATGGGTAAAAAGACGTTGTGCATGCTCGTGGCCGCCCTGCTGGTGTGCCTGGGGGCCGGGCTGGCGACCGCCCAGCAGTTTGTCGACATCAGCAGCAAAGCTGGTGTTGCTGATGCGGGCCTTGGCAAGGGCGTCGCCTTTGGCGACATCAACAACGACGGTCTCGTCGACCTGTATGTATCCAACAAGGGGGGGGCAAACCACCTCTACCTGAACAAGGGCAACGGGCAGTTCGAGGACATCACCGCCAAGGCCGGGGCCGGTCTCGACTATCCCGGTCTGGCCATGGGGAGTGTCTTCGGCGACTATGACAACGACGGTTATGTCGACCTGTATCTGGCAACCGGCGGTCGCTACGAGATCGAAGCCAACCGTCTGTTCCACAACAACGGCGACGGCACCTTCACCGACGTGACCGACAAGGCCGGGGTCGGACTGAAGGCCTTTACCTATGGCGCTTCCTGGGCCGACTACGACAACGACGGCTATCTCGATCTGTATTGCGCCAATTACGGCGTCGGTGCCAAGAACGTGCTGTTCCGCAACAACGGCGATGGTACTTTCACCGATGTGACCGATGTTGCCGGCGTTGGCGACCGCAGCTGGAGCTGGATGGGCGTCTGGGCCGACGTCAACAATGACAACCGTGTCGACCTGTATGTGGTCAACGGCCAGTATCCGGTCGGCGAGAAGAACCGCCTCTACATCAACAACGGTGACGGCACCTTCCGGGACGCCACCGCCGAAGCCGGCGTCGAAGATCCCAACTGGGGCCTGGGCGCCGCCTTTGCCGACATCGACAACGACGGCGATCTGGACCTGTTCGTTTCCAACTACGTCGGTCCCAACAATTTGTACCTGAACGACGGCAAGGGGCATTTCACCAGGGCCAACGAGAAAATCGCCGGTGCCCATGAAGGCTGGGGCAAGGGCCCGACCTTTGGCGACGTCGACCATGACGGCGACCTCGATCTGTACGAGGGTGACTGCAAGCTGGCCAACCAGCTGTACCTGAACGACGGCAAGGGGAATTTCGTCAACGTCGCCGACAGCCAGCCGCAGCTCAAGTGCGAAACCGTGCGCACCAAGGGTACCGCCTTTGCCGACATCGACAACGACGGCGACCTTGACCTGTACGTCATCAACTGGGGCGCCGAAAACAAACTCTACCTGAATGACCAGAATGACAGCAACTGGCTCAAGGTCAAGGTGACCGGTACGTTGTCGAGCCGCGACGCCTTTGGCACCCGCGTGGCGGTTTTTGAAGCCGGCAAAAGCGAGCTGAAGGCCATGCGTGAGATCCAGTCGGCCACCGGTTTCTGCGCCCAGAGCCCGAAAGTGGCTCACTTCGGCCTCGACGGCAGCAAGCGCTACGATGTGGTCGCCACCTTCCCGAGCGGCCTGCAGGCGCGCATGGACAACGTCAAAACCGGCCAGACCATCGAGCTGATCGAACCGGCTACGGTTCAGCAGCAGCAACTGGCCGCCAAGTAAGGTACGGGTTCTGCATGGAACCTTTGCGAGTCGTCACTAACCTGAAACCCACAAGGAGGCGAGCATGAAGAAATATCTCAAGCCGCGTGTGGTTGGCAGCGGGAACGTTCATCCCTGCTGACGACGACAAAGAAAGCGGGCCGGGGCAATCCCCGGCCCGTTTTCTTTGTGCTTTGGGGCGGCGCTTTTGTCCCAGCTCGGCGTTGCGATCCTCTTCGCTGTGTGCGGCGTACACCAGGTGCGCCTCCGTGCTCATCGGCTCGCGCCTGGATCTGGGACAAAATCCCTCGCCCCAGGGTAGAGTTGCTTTTGTCCCAGCCTTTAAAGGTAAAAGGCAAAAGGTATAAGGTGAAAGGCGAGAAGTTTGGATGTCTGCCGCGGCCCGTATGAATAAAAATCTGCGCAAATCCGCGTGAATCTGCGGCTGAAATCTCCAGGGTTGTCAGGTGCGCTGGTAGAAAACCTTGCCGACGCGGTTGATGTGGTCGATCAGGTCCGGGTTGTCGATGTGGTGGAAAATGGTCAGGTCGAACATCCAGGGAAGCATCAGGTCGTCGAGATCGTTGCTGATGCGGTTGACCAGTTGCAGGTCAATGTGTTTGCCGAACAGAGCCAAGTCGATGTCGGAACCGGTCCTGTCCGTCCCCATGGCTCTGGAGCCGTAAATCAGCGCCTTGTCAACCTGCGGGTAGCGCGCCAGCACAGCACGGATACGCGCAATGGCATCATCCTTAAGCCCGTAGATCAACAGTCCGCCCCCTGTTTCTCGGCCAGTTCGAGCATGCGGTCGCGAAAGGACAGAAAAACGGGGTGGTAGGTGGTGAAAATGGCGCGGGTTATCTCGTCGGCGGTCTCCTGGTTGTAGGTGTGCGAGGTTTTGTTTCGGCTGGCCAGCATATCCATCCAGACCTGCCCGTCACGGATGATGCCGGCCTGAAACGCCTTACGGATACAGTCCCGTGAACCGAAAATGTCATGCTCCCCCTGATACTCGAGATAGTTCCTGAGGGTTTTCCACGCCAGTTCGAATGTGTATTCGAACGCCTTGATCAGCCCCTGCTGTTCCAGGTCTGTCAGGTCCCCCTTGTCAATGAATTTCTGCAATTGTGCCAAGGCGCTCTGGTAATTGTTGAAGCGCTGCAGCCAGCGGATATCCTGCGTCATCGCGACCTCCTGTCTCATCGGCG
>CAZCUR010000107.1:0-6755 GCA_964501815.1 uncultured Geothermobacter sp.
ACTTCCGACTTCCGACTTCCGACTTCCGACTTCCGACTTCCGACTTCCGACTTCTGTCTCCTACTTTTTATCCACCCTGGTCGCGTAGATGAGAATCTTGCGGTCGGTGTAGTTCTCCACTTCGCCGGCGAAGGTTTCGATCTGAAAATAGTCGTGCATCTTGTCGGGGGCGTCGATGAAGAACTGGTTGAGTTGTTTCACTCCGTTGGAGTCGAGGCCGGCCCGGCGCGCCCACTCCTGAAAGTCGTGGGTTTTGGGAAAGACCATGGTCTTTTCCACCTTGAACAGGGCGTTTTCAACCATCTCGACCCACTCCGGCTCGGTGTAGGCGCGCACATGGGTCGGGTCGCGCATTTGCTCGAATTTCTGGTAGAACTCGGCGATCTCCGGGTCGTCAGGCAGCAGGGTGTCGATGATGACCATGCGGCCCACATGGCGGCGCAGGACCCGGTGGAATTCGCTCAGGGCGCGGGGGACGTCGGTAAAATGATGGGGCGCGATGCGACAGGTGAGCATGGTAAAGGACCCGGCCGGAAAGGGCAGGTCTTCGGCATCGGCTTCCCGAAAGGTCACGTTGTCGACGCCGCCTTCTTCGCTGATATATTCCTGCGCCTTTTTCAGCATCTGCATGGTCAGGTCGGATGCCACCACCGAGCGGACATGGGGCGCAAAGAAAAGAGCGGTATGTCCGCCGCCGCAGGCGACATCGAGCAGGGTGTCATCCTGGGTGGGTTTGAGCAGTTCCAGAGCGGCCTCGAGGTCCGCCCCCCCAGCAAAACCTTTGCCTCTGATATAGCCCTCAGCCGTACGGGTAAACTGTTCCCGCACCCGGGTCTTGAAATCCTTGGCCATGAAAGACTCCGTAAGCGTTTTGCCCCTCATTATAACAGCATTCCAGCGGTTTGGCGGAAAATTGCTGCGGAAAACCGCCTGCCGTTTGAGCGGTTTGGGAACACAATTTGCTCAACTCTCCCGGCCGACGCGGCACCACGGTGCAAAGCGGGTGCTGATGTGGTGCCATCGGCGGATTCCTGCCGCCGGTGGCCATGATGCGACAAAAAGCTAACCGAAGGATGGTTTTTCGTGGATTCTCTGCTGCCAACCCTTGCTGAACTCGGTCGTGACCTGCTGCACGAATTTCTTTATATCTTGCCTTATCTCGCCATCGGCGTGCTCATGGAGGCGGTTATTCGCACCTTCCGCTGGCACGTCAAGATACGCCATGCCCTGACCCGGTTCGGGACCTGGTCGATCGTGGTCGCCACCGCCCTCGGGGTCATCAGTCCCCTGTGTGCCTGCGCCACCCTGCCGCTGGTCATCAGCCTGATGCTGGCCGGCCTGCCTCTGGCGCCGGCCATGGCCCTGCTGGTGACCTCGCCGCTGATGAGTCCGGCCTCCTATTCGATGCTCTCGGGCATGCTCGGAGTCGGCTGGGCCAATACCGTGGTCGTCTGTGCCGTGCTGCTCGGTCTGTTTGCCGGCGGCATTACCCATCTGCTGAGAAACCGCGGATTCCGGGAGGAGGAGCTGTTCCGGCAGGAGCTGCCGCAGGGGGATTTTCACGACCCGGACTACCCGGTCGAAGAGCTGCGCTGCGAATGCGGCAAGCAGCTCTCCCATCGGGTGAACCGCTGCACCCACAACAAGTTTCTCGTCTTTCTGGCGCGCTTTTGGGAAGGAAGTCTCAAAATCGGCCGCTTTGCCCTGATCGGCATGGTCATCGAGGTGCTGGCCGAATTTTTCATTCCCAACCAGTGGCTGACCAACCTGCTGTCGGGGGACGGCATTCTTCCTGTGCTGGCCATTACCTTCGCCACCATCCCCCTGCATCTGCCCCAGGTGACGGCGGCATCGATGATTTTCGGCTTTTTTCTGCCCGATCCGGGTCAGGCCATTCCGTTGGCACCCGGGCCGGGTATCGCCATGCTGGTCGGTGGTCCGGTGACCGCCCTGCCGGTCATGGGCATTTTTCTCACCATGTTCCGCAAGCGGGTTTTTCTGCTCTACCTGACCCTGTGCATCAGCGGAACCCTGATTCTGGCCTTTTCCTGGCGGGTGCTGAGTTCAGTTCTCTGAGCTGAGCTGCTCAAGCGCGTCGGCCAGTCCCGTCAGGTCGGGAACGGCATCCGGCGGCAGTTCCTCAATGTCGGCCAGCAGCCCCTGGAGGCGACGGACGCAGGACAGTGCGGCCCTGATGGCGCCGGTTCTTTGCTCCTCCGGGTTCGGCGGCACCGCTTCCCTGAACTGGCGCCGCACGGTGGCCAGGGAGCGCCCTTCCTCCAGGACCGCCCGGCGCAGGGCTTCGCGTGCCTCCGGGTCGGTCTCTTCCTCTTCGCTGGCCCGCCGGAGCAGGTCGACGGCGCGGAAATCGGGCAGGGCCTGTGGCGGCCCGTCCTTTGCCGTCAGTTCCGGCGCCTCGCGGGCCAGAAAGCTCCAGGCGCGGGTCAGTTTCATCGCCGTCTGGGTGCGGATGCGGATTTCCTGTCGACAATAGTCCTCGAAGCTGGCATAACCCCAGTCAGAGTAAAGCCCCTGGTGCAGCACCTTCTGCAGCTGCTCCCCCAGATTGGCCCAGGAGGATTTGAAATCCCGGGCCGACAGGAGCACCCGATAGCGCGGCGAATCGGGGTCGATCTGCTGCATGATGGCTTCGATGTAGTCCTCGGCGCGTGTTCTGGTCATTGGCTCACCTGCCGCAAGGGTTGAGGTAAGAGGTCTGGGCGGAGGGCAGGGTAGCATGCCCCGGGGGCGCGGTAAATGATGTGAAAAGCGAGGTTTCCCCAATGCGTACCCTCCATGTCGGCGACGAAACGGCCCGGCAGCTGAAAAATGGTCATCCCTGGGTGATTGCCGACCGCTTCACCGCCCGCTGGCCGAAAAACCTCAAACCGGGCGAGATTGTTCTTTTGCGTTCGCCGGGCGGGGACCGTCTCGGCAGCGCCCTGGTCGATCCGGCGGAGCGGGTTGTGGCCCGACTGCTGGATGCCGAGGGACGGACCATCGACCGTGACTGGATCGGGCAGAGGCTGCGCCAGGCTTCTGCGTTGCGTGAAGCACTGATCGACCAGAGCCGAACCGACTGTCTGCGCCTGGTCAACGGCGAGGGTGACGGTCTGCCGGGGCTGACCCTCGACCGTTACGGCGACTGGTTGATGCTGCAGCTTTACACCGAAGCCTGGCTGCCGCATCTGGACCTGCTGGATGCGGCGATCGGGCGCGTTTTTCGGCCGTCCGGCCTTTATCTGAAACACCGACCGAAGCAAACCCGCGAACTGGCAAAAGCTGACCCATCCGAGCTGGTGCGCCTGGTGTCGGGGCGTCCGGCGCCCGATGTGCTGACGGTCCAGGAAAACGGGCTCGACTTTCTGGTGCGGCTCAACGAAGGTCTGCACACCGGGCTCTTTCTCGACCTGCGCGACCAGCGTGTCCGGTTCCGCCAGCTCGCCCGGGACCGGCGGGTGCTGAACCTCTTCTGTTTCACCGGCGCCTTCAGTGTCGCGGCACTGGCCGGCGGTGCCCGGCAGGTGGTCAGCGTCGATGCCGCAAGGGGCTATCTCGACTGGTGCCGGGACAACATTGCCGCCAACGGGCTGCCGGGCGAGCGCAGCGAGCTGGTGCGCGGCGACTGTTTCAAGGTGCTTGGCCGATTCCGGGAACAGCGACGCAGCTTCGATCTGGTCTTTGTCGATCCTCCCAGTTTTTCCACCGTGGGCAAAAAACGCTTCACCACCCGGCAGGGAACCGCGGAGCTGTTTGCCGAACTGCTGCCGCTGGTCGAGCCGGGCGGTCTGATTATGGCCTGCTCCAACCACCAGAAGATCGACTGGCCCGATTATTTTCGCGAACTGCGGCGCGCTGCCGTACGCGCCGGCCGCAGCCTGCAGGTGCTGACGACCTGCGGTCAGGGTGCGGATTTTCCCTCTACCGTCGCCTTCGGCGAGGGGCGCTATCTGAAGGTGGCTCTTCTGCGCGCCTGAAAGAAACGAGCGCCTGAAAGAAACGAGCACAAAAAAAGCCCCGCGTCACAGGTTGCAACGCGGGGCTTTTGAGGCTGGGACCGGTCGGGTCAGACGCGCTCCGCCCCGAGAATCTTGATGGTTTCGCCAGGGACATCCTGATACATGCCCCAGGTTTTGGTGGCGACGGTGCGGATGGCGTCCACCGTCTCCATGCCGTCGATCACCCGGCCAAAGACGCAGTAGCCCCAGCCCTGGGGATTTTTGCCGCTGTGGTCGAGAAAATCGTTGTCAGCGACGTTGATGAAAAACTGGCTGGTGGCGCTGTGCGGATCACTGGTGCGGGCCATGGCGATGGTGCCGACCTTGTTGCTCAGACCGTTGTCGGCTTCGTTTTCGATGGGAGGCAGGGCCCCCGGTTTGGGACGCATGTTGGCATCAAGCCCGCCGCCCTGGATCATGAAGCCGTCGATGACCCGGTGAAAGATGGTCCCGGCGTAGTAGCCGGCATCGACATAGGCGAGAAAGTTGGCGACGGTCTTCGGCGCCTTTTCGGCGTCGAGTTCCAGCAGGATATCCCCCTTGCTGGTCTGCAGGCGCACCTGCGGGTTGGATTCGGACATGGTGACTGCTCCTGTTCTGCGGGCCCCGGCCTTGGCTGGCCCGTGATTGCGGTTGAAGGCGCAAGTGTAGAAGAGTGGGGCGGGGCGGTCAAGTTTGCGGACGGCGGAAAAATCTTCGGCAGGAAGTGTTCCTACAGCTTTTCGCGGTCTGTTTGGCCGACTATTTTGCCGAGCCTCTCGACTTCCCTAAGGACAGCTTCGGCTGCCTGGATCAGGTCAAGAACAAGGCGTTCATTGACCTCGAGAAGGCCCTCGTATTCTCCCCGGTTGCGCAGGTTGTGGCAGTGGGCCAGAACACGCCAGACTTCGGGGCCGACCCCTGTTGTGTGTTGCAGGCATTGAAAAACGATGTAGCGGTTTTCGGAGCGGTAGCCATGCCAGCGAAGTGCGGCCAGAGACAGGGCATGGGCTGCATTGTAGGCCAGGTCGAAACGGCTCTCCAGGGACAATGCATCCATCCGGGAGTCTTTGAGCCGCGTGCGTCCTGACTGGAGAAGACCATCGAACTCTTTCTGATCACCCGGCTCCTGCTTTATTTGTCCGATAGCAACAAGATTCCTAAACTGCTGCAAGGTCATCTTCCGATCCAATCAGAAATATTTTGGGCTGCTTTACCACCCTGACAACAAAGTTGTTTTCCGCGGCCATTTTGCGGCGGAACTCCGCGGCCGTGTAAATCGTCGGGTTAACCTGTCTCCCCAACCGGGTTTCCAGCCCAGTAATGCTTGCGAAAAGATCCGGATAGGTCAGCTGGTCCGAAATCAACATCAGGTCGATGTCACTAGCAGCGGTGTCTGAGCCTTTTGCTACGGAACCGTAGATGAAGGCCGCGCGGATTTTGTCCCTGAATTGCTCAAGGGTCAGACGCAACGGGTCGGCAAGACCAATGGATTTGCGGACGATTCCTGTCAGCTCCTCGAAGATGGGCGATGCGGGGTTTGCCTGGTAGTGCTTCTGGTTCCCGATCTTTTTGACCGTTACAAGACCTGCAGCAGAGAGTTTTGCCAATTCCCGCAGGACGGTACCTGTTCCCATCTCCGCCCGTTCGACAAGCTCTTTGGAATAGAAGCTTTTTTCCGGCTGACCGAAAAGAAGGCCGAGCAAACGCTGCTGTGTTTTGGTGAACAGCGCATCGCCGATGCTGACGGTTTCTTTATTGAAGTCACCCATAATGGGTACTATATGACCCAAATTGGGAATGTGCAAGCAGGATTTTCAGGACTGTGCTTGTTTTGTATCAGCGACCGCGGTTGGTGCAGGTCTGGCCGCCTGTTTGGGGCTGGAACTCCTGTTCATTCCAGCCACCGATCGACAAAGTCAAACGAGAGCTGTCGATGGTGCCGGATGGCGAGCAGGTAGAGGTTTGCCTGTTGCCGCGCATACAGAAGGATGTAATGCCCGTGGATCAGTTCGCGCAGCTGACTCTCGGGTCCCATGCGTTGACGCAGGGAGGCAAGCATGTCGGCGGATTCCCGGGAGGTGGGGCGGCGACGGGAAAAATCGCTGCCGATATCCGGCAGGCTTTCGAGACGTGGCAGGACCGCGGCAAAGAGGTCGTCGAGGAGAGCATCAAAAGCCCCTTCGGCCTCGGTCGTGTTGAGAAATTCCCTGATCTCTTCCAGGTTGCGACGAAAATTTCGGGTAATGTGGATGACCACACGGCTCATGTGTCGCGGCCATAAAGAGCCTTGAGTTCCGCCACCGAACAAACATCCCCGGATTCGACATCGTCCCAGCCCCTGGAGGCTTCTTCAAGCAGAGTCAGGTGAATGTGCTCCCGTTCAAGCCGGTGATAATAGTCCAGCCGGCGCGCGTCGATCAGGGCGACATAGGCCTTGCCGTTGCGGGTGATGATCTTTTCGCGCCCCTGGCAGGCTTCTTCCGCCAATTCCGTCAGACGCGACCGGGTTTCCTTGAGGGGGACGATATCCTTGCTGCTGATGGCCATTGCGCTCTCCAGAAAAAAGGTTGCACCGAAAGTTTAACCTATAGATTAAACCTTGTGGAGGGTTTTGCAAAGATGGCCGGACCGGGGCAGACCAAACGCAAGAGGCCCGGTCAAAAGCTGACCGGGCCTCTTGTCAAAACTGGTACCGAAGGCCGGATTCGAACCGGCACGCCCGAGGGCATCGGTTTTTGAGACCGACGTGTCTACCAATTCCACCACTTCGGCATA
>CAZCUR010000108.1:0-6748 GCA_964501815.1 uncultured Geothermobacter sp.
CGGGCATAGCCAGGTTTTCCCTCGCCCTCGGCCAGCCGGCGGCCAACCAGGCGACACGATCGCCGCAGGGGATCGGCCTTGATGTCAACCCAGGCCCGGGCCAGGGCGGCCAGGGTCGCCTCCTGCAGCACCAGCACCCGGCCGTCGGCAAGGGTCAGCCGGGCACGCAGATGCCGGTGCCCTTCGGGTACGGCAACCTCGATCGCCAGGACATCCTCGGTCGAAAGGACGGTTTCCTCAGGGGGCCTCGACACGAAACACCTTTTCCGCGACAACATTGCCGGCGGCGTCCTCAACGACCACGCGCCACGGCCCGGTCCATTCGGGCAAAATGCGCTTGGACGACCAGGTGCGCCAGTTACTGCTGCGCACCGGCAAATCGACCCGGGCCATCTCCCGATCCTGCCAGTACCAGACATGGGCGATACGGGTGTCATCCCGGGCGCCGGTAACGCGGGAAAAACAGTAGAGCCGGCCGACATCAGCCGGAACGACCTCAAGGGTATCGACCGGCTGACGCTGCTCGATGCCGCGCGCCAGACTCAATTCCTCCACCTCCAGCGCCCAGGCGAACGCCGGCAGACAAACCAGAATCGACACAACCAGAACCAGATACTTCATCTATCCACTCCTTTGTCAGGGGCTGAAAAGCGAACAAATCAACGTCTGTCATTGTAACCAAACAGGCCGGTTTTTGCAGGCCGGCTGAAAGATTTTCTTGCATTCAACCGAAGAGAGACCTTAAATTCAGCTCATGTCTTCAAAGCGCCAGATGAAAAAAATCCTTCTCTTCCTGAAACAGCAGGATTTGCTGACCACCCTGGAACTGATTCTGCGCCATTGGGGTTACCGCGTCTTTGCCACCCACCGCCAGGATGCCTTCCGCAATCATGCCGCCGACTGGCGTCCGGACCTGGTCATGATAGGCAACGACCTGGCAGCGGACAGCACCATCACCAATCTGGCGCGCAAGGCCTCCAACCGTGCCGGACACCAGCTCGTCTGCGTCATGGAAACCCCCGAGTTGCCTGCAGTCGTCGAAAGCGTCGCCCTGCGGGTGCCCGTCGACATTTTCGAACTCTATCAGCTGATTCAGAAATACCTGGAGGAAAAACCGCGTACCAACTTCCGGATCGCCATGCGGGTGCCCGGGATGGTGGTCCGGCCAGAAACCTCATCTCTCGTTGAGGTCCTGAGCGTCAGCGCCCGGGGCCTGTTTCTGAAGACCCCGCTCAAAATCAGCAAGGGGGAGCAACTGCGGCTGGTGCTGCCCCTGCTGGGAATGAAAAAGGAGCTGGAGCTGGGTGCGCAGGTGATCTACATTGTCGAACCATCCCCGGAGAACGGCTACCAGCAGGGAGTCGGATTGGAGTTTTGCGACCTGAACGAAGAACAGCGCTCCGAACTGGAATCCTTTCTCGAGCACAGCCTGCTGGAGGAGCTGGACGAAAAGCACCGCATCGAGATCGACCTGTCCCACCTGCAGCTGCACATGCGCAAGCCCGCTTCCTTGCGCCCTCAAAATCTCCTGCAGTCCATCTGAACCTGTCTCAACCGGACGTCAGGGCGCCGAGGAACGAGCGTCCCACGGGGCTGTCCACCCCGAAATTGTCCGCCACCGTCGCGCCGACATCGGCGAAGCTGTCGCGCTCCCCCAGCTCGACCGGCCCGGAAAAACCGGCCTGCCAGGCCAGCACGGGCACACGCTCGCGGGTATGGTCCGTTCCGGGCGTGGTGGGATCGCAGCCGTGGTCGGCGGTGATCAGGAGCAGGTCATCGTCCTCGAGGTGCGGCAACAGCGTCTCCAGCCAGGCGTCGAACCGCCCCAGTCCCCGGGCGAAACCGGCCCAGTCGAGCCTGTGCCCCCAGACCATGTCAAAATCGACCAGATTGGCGAAGATCAGCCCTTCTTCCCGCTGTGCCAGCGCCGCGAGGATAGCGTCCATGCCCTCGTCATTGTTCGCTGTCGGCAGCTGGGTGCTCAGGCCGCGCCCGGCGTAAAGGTCGCAGATCTTGCCGATGGCATGGACAGGAATGTCCCGTGCTGTCAGGCGATCCAGGACGGTTTCGCCAACCGGCGGCAAAGAATAGTCGTGACGCCCTGCGACCCGGGCAAAGCCCTGTTCGGGTGACCCGGCGAAGGGGCGGGCGATAACCCGGCCGACCCGCAACGGATTGAGCAGTTCACGGGCGGTTTCACACCACTGGTACAGCTGTTCTTTCGGCACCCGGTCCACGTGCGCGGCGACCTGAAAGACCGAATCGACGGAGGTATAGACGATGGGGCATCCCGTCCGCAGATGCTCGGGCCCCAAACGCTGGATGATGTCCGTGCCGCTGGCAGCGATATTGCCCAGAACGGCAACCCCGATGCGTTGCTCGAAAGCCCGGATAATCTCCCTGGGGAAACCGTTGGGGAAGCTCGGCAAGGGCGCATCGAGCACAACCCCCATCAGTTCCCAGTGCCCGGCGGTCGAATCCTTGCCGCAGGCGCGTTCACGCATGGAACCATAGGCCCCGCACACAGGGACTTGCGGATCGCCGCCGGCATAGGGAGCCACCCGGGCCAGACCCAGCCGGTCGAGGTTGGGCAGTTCGAGCCCTCCCGCCGCCTCGGCGACGTGCTGCAGCGTGGCCGCATCCGCATCACCGTAGTCGACGGCGTCGGGCATGCCGCCGATACCGACACCATCGAGCACGATCAGAATCACGCGCCGGAACGGCATCATGCCTGAGCCTCCAGCCACTGTCGCATGATAGCCACCCCCGAGGAGGTGCCGATACGTGTGGCGCCGGCCGCCACCATGGTCCCGAGATCGTCCAGGCTGCGAATGCCGCCGGCGGCCTTGACGCCGATACGACCCGCGGCGGCTTGCGCCATCAGACGCACCTGGCCGGCATCCGCCCCCTTTTCGGCAAATCCGGTACTCGTTTTGACAAAGGCGGCGCCGCTGTCCGCCACCACATCCACCAGAGCCCTGATCGCCGCCTCATCCAGGCGGCAGCACTCGAGAATCACCTTGATCTTCGCCTCGGGCACCGCCCGCACCAGCAGTGACACCTCATCGCCGACCCGAAGCCAGTCTCCCTCTGCGGCCCAGTCCTGCCGGATAACCATATCGAGTTCGACGGCGCCTTCTTCGACCGCTCGTTCCGCTTCAAACCGCTTCACCTGCGGCGTGTTGTAACCCAGGGGAAAACCGATGACGGTGCCGACCGCCACCGTGGAACCGTACAGGCGGCCGGCCGCCAGCCCGACGTGACAGGGAGGGATGCAAACCGAGGCAAAACCGTACTCGACCGCCTCCTCGCACAGGCGCTCGATATCGGCAGCCGTAGCCGTCGGCCGCAACAGGGTATGATCGATCAGGGGCGCGGGGCTTGCGTCCCCGAACAGCGCTTCACTCATGGGACTCAGGTACGGTATTCGGCGTTGATGCGCACGTAATCGAAGGTGAGATCGGAGGTGTGATAACTGAAACAACCGTCCCCCAGGCCCAGGTCAATCCGCACGACAAACGCATCCTTTTTCAGCACTTCGGTGGCGCGCTCTTCGCTGTCGCCCCCCACGAACAGGCCGTTGTCGGCCAGCAGGACGTCGTCAAACCAGATACGCACCCGGTCGGGATCGACCTCGGCGCCCGAATAACCGGCCGCGGCGATAATCCGGCCCCAGTTGGCGTCTTCACCGAAAAAGGCCGTCTTCACCAGACTCGAGGTGGCAATGGCCCGGGCGGCAAGGCGGGCGTCCGCCTCACTCGCGGCGCCGGTGACACGGACCTCGACCAGCTTGGTCGCGCCCTCGCCGTCGCGCACGATCATGCGCGCCAGCTCCAGCAGCACCTCGTGCAGGGCCGCGGCGAACCGGTCCGCCTCTTCACTCCCCGGCGGGATGATGCGACCGCTGCGGCCATTGGCCAAAAGCAGCACCATGTCGTTGGTGGAGGTGTCGCCGTCCACGGTGATGGCATTGAAACTGCGATCGACCGCCTGCCGCAGGCAGGTATCGAGCAGGTCCGGCTCAACGGCCGCGTCGGTCAGGACAAAGGCGAGCATGGTTGCCATGTTCGGATGGATCATGCCGGCGCCCTTGGCCAGCCCCAGGATGCGGTAACCGTCCAGGCTGCGGCAGGCCGTCTTGGTGAAGGAATCGGTGGTCCGGATCGCTTCGGCAACCTCCTTCCAGCCGTCCGCGGACAGCTTCCGGGCCAGCTGCGGAATGACCGGTTCGATCCGATCCATGGGCAACGCCTGTCCGATCACCCCGGTGGAAGAAACCGCCACCAGCGTTTCGTCCAGACCAAGGCTTTCGGCGGCCAGCGCCGCCATGCGCCGGGCGTCTTGCAGCCCCTGCGCCCCGGTGCAGGCGTTGGCGTTGCCGCTGTTGACAACAATCGCCTGGCTGCGGCCGGAGGCGATTCGCTCCGCGCTGACCACCACCGGCGCAGCCACAACCTTGTTCTGGGTGAAGACCCCGGCCGCCGCAGCCGGTGTCTCCGACACGATCAGGGCGATATCGTCCCTGCCCGGCTTTTTGATGGCCGCACAGCCGGCGGCGAAGCGAAAACCCTGAGGAACAGAAACCTGTTGGCTGGTCATGGGCGCATCCTTTTCCACCGGCTTATCGACCGCAGCACTTTTTGTACTTTTTGCCGCTGCCGCACGGGCAGGGATCGTTGCGGCCGATTTTCTCGGGATTGACCTTGGGTTGCTGCCGCTGGGCCGGGCCGCCGGTCCGCGCCAGTTCCAGACGCTGTTTGCGTTCCTCCTGCTCGATGCGCTCGACCTCCTCTTCGCGCATCAGCTGCACCCGGAAGATCATCTGCACCACTTCCTGGCGGATGCGCCCCATCATATCCATAAACAGCTGATAGGCCTCGCGCTTGTATTCCTCTTTCGGGTCTTTCTGCCCGTACCCGCGCAGGCCGATACCCTCCTTGAGGTAATCGATCGAAAGCAGATGGTCCTTCCACTTGGTGTCGATCGCCTGCAGCAGCAGCACCTTCATCAGGTGTTCGAACACCTCGGGCGTCATTTCCTCGGCGCGGGCATCCAGCCGCTTCTGCACCTGCTCGAACAGGGTCTGCTCCAGCTGTTCGCGCGTCAGCGAAGGTTCCGGCTCGGGCAGGACCGGCCGGAAAAAGAACTGGTTGAAACAGTCCTCAAGCAGACTCGGCCAGTTCCATTCTTCGGGCTGGGTCTTCTCCGGGCAGAAGGTCGCCACCATGTCGCCGATCATCTCCTCGATAATCGACTCGATGGTTTCCCGGATGTTTTCGCCCGCCAGCACTTCGCGCCGCTGCTGGTAGATGACCTCGCGCTGGCGGTTCATAACGTCATCGTACTCGATCAGATGCTTGCGGATATCGAAGTTGTGCGCCTCGACTTTCTTCTGGGCGTTTTCGATGGCGCGCGAAATCATCGGATGCTCAATCGGCTCGCCTTCGGGAATCTTCAGCTTGTCCATGACAAAGGCGACCCGCTGGGAACCGAAAATGCGCAGCAGATTGTCTTCGAGGGAGAGGTAAAAGCGGCTTTCGCCCGGATCGCCCTGACGGCCGGAACGGCCGCGCAGCTGATTGTCGATGCGGCGCGACTCGTGCCGTTCGGTGCCGAGAATGTAGAGGCCGCCGGCGGCACGCACCTCCTCCTTCTCCCGGGCGCAGATCGGCTTGTAATGTTCCAGCGCCTGCTGGTAGGCGGCTTCGAAATCCTCGGCCCCCTGGGCCTGCTGGCGCGCCAGCATCTCGGGGTTGCCGCCCAGCACGATGTCCGTGCCGCGGCCGGCCATGTTGGTGGCGATGGTCACCGCACCCTTGCGCCCGGCCTGGGCGACAATGAACGCTTCCTTTTCATGATGCTTGGCGTTGAGCACGTTGTGCGGAATGCCGCGTTTTTTCAGCAGCTCGGACAACCGCTCGGAATTCTCGATGGAGATGGTCCCCACCAGCACCGGCTGGCCCTTGTCGTGGCGGGCGACGATATCCTCGATGACGGCGGCGAACTTTTCCTTTTCGGTCTTGTAGATGACATCCGACTGGTCGATGCGGATCATCGGCCGGTTGGTCGGAATCACCACCACATCCAGCTTGTAGATTTCGTTGAACTCGGCCGCTTCGGTATCGGCGGTACCGGTCATGCCCGCCAGTTTTTCATACATGCGGAAATAGTTCTGGAAGGTAATGGTCGCCAGCGTCTGGTTTTCGCTTTCGATCTTGACCCCTTCCTTGGCCTCGATGGCCTGATGCAGACCGTCGCTCCAGCGCCGTCCGGGCATCAGGCGGCCGGTGAATTCATCGACGATCTGCACCTCGCCATCCTTGACCACATAATCGACATCCCGCTTGAACAGGGTGTGCGCCTTGAGCGCCTGGTTGACGTGGTGCAAAAGCTCGATGTTGCCCGGATCGTACAGATTCTGCACCCCGAGCATCTTCTCGACCTTGGCCACCCCCTCTTCGGTCAGCGTCGCCGTCTTGGCCTTTTCATCGATGGTGTAGTCGCCGGTGTATTCCTTGCGCGCCTGACCGATCTTGCCGTCGCGGTGCTCGATCACCTCCCCCTGCTTCAGGCGGGGAATGATACGGTTGACGGCGTAGTAAAGCTCGCTGGAGGTCTCCGACGGACCGGAAATAATCAGCGGCGTACGCGCCTCGTCGATCAAAATCGAGTCGACCTCGTCGACAATGGCGTAATGGTGTTCGCGCTGGACATAGTCTTCCAGGGCGAACTTCATGTTGTCGCGCAG
>CAZCUR010000109.1:0-6491 GCA_964501815.1 uncultured Geothermobacter sp.
AGGCGGGCATGGCGGTCACCCTCTGTCTGGAGGACGAGATCGACATCAGCCGCGGGGATTTGCTGGTACCGGCGGAGCAGCCGGCGCACCTGTCCGACCGGCTGGAAGCCAAGCTGGTCTGGCTGCACGAAAAGCCGCTGCGCCTGGGCGCCGAGTACCTGCTCAAATCAGGCAGCAACGTGTTGCCGGCGCGAGTGACCGAACTGCCCTTCCGTGTCAACGTCAACAGCCTCGACCGTGAAGAAGGCGGCGGCCTGCGGCTCAACGAAGTCGGAGTCGGCCGCATCAGCCTTGCCGCCCCCCTGGCCTTCGACTCCTATCGGGAAAACCGCGCCACCGGCAGCTTCATCCTCATCGACCGGCTGACCAACGCCACCGTCGGCGCCGGCATGATCCACCAGCCGCTGCGCAGCGGCGCCGCCGACAGCCTGCAACCGCCGACGGCTGAAGACCGGAGCCGCCTGCTCGGGCAGCCCCCCCTGCTGCTGCTGATTCCGCAACGCGATGAAAAAGATGGACAGTTGGCCGATCTTGTCGAAGCCTTGCTGCTGCAGCAGGGACGGCATACCGCCCGGCTTGATGCCGGCCGCCTGCTTACCGGCCTTCCCGATTTCAGGGAGGAAGAGCAAACGCGTTTGTTTGCAGCGGCGGCGCAACCGCTGTTGGCTGCCGGGCTCTGGCTGGTTTTGACTCTGCCGGAAAAACGCGCCAGCGACCTGGCCTCATCGCACGATCTGCGGCAGGCAGGCTCCACTGTGCTGGTCGACGACGACCGGCTGCAGCTGCACTACAACAACCAGACCATCATCGGCCAGCTGACAACAACGGCCACCGCTGAACGCGCGGCCGAAATCGTCAACACCCTGCGCAGTCAACTCGCCATGGTTTGACTGGCCTTCCGGGTCTGCTATGCTGGGCCGTTTTCATCCGGCAGGATGAATCTCATCACAGCAGACCGAGGACAGAACAAATGAAGAACATCGATCCACACACACTCCGCCTGGACGGCATTTACCAGCAAAAGGGAGAAGACCGCTGGATGCAGCGTATCAAGCTGCCGGCCGGCGTCCTGTCCAGCCGGCAGGCAACCTCCATCGCCGATTTGGCGGACCGGTTCGCCGGCGGCCGGCTGCACCTGACCACCCGCGGCAGCATCGAACTGCACGATCTGCGTGGCCACGACCTTGCGGAACTGAATCGCCAACTGGTTGCCGTAGGCCTGACCGGACGGGGCGCCTGCGGCGGGGCGGTACGCGGCATTTCCTGCTCCGCCAGTTTCGGTCCCCGGTTCCCTGCCTGCCAGAGCCTGGCGCGCCGGCTGCACCGCCACTTCACCGGCAATCCCTGGTTCGAGGGACTGCCCAAGAAGTTCAAAATCGGTATCGAAGGGAGTACCGAGAACCGACGCCACCTGATCCAGGATATCGGGCTGGTCTTTGCCGGAGAGCGCGAGGCCGAACCCCTTTGGGATGTCTGGTGCGGCGGCGGCCTCGGGCGCGAACCGAAACCGGCCCTGCTGCTGGCCGAACGCGTGCCCGAACGGCGCCTGATCCCCCTGATCGAAGGCGTCCTCGTGGTCTACCGCAACGGTGCCAAAAAAGGGAAACGTCTGAAGCATCTGATCACTGAAATCGGCGAGGCGGAATTCCGCGACCGGCTGCGCGCCGCGACGCCTGAACCCTTCGATACCCTGGTCCGCTCCGGTCTTGGTGAGCTGCTTTCCCCCGCAACCGATGAAGAGCCGGTGCTGGTGCCGGTCTTTGCCGGAGAACTGCGGGCTGACCAGCTGCGCCGGATGGCCCGGCTGGCCGATGAGTATGCCGGGGGCTGCCTGGCGGTGACCGGCAACCAGGACATCGCCTTTGCGCCCACAAGCGAAAAGAACCGCGCCGCCCTGCAGCAGCGGCTGAACCTGGCCGGGCCGGGGGACAGCCTGTGCCATCCGGCACCCACCTTCCGCATCTGCCCGGGCAGTCACGAGTGCCGCATGGGACTGGCGCCGACCCGTGACATCGCGGCGGGCATTCTTGAAAACCTGCCGGCCGCAGCCTCCGGCCTGAGCCTGGCGATATCCGGCTGCCCCAACAGCTGTTCCCAGCCGCAGCTGGCCGATATCGGCATTGTCACCCGCTCCCTGAAAAAAGGTCCGAACGGGATGGCAGAACCGCGCTTCGACCTGTTGCTGGGCGAAAACACAGGGCTGGGGCACCCATTGGCGCAAAATATCGGCATCGAGGACTTGCAAAATCGCATCATTGATGTCTTAATTACACTGGTGAACTCAGAAAAAACCAAAGCCGCAAGCTGATTTTTCTACAGCAAACAGCTCAACTTTAGCGAGGAGCAAAGCCATGGCACAGATTTATCAGGACAATTCCCTGTCCATCGGCCACACACCGCTGGTCAAACTGAACCGCATCGTCCCCGAAGGGGCCGAAGTCTACGGCAAGATCGAAGGCCGCAACCCGGCCTACTCGGTCAAGTGTCGGATCGGCGCTTCCATGATCTGGGACGCGGAACAAAAGGGGCTTCTGGGTCCAGGCAAGGAGATTGTCGAACCGACCAGCGGCAACACCGGCATCGCCCTGGCCTTCGTCGCCGCTGCGCGCGGCATTCCCATCACCCTGACCATGCCCGAGACCATGAGTCTTGAGCGACGCAAGGTGCTCAAGGCTTTCGGTGCCAACCTGGTGCTCACCCCCGGCAACAAGGGGATGGGAGGTGCCATCGCAGCCGCCGAGGAACTGGCAGCCTCCGACCCCAATCGCTACATCCTGCTGCACCAGTTCAAAAACCCCGCCAACCCGGCCATTCATCGCAAAACGACCGGTCCGGAGATCTGGGAAGCAACCGATGGCGATGTCGACGTCCTCATCTCCGGCGTCGGCACCGGCGGCACCATCACCGGCATCTCCCGCTTTTTTGAGCTGGACAAGGGCAAACAGCTTCATTCGGTGGCGGTGGAGCCGAGCGACTCGCCGGTCATCAGCCAGAAACTGGCCGGCCAGGAGATCCAGCCCGGACCGCACAAGATCCAGGGCATCGGCGCCGGCTTCATCCCTGACACCCTCGATCTCTCCATCGTCGATCAGGTCGAACAGGTCAGCAACGAGGAGGCCATCGAATTTGCCCGGCGCCTGGCGCGTGAAGAAGGCATCCTCGCCGGTATCTCCTGTGGCGCCGCTGCAGCCGTTGCCGCGCGCCTGGCAGCCAAACCGGAATTTGCCGGCAAAAAATTCGTCGTCATCCTGCCCGACTCGGGCGAGCGCTACCTGACCAGTGTTCTCTACGAGGGAATCGTTTGATGCTCGGCCAAGGGCAAAGGACAAGGGAAAAACGACACAAATTTATTGACAATCAAATTTTATTTCTTTAGCTTTTTACTTAAGATTTAAGCTGAATCAGACTGAAGCCTGTATTCAGCTTCGGGAAGCGAGGTATTTTTCGTCAAATCAAGGAAACCAAGGCCCGACAAGCGAGGCGTGGTGAACACCACGTCGAGCGCCGGCGGGTCGCAGGTTGACGCCGAGTTGACGGAAAAGACCCGCGCCCTGGCAAAACATACTCATCAAGAGTGGTGGAGGGACAGGCCCTGCGAAGCCACGGCAACCGCCGCATCAAGCGGAAAGGTGCCAATTCCTGCCCCGGCAAACGGGGGAAGATGAGATCGGACCGATAACCGCCTAGTCTGTACGGTGACTCCCGGGCCCCTTCTCATCACGAGAAGGGGCTTTTTCATTGCGCCCTCGCCGCCAAGACGCCAGGGCGCCAGGAAAATCTTTATCAAGAATCTCCCGGGATGTTTTTGTCCTCCTTGGCGTCTTGGCGACTTGGCGGCAATTCAGACCCTGGTTCTCAGGTTAACAGATGGAGGCGACATGGCAGACAAACTGAGCAGAAACAGCCGCCTGGTGCAGGCCGGCACCGGCCGGGACGAACAGACCGGGGCGATCAGCTTTCCCATCTACCCAAGTGCCACCTACCGCCATCCGGGCGTGGGCCAGAGCACCGGATTTGACTACACCCGTTCCGGCAATCCGACCCGGCAGGTCCTGGAAGAGACCCTGGCCGATCTGGAGGGTGGGGCGCGCGGGCTCGCCTTTGCCTCGGGCATGGCGGCACTGACCACCCTGTTTCTGTTCTTTTCCAGCGGCGACCACCTGATCGTTTCCGAGGATCTGTACGGCGGGACCTACCGGGTGCTCGACCGTATTTTCCGGCGTTTCGGTTTGACGTGCAGCTACGTCGACACGACCGACACCGCCGCGGTGGCAGCCGCTGTCACTCCGCGAACCCGCGCCCTGCTGGTAGAAACCCCAGGCAATCCCTTGCTCGGCATCGCCGACCTCGACGCCCTGGGTCGGCTGTGCCGTGACCACGGTCTGCTCTATCTGGTCGACAACACCTTCATGACCGGACTGCTGCAGCGCCCCTTCGATTTCGGTGCCGACGTGGTCATCCACTCGGCCACCAAGTACCTGGGCGGCCACTCCGATCTCTGCGCCGGCGCGTTGGTGGCGCGAGAAGCCGAGCTGGGCGAGGAACTTTACTTTCTGCAGAACTCCACCGGCGGGATTCTGCCGCCCCAGGACAGCTGGCTGCTACTGCGCTCCCTTAAAACCCTTCCGGTGCGTATGGAGCGCCACTGTGACAACGCCGACACGATCGCCCGCTGGCTCACCACACATCCCGCCGTCACCCGGGTCTACTACCCCGGACTGGCCGACCACCCGAAGCATGAAATCATGCGACAGCAGGCGGCAGGCTTCGGCGGCATGCTCTCCTTCCGGGTCGACAGTCCCGAACGAGCCCGGCGCCTGCTGGAACGCCTGCGCCTGATTTCCTTCGCCGAAAGCCTGGGCGGGGTCGAGTCACTCATGACCCTGCCGGCCGTACAGACCCACGGCGACATTCCGGAAGAGGAACGGCTGCGCCTGGGCATCGACGAAACCCTGCTGCGTCTGTCTGTCGGACTGGAGTCGGTCGAGGATCTGATCCGCGACCTGGAACAGGCCCTCGCAGGCTGACCGCATCCCACAACACGCAAATCCGCACCCAAAAATGGGACAATATTAAAAAGATTGCCCACAGTCCTGATTTTTCTTTAATTTACCGATAGTTTTTCCCATTAAAATTGTTCGTCCGGGAGGGGGGACTCGGCCTGCCACACGCCCCCGCCTTCCGGCCTGCCCTGCTGTCCTGCCGTCAAGGAGGTGTGCCGTGTTGCGCTGGTGGTTTTCCGCCCTGGTTCTCTGCCTGTTGGCCTGCGCCTGTACCGACCTGAAAACATTGAGAAAATCCGATCCCATTCAGCCGGTGCGCGATTACGAGCGCCTGCTGGTGGGCGATTTCCGCGCCGATTACATCGGCAACGACAACTGCCTGGCCAAATGCCATGCCCACGACCGCATCGCCCGTGATTTCAAGCATTCGATTCACAGCGAACAGGTTGCCGCCGACACCGGTCTGCCTCTGGTCAACTGCGAATCGTGTCACGGCCCGGGCAGCGAAGCGGTGAAAAACGCCGAGGCGGCCGGCAAGTGCGACACCAGCCACCTGATCGACCTGAAGTCCCTGCCGCCCCAGGCCCAGGCGCTGGTCTGCCTCAAGTGCCACAGTGCCGCTTCGACCCCCAACCTGACCTTCTGGAATGCCAGCCTGCATGCCAACAGCGACGTCAGCTGCTTCGACTGTCACAAGCTGCACCAGGGCCCGGCGCAGAAGGCGAGCCGTCAGGAGGTCAACGATCTCTGTCTCGGCTGCCACAGCCAGATCCGCAGCCGGCTGTATCAGAATTCTCACCACCCGATCCGGGAGAACAAGGTGGTCTGCATCGACTGCCACAACCCCCACGGCAGCCGGCAGGAACATCTGCTCAATGGCACCACGGTGCGGGAAACCTGCAGCCGCTGTCACATGGACAAGCAGGGGCCCTTCGTCTTTGAACACGCCGATGTCACCGAAACCTGCACCAATTGTCACCGGCCGCACGGCTCTCCCAACCGGAAACTCCTCAACCAGGCGCAGCCGTTTCTGTGCATGCAGTGTCACCCGGGCCATCTGAGCGAGGACGCCCATTCGGCCCGCGGCGCCCTGTCTTCCGACAGCATGAAGCAGCTGTTCTACAACCGCTGCACCGACTGCCATTCCGCCATCCACGGGACCGACATCCCCTCGTCCCACGGACGCGGCACGTTCATCAGCCGCTGAGTCGCGGCCTGCCATCACAGGAGGAGACCGATGCTGACCCGAACCCTGACTGCCCTTCTGACCGTGACACTGCTGATGACCCCGGCCCTGGCCTTCGACAACGGCGAGGTTCGGCTGGAGGCCGGCTACCGTCTGACCGACGCTGACGGCGCGGCACGGGTCAGGCCCTACGATCATCTGACCAGCTCACCGATCATCAACCTGCTGGCCAACCGCTACGGCCAAAACGGCCACCTCAATCTGGACGCCTGGCTGCGCAGCGACCGTGACTACATGGTTGA
>CAZCUR010000110.1:0-6415 GCA_964501815.1 uncultured Geothermobacter sp.
CGGTTCAGAGCAAAATCGTGCAGCCGGTCAACTGACCCCGCCCGGCCTGCTGCACCACAAAAAAAGGCGCCGCCCCATGTTGGGAGCGGCGCTTTTTTTTCACCAGAGGGTCAGCCTTTCCCGCCCCAAAGGCCACGGATGGCCGCCGGCAGGTCGGCCGGCAGCACTACCGTTTTGGCGTTGGGACTTTCGGCCTGTCTGATAATCCCTTTGATATAGTTTTCCCCCAGCAGGTAACCAACGGCCAGGTCGACATGACCGGTGCCCGCCGCCTGCAGCACCATCTGGATCGCCTCCCGGGAAGCCTGAGCCTGCACCTTTTTGGCCTCGGCATCCCTGCGGGCGGCCTCCAGCCGCCCTTCGGCCTCCAGGATGGCGGCCTGTTTCTCCCCTTCAGCCCGGGTCACCATGGCGCGGCGGTCCCTTTCGGCCGCAGCCTGGGTCTCCATAGCCTGCTGCATGGTCGGCGAAGGAATGATGTCCTGTATCTCTACCGCCTTGAGAATAATGCCCCAATCGGCCAGATCGTCGGAGATGCCGTCTTTGAGCCTGGTGCGGATCAGCTCGCGCGAACTGAGGGCCTCGTCCAGATTCATGTCACCAATAATGGAACGCAAGGTGGTTTGAATCAGGTTTCGCACTGCCAGATGATAGTTCTCCACCCCATAAACCGCCTTGTTCGGGTCAAGCACATTGATAAAGGCCACGGCATTGACCATCATGGTGGCGTTGTCCTTGCTGATGACCTCCTGGCGTTCCGTATCGATAATCTGGTCCTTGGTCGACACCTTGTAGGCCACCGTGTCGATATAGGGAATGATGATGTTCAACCCGGGGTTGAGGGTTTTGTGGTATTTGCCCAGCCGCTGGACGACGTATTTCGACCCCTGCGGC
This sequence comes from uncultured Geothermobacter sp., assembly GCA_964501815.1. Classification (GTDB taxonomy): domain Bacteria; phylum Desulfobacterota; class Desulfuromonadia; order Desulfuromonadales; family Geothermobacteraceae; genus Geothermobacter. The sequence goes on from CAZCUR010000110.1 coordinate 895, forward strand.
ACCAGGCGCACCCCGAGAGCCAGAGTGATAAACGTCAGCAGCACAAAGAAAACAATAACGACCAGTCCTCCCATGTCATCCCTCCTGTCTGGTTTGTGCAGACACAACAATCAGAGTGTTGCCTGCGATATCGACCACCCGCACCCGACTCCCCTTTGGCAGGTGGACCTCATCTTTGGGCAGAAACTTCCAGGTGTCCGTGCCGTGGATCGGCGCCGGAAAGCGCATTTCCCCCCGGTTGCCGTCCCTGGCCTCCTGAAGAACCAGCCCCACTTCGCCAAGAAACATCTCCTTGGACAGCCCGGCCCGGGTACGGTCAGGGCTGAGCGGCCGGATCCACTTGAACCAGGCGAAGGTGCAGACCAGGGTAAGCCCCCCCCACACCAGAAGCTGGCCCCTGAGCTCCAGAACCGGAGCGAAATAGAGGATCCCCCCCAGAATCAGGGCCGCCATGCCAGCCCAGATGATAAAAAAGGTACCGATGAAAAGTTCGGCCAGCGCCAAAAGCATCCCCAGCACCAGCCAGTGCCAATATTCAGGTTTCACCACCTTGCTCCTCCTGTTATTTGTCCAGACTGAACCGGGCAGGCACAGCCTTTCCGGTCACCAGTACCACTTGAGACCGACCAGTCCCAACTGCAGGGAACCGTCATATTTATAGACCTTGTCGGCAATCTCGACCTTCGTTTTGGACAGCCCGGCATAGCGGTACTCCGTCGTCAAGGCGAGCCGATCGGTCAGCCGGGTCTCCAAACCGACAATCCCCTGTACATAGAGGTGGATGCCGTTGGAGCCATCCAGGCCAAAATCACTCGGACTCGTATCGAGCACGCTGTAAACGGCTCCGATGCCATATCCGACAAGAGGACGGAACCTGGCAGACGGGTTTCGTTCGAACAGCCACAACAGGTTGACCACCAAGGGAATCAGTCTGGCGTCCCCGGTCAGGGTCGAGGGGACGCCGTCGCGGTCCTTGACCCGAATATCTCCGGAAAAATAGCCCGCCTCGAATTCAATATAGGTCAGCGGCCATTCCGGCATCCACATCCCGGCGCCGACAAAACCACCGACATGGTCGCTGAATTCAAGGTGGCCTGTCTCCAGGATACTGCCGGTCCTCCACCGTTCAGTGATCGTATAATCCCCTTCGGCAGCAGCAAGCTGCAGACCGCCTTTGGCCGTAAGATAGTTGGTATCCCCCATGGACAGGCGCATGCCGGCACAAACCGGTGCGGCTGTCAGCAGACAGACCAGACAAAGGATACTTGCAACCAGACGAACCATCCTGCTCTCCTTTCTCATAAAACATCCCTCCTGTTCACAGCGCTACAGCGCCCCTTCAGTAAAGCCAGGGCGAACGCTCCGGCCGATAGGGCTCCAATACCGGCGGCGAACTGAACCAGGGCGGACAATACATAGACCTCCAGACATTGATGTCCGAACTGATCGTCATCGGAGTGCCCAAAGTCAGCGCCTGGTTTCTGGTGAACGGCAAACTCATATTGGGGCTGGACTGGACAAGACCAAACAGGTCATCCACAAGCCGACCTGCGTCAGCAAATGCGGTTGACAGACACTGTTCGTCCTTGAACAGCTGGGTCATCAGGGCTGTCAGGCGGTCAGGATCACCGGACCTGTCCGTGCCAAACATTTGGATGTCTTCCACCAGTCGCAGAGCCATGCGCTGCATCGATTGTGGAACCGTCTGCCGTACATGCCGCACCAGAGGGTCCCACAGGCCATCCCCATCTTCATCGACCATCGCGACCTGCCGGAAGGCCGCACAGGCTGTCGCCGCGCAAGCCAGAACCAAACTAACGGTCAGGGCACAGATACAGATTGTCCTGATAGACCGGCACATAGATCTCGTTTTCATGGGCATATCCCTTGGTAAGATAGTCCTGAATTTTGGTCACCATACCGCGGGCAAGCTCTTCACGACGGGGTTTGCGAAGCACATACATGGTTACCTGACAGTTAGATTGGTTACTTTCCGGCGGAGCATAGCCCACCACCATCCATTGATCGTCGAAATAGCGGGCCATTCCGCCATTCGGGCCCCGATGGTCAAAGGCTTGCCGTGCGATAGTTTTATACGGTGTCGCCAGGTCCATGCTGTCGATAGGGGGTTTCTCCGCCCCCGTTGTTCCTGTCAACCTAAAGAGGTTGTCATAAACCACACCATCATCACAGACCAACCCAATCCACTGGTTGTAGCCCGGGCTATCGCTGGCAGAGCCCTGGGACGGGATTGGCGCTTTACCACCCAGCGGCCGGACAAAATCGCGCGACAAGCTGGTGGTTGGCATCTGTTTGTACTGGGTCTTCAGAATCGGCCAGCACTTGTCCACCTTGGGAAGCCGGATGTATTCCCGGTAAGGACCTTCTTCGCCCAGGGGGTGCGGGACCACCCCCGCCCACCAGCCGGTTCGCAATGTTTCGAGGTCCAACCGAAAAAACCTCTGGCTGCCAGGGTATCTGATCACCTTCTCCTCATAGGTTTTCTGGACCTGGTCCGGAACGGATATGATTCCAACCCACTCAGGTCTGCTTTCAAATCGCCAGTACCGGTCGGACAGGTCGGGCCTGTCCTTTTCGGTCATGGATTCAACCAGCATCGCCGCCTGGAAATAATCGACATCGGTCGAATCCCGGCGCAGGTAGATGCTCCTGGTCTTCGACTCCACCACAATTCCACCCTCGAACGAAAAGGCCCCATCCCAGTCGACGTGGTTGCCGGGAGACAGCATCAACTGGCGCAATGCCATCGCCCTGTCCCTGATCCGACGCGTCAGCCTCCCCGTCTTGTCGCCGATGAACTGGTCCTTGCGGAACAGCTCCGTGATCCGCCGGCCGGGCATGTAATCGACCTGGGGCACCAGAATTGAAGCTCTGTGGCCGCTATGGGTTTTCAGCGCCTCCCTGTGCTTGACCTCGGCCACAAACGGGGTCTTCCCGTCGTCACAGGAGACGTAAATTTCCGGTGCCGCAAATATCCAGGTCGGAACACGATTGATGTCGTACCAACCCGGCACCAGATTATCGGCGGTGACACGAGTGATATGCCCTGTGAGCGGGTCAAACGGATACCTGCGTGGATCCGTCGGGACGGGAAACTCGCTGTTTACTCCCGTCCCACGTTTGCTCTTGGGCGGTTCCAGCATGGCGATATACATCAACGGATGGCCGCCCTGCTGCACACACAGACCCTGATAGCCGACCAGGTAATAGCCCAACTTCAGATAAGCCTCCCCCTGACTCCCCGGCCAACTGGCGAAGGTGGAAACAGCGGCCGTGAACTGGTTGGCCAAACCACGGTCGGCAAAGGGGGTGAAAGTCCATTTGGCAGGATCTTTCATCCCCTCGGGAGGAGGCTGCAATCTGCCTATTGGCGGCAGATAGGGAGTCTTGAAAACAAACGGCTGGGGCCGGGCATGATGGACGATGGTCCGGCGCGTCTTCATTTCGTCTGAAGTCAGCACCTCCACCGGGACCCTTTCGATCTCCCCGGGGATACGCCAGGCATCGACCCGTTCGGCGGCAAGGGAGTCGGACGCCTTGGGCGGGACAAACCCGAACGGGGCCCGGTTGCCGGTCAACGGGTCGGTATAGACCCAAAAATCCCGGCGCCCTTCCTTTGGCCAGTCAATCGGAACCCACCGGTAAGTAACGATCGACTTCTTGCCGTTGGGAATCTTGTGGGAAGTGGCGATTCGCACCTCGACAGGTAATTTCCGGTCACGGGCAAACCGCAACAACGTGGCAATAAACTTGCGGTACCGTCGGGTTGTGACAACCAGCGTCGACGTCTCGTCCAGCGGCAGGACTTCCTCGGTTGCCTCACTGCGCACCAGCGCCTCGCGCAGGGACTCACCCTGGGCCTGTGCGACCTGCTCCCGGACCCGCTCCCGTCCCTTGAGCATACCGGTGGTACAGCCGGACAAGAGAACGACCAGCAGACAACAGAGGATACGTTTGGCTTTCGGGTATGACATCTCCCCCCCCTCCTCAGGTGTCAAAATGGATTGTGATTGTAAATCTCCACCACTCCGGTCACCGGCGATTCATAGGCCAGCCGTCGCACCTTGCCGTGCAGGGCATGGGCCAGACGCAGATACAGCCAAACCGGACCGGGTCCGGTGAGGCAGACTTCGCCCCCCTCCCCCGCCAGTTCGAGCGCCTGCTGCTCGTAATGTTCAAGATCCGCCAGCTTGGCGGTACCGGTTGCGGCGTAAAGCCGGGATACATCGATGGTTATCATTTTTGACCTCCCATCCATTCGAGCAGTCGTGCTCCGATATCTTCCAGATCGGCGCCCGACAGAACATCGATACGCAAATCCCTGGCGCGCTGCAGGGCCGCGTCGCCCAGGGACTGCAGGCTGACCAGCAAGCTGCGGGCCCCCAGACCACCCAAATCGCGCAGGTGATCCATTTTGTACAGGTCCATCGACACCTTCTCGGCAGCCGCCTGTGGGCCATCCCCCCGGTTGTACCGGCGCGTTTTACACTCGATGAGCCACAAGCGGTTGTCGGCAACCACCGCCACATCGACCTGGTTGGGACGATGATGGGCCCGGGTCTCGACGTTGAGGTCGAGCACACAGTCATTCAGCTGGATATGCCCCTTGTCGGCCAGATGGCGCAGAGCCCCGTACACCAGCACCTCGAGCCAGCCGCCGCAGACATAGGCCCGCGCCTTGTCGTCACGGAAGCGCAGCCGATCTTCCTGCCAGCTGACAAAACCGCCACGCACGAACAGGTCGACCAGCTCCATGAAACGCGACTGTCCCAGATAGTAATCTCCCACCGGGCCGGTCTGGAGCACCTCCCGCTCGATGGCCTCGGCCGTCAAGTAATTGAGCGTAGGGGTAAAATGCATATATTTCGACGCCTTTTGCGCCACTTTCAGCGCCGTAGTCAGCTCACTGTTGCCCGGCAAGGAGCGGTCACAGCCAAGCACCCGAAACCCGTGCGCCGTGACCAGTTCTTCCACCTTGAGATCGGCCCGCAAGGGGAACCCGCCCTCATGACCGGACAACCAGACAGCGCGGTTCTGGTTCGGAATCTGATAAAACACCGGCGCGTTGGCCTCGCGGAACATGTCACGCAGCACATCCGACATCGGCTTGGTTCCGCCGGTGGCATTGAGCACCATGCGCTCCGGATCGATCTCGGCCGCGAATCCGGCCAGGTCCGCGCGGATTTTTTCCGGCTCCCAGGCCTCGGAAAGCCGGCGGCTGCACACCTTGATCCCCCGCGCCCCAAGCACTTCGGCCAGCGCCTCGGCGCGCAGCTCCATCCCAGGCCCGACCAGCAGCACCACCTCTTCCGGAGCCATTTCAGGGTCGCAGCAGGGAATCAGATTGGCCGAAGCCTGAGCGGACACCAGACAGACATGAACGGGATAGCGTTTCATCAGTCAACCTCCTCGAGAATTGTTCATTGTTGCAGACAGGTGACTATATAGCCCGCTTTATCCGGACAAGGGGAAAACACAAATTTGTGAAGGCAGAAGGCAG
>CAZCUR010000111.1:0-6362 GCA_964501815.1 uncultured Geothermobacter sp.
GTGGAAGACGTGACCGGACAGGTCAACACTCTCGAGGACGAGGTCGGGGCCTTCAAAATCTGATCGGAGCGGACGACCTGCGCTTCCTGACGCCGGGCTGATGGGCGGCCCGGCGTTTTTCTTTGCGCACAAGCCGGCCCCGGTGGAAAAACACCGCCCTTCCTGTACCAACCGTTGGACGGTCTTTCGCTATTGCCGCCGCAAACCCTGAGGCGGCAGTCGGGGCCGCCTGTATGGATGTTTCCCGCCACGCTTTGCCGAAATCCTTACTGAAAAACAAGGCTTGCCTCATTTTGTCATTTGACAGACGGCAAACAGGGTTTTATGTTTGAAAAGCCGCATGGTCACGTGCGGCATCATTCACTCTTTCCTTGCAAGGAGGATGCAGATGAGTCAGCAAAATCGACGGGATTTCCTCAAAAAGGCGACGGTCGCCACCGCCGCCGCGGCCGCCGCAACCACTATCGGAGCTCCGGCCGTTCACGCCAAAAAGACCTACACCTGGAAAATGGTCACCACCTGGCCGCCGCACTTCCCGGTCCTGGGTGAAGGTGCCGACAAGCTGGCCGAGTGGGTCGAGAAGATGTCCGACGGCCGGCTGCGCATCCAGGTCTACGGTGGCGGCGAGCTGGTTCCGCCGCTGCAGGCTTTTGACGCTGTCAGCCAGGGGATGGTCGAGATGGGACACGGCGCCAGCTACTACTGGGCCGGCAAGTCCCCCGCGACCCAGTTCTTTGCCGCCGTCCCCTTCGGTATGAACGCCCAGCAGATGAACGCCTGGATCTATTCCGGCGGCGGCCAGAAACTGTGGGACGAGGTCTACGCTCCCTTCAACCTCAAGCCGATGCCGGCCGGCAACACCGGCGTGCAGATGGGCGGCTGGTTCAACAAGGAAATCAACACCATCAAGGACTTCAAGGGCCTGAAGATGCGCATCCCCGGCCTGGGCGGCAAGGTTCTGGCCAAGGCGGGTGGCACCGCGGTCCTGTCGGCCGGCGGTGAGATCTACACCAACCTCGAGCGCGGCGTCATCGACGCCACCGAGTGGGTCGGCCCCTACCATGACTACCTGATGGGCTTCTACAAGGTCGCCAAGTACTACTACTACCCCGGCTGGCACGAGCCCGGCACCGTGCTGGAAACTTTTGTCAACAAAAAGGCCTGGGAGTCCCTGCCCAAGGATCTGCAGGAGATCGTCACTGCAGCGGCCATGCGCTCCAACATCTGGATGCTGAGCGAGTTCGAGGCCAAGAACAACACCTACCTGCAAAAGCTGATCAACGAACACGGCGTCAAACTCAAGAAGTTCCCGCCGGAGGTCCTCAAACAGCTCAAAACCTACGCCGGGGAGGTCCTTGACGAAATCGCCGCCAAGGACGCGCAGGCAAAGAAGGTGTACGAGTCTTTCCGCAAGTTCCAGAAGAACGTGCTGGCCTGGTCGAAGATCTCGGAGAAAGCCTTCACCGACATCATGGACTGAGCCCTTCGTTCCACGGCATGATACAAAACGGGCACCCCGATTCGGGGTGCCCGTTTTCGTTTCAGGTCTGACTTCGGACTCAGTGCCCGGCCGACATGATCCTGGGCAGCCAGGTGACCGATTCAGGCCAGACAACGACCACGAACAGGGCGATCAGCTGTATGGCGATAAAAGGAATGATGCCCCGGTAAATATGACGCGTGGTCACCTCAGGAGGAGCCACCCCCTTGAGATAGAACAGGGAGAAACCGAAGGGCGGAGTGAGAAAAGAGGTCTGCAGATTCATGGCGAACAGGATGCCGACCCAGAGCAGGTCGACCCCGAGATGCTGGAAGATCGGCGTCACCACCGGCACGATGATGAAGGTGATTTCAATGAAGTCGATGAAAAAACCGGCGATGAAGATCACCAGCATGACCACAAACAGGAACATGTGCGGTCCCATCTGGGAGTCGAGGATCAGGTGGGTGATGTAACGGTCACCGGACAGCCCGCGGAAAACCAGGCCAAAGGCGGTGGCCCCCACCAGCAGGACAAAGACCATGCAGGTCAGCAGGGTGGTCCCCTTCATCACCTCACGCAGGGTGTTCATGTTGAACTTCTTCTGCCAGAGCGTCAGCCCGGTGGCGCCCAGCGCACCGACGGCGGCCGCCTCGGTCGGAGAGGCAATGCCGGCAAAGATGGACCCGAGCACGGCCAGAATCAGAAAGAAAGGCAGCAAAAAGGCCCGGAAAATCCGCTTGTACATGTCCTTGCCGCGAAAGGCGGCCAACTCGTCGGCGGGCATCGCCGGAGCCGACTTGGGACGGACAAAGGCGACGATGACAATCCAGACAATGTAGAGGACCACCAGAACCAGCCCCGGGATGACCGCGCCCACGAACATGTCGCCGATGGAAATGTTCATGATTGAGCCGAGCAGCACCAGAACGATGGATGGGGGAATGATCTGCCCCAGGGTACCGGAGGCACAGATGGTTCCGGTCGCCAGCTCGGGCGTGTAACCACGCTTGAGCATGGTCGGCAAGGACAAAAGCCCCATGGTGACCACCGTAGCCCCGACAATACCGGTCGAGGCCGCCAGCACGGCACCGACGACCACCACCGAGATTGCCAGACCGCCACGCAGACGGCCGAACAGCAGAGCCATGGTTTCAAGCAGTTCCTCGGCCAGGCCCGATTTTTCCAGCATCAGCCCCATATAGACGAACAGGGGCACGGCGATGAGGACGTAGTTGGTCATGGTGCCCCAGATGCGCAGGGGCAGCAGTTGGAAGAAGTTGAGGCCAAAGGTGAAGTAGCCGAAAATCAGCGATACGCCGCCAAGGGTGAAGGCGACGGGGAAGCCGAACAGCAACAGGGCGAAGACAACCCCGAACAGGACCAGGGAAATCCACTCAGGCATGGCTCACCTCCCCGGTTTCATCAGCCTGGTCTCCATCCAGAGGCCGGCCGATGAGGGTCAGAAAACTGCGGATAGCCAGAGAGATGCCCTGCAAAAAGACCAGCCCCAGACCGACCGGAATCATCAGCTTGAGCAGATAGCGCCCCGGCAATCCGCCCGGGTTGGGACTGCCCTCATGGACAGCCCAGCTCATCTGGACAAAATTCTTGCTGGTCCAGACCACCAGCAAGGCAAAGGGAAGCAGAAAGATCAGGCTGCCGACAAAATCGATCAGCGCCTTTTTTTTCGGTGACATGTGGCTGTAAAAGACATCCACCCTCACATGACCGTCTTCCTTGAGGGTGTAGGCGGCGCCAATAAGGAAGATGACCGCAAAAATGTGCCATTCCAGTTCCTGCACCGCGACCATGCTTTCATTGAGCAGATATCGCGTCACCACATCAAAGCAGACCACCAGCACGAGCAGGGTCGACAACCAGGCGACGGACCGCCCGACCCACTCATTCAGGCCGTCGATGATACGGACAATTCGGATCAGAAAATTCATGGCAACCTCCGGGGATGCAAAAGTCGCCATATTTTGCCCCGCCAAACTTTGTCTCACAAGGAAAAACTTTTTAAGGCCAGACCACTTCGCTGCCGGAATCGATTGACAGCTCTCAAGGCATTGGCTAAAGTGCCCGGAAAACAACGGACGTCTTTATCGCGAGTGGTGGAGGGACAGGCCCTGTGAAGCCACAGCAACCGGCCCGCATGCGGGTGCCAGGTGCTAATTCCTGCCCGGACCGACTGCAAGGTTCCCGGGGGAGATGAGGACGGAGCCGGAGACGCTCAGGACAACGAGCCCATCCAGGCCCCTTCCCCTCCCGGGAAGGGGCTTTTTGTTTGGGATGTGAACCATGAGTCAGGATGACAGCCGCTCGGTCGGCATCGTCACAACCGAACAGGTCACCTTTGAGGTCGAGCTGCAACTGGAGAGTGGTCGCCTGCTCGGGCCGATCACCCTCGCCTACGAAACCTACGGCCGCCTGAACGACCGCCGCAGCAATGCCATTTTGGTGACCCATGCCTGGACCGGCGACGCCCACGCCGCCGGGCGCCATCACCCTGACGACCGCAAACCGGGCTGGTGGGATGACATGATCGGTCCCGGCAAGGTTCTGGACACCGACCGCTACTTTGTCATCTGTTCCAACGTTATCGGCTCGTGCAAGGGCTCGACCGGACCGACCAGCATCAATCCCCGCACCGGCAGACGCTACAACCTGAGCTTTCCCGTTCTGATGGTGCGCGACATGGTCCGGGCCCAGGCCCTGCTCATCGACCATCTCGGCATCGATCGCCTGCTGACGGTTATCGGCGGCTCCATGGGGGCCATGCAGGCGATTGAGTGGGGGATTCATTTTCCCGAAAGAGTGCGCAGCATCATTCCCATCGCCGGTTGCGGGCGGACATCCCCCATGGCCATCGCCCTGAACGCGGTGGCGCGGCAGGCCATCTACAATGACCCGATGTGGAAAAAGGGCAACTACAAACCCGAACATCCACCGGCCGACGGCCTCGCCCTTGCCCGGGCCATCGGCCATATCTCCTTTCTGTCCGATCGCTCCATGCAACTGAAGTTTGGTCGCCGCTTTTCCGCCCGGGACGGCTTGTTCGACTTTTTCGGCCGCTTTGAAGTGGAAAACTACCTCGCCTACAACGGGGGCAACTTTGTCGACCGCTTCGACACCAACAGCTTCCTCTACCTGGCCAAAGCCCTCGACCTCTACGACCTGGCCTGGGGCTTCGACAGTCGTGAAGAGGCCCTCAGAAACCTGACCTGCCCGTCCCTCTGGTTCGCCTTTACCTCGGACTGGCTCTATCCTCCCTACCTGACGGAGGAGGTCATCGAAATCCTCGAGCGACTGGGACAGCCGGCGGAATACCATCTGATCGAGTCCGACTATGGACACGATTCCTTCCTGGTGGAGCCGGACAAGTTCACACCCCGGGTCGTTGACTTTCTCGACCGCATCGCTTCAGAAGCCTGAACCCTGCGAAAAGAGCAAAACTCACCGGAGACGCCGCTGCGGCAGCCGGGGCGATTGCGGAAAATTATTCGCCGAAAAGATTGAGTTGGGAAAAGGCGTACTCGGGACTTTTGAAAGGACGGGGCTGAAAACGGGGGCACTCCAGCAACAGGACATTCTCAGACTGCCGGCAGCTGCGCAGGCAGCGGCGACACAGGCTGTTGCTCTCTTCACGGGGAATTGTCCGCCCCATGGTCCCTCCGTTCAGGTTCGTCTTCACTATCCACCCTGATGGGCGGCCGGGTCAAGGGGCATCTGGCCGGGAGGCTGATCAAGAATTCTGCGAACGGCGGACTTCAGGTTGGCCAGACCGGTGTCCTCATCCGGAGCCCAGATCTGCAGACGCTTTTGGGGCAGGGTATGCAGATAGCGCGGATCGTAGTAATCGACCATAAGAGCCCGTACGAGCTCCCGCCAGCGACCGGCTTCAAGCATCTGCAGCAGCTCAGCGGTACGGGTTCCGCCCAGAATCGGCCGGATTGCTTCGATAGGACGGATGAATGCCTCGCGCAACCGGTCCCGAGCGGGATAGTCGCCAAGAATCACATCGATGCGTCGCTCCATGGGGGCCTCCACCCACAGACTGACTTCCTGCTGCAGACTGGCGAAAAACCGCTCGGGCAGAATGATGCGGCCAATGTGACGGCTTTCCCCTTCGGTCAGGACGTAACCTTCAGGGGGAACACGACGCAATCTGTCCCAAAGCCGGGCCTCGAACCACTTCTGTGACGGTTGCGGCGGCAGGCCGAGCGCTCCAAAAGCGCTCCCACGATGATTGGCCAGTCCCTCGAGATCGATCACCGGCTCCCCTTCCGCCTCCAGACGTTTGAGCAGGCGGGTCTTGCCAACCCCGGTCAATCCCCGCAAAACCAGAAGCCGCCCCCAGTTCCCCTGTTCAAAAAACCGGCAGACATGGCGTCGGAAGGCCTTGTGACCGCCCTCCAGCTGCCGGGCAGGAATACCGGCCAGATTGAGAAAGGTGGTCAGTGCATGGCTGCGCATGCCTCCACGCCAGCAGAACACCACCACCGGCGGGACGGCCCGTTGCAGGCCGTCTTCCACGGCGGCTATCAGCGCAGGAATCTTTGGACTGACGATGTCCACCCCAAGACGCCGGGCCTGACGACGGCCCTCCTGCTTGTAGCAAAGACCGACCCGATGGCGCTCATCGTTATCGAATAAGGGGACATTGATGGCACCGGGAATAGTGGTCTCCTCGAACTCGGCCGGAGACCGGACATCGACCAGAAGGCAGCCACGGTCGCGCAGAACCAGGGCCTGTTCGAGGGAAATTTTTTCCTGTGTTGAGCCGGACATGTCAGTCTGCCTTTCTTTGGGTGTCTGCTTTATAGCCGATGCCTCTTGCCGGGGACAAGGACGAATGAAAAAAGTCGTCACACGGCCT
>CAZCUR010000112.1:0-6062 GCA_964501815.1 uncultured Geothermobacter sp.
CGTCGCAGATACAGGTTCTGGCAACGGAGTAATCGAGGATGGCAGATAAAGGCGGCAAGCGGCATACCCTGGCGGTGATGGCTCTCATCTGCCTGCTGGTCGGCATCGGCATGCCGGTCATCAATCTCCTCTACGTCTATCCCCACTTTGTCCGGAACACCGTCACACAGGTCGAACAGGACTCCCGTAAAATCAGCCGTCTGCTGACCCGGGTCCTGCTGAGCGAGGACAACTGGCAGGACTGGCTGAAACGGGGCATGGTCCCCGATTATCTGGCCGAGGAGTTCAGGCGGGTGGTCGGCGATATCGACCTGATGAAGCTGAAACTGTTTCTGGACGACGGTCAGACCATCTATTCCACCGACATCGAGGATGTCGGCAAACGCAACACCCACGACTACTTTCATCGCGACGTGGCGTCGGGAAAAACCTTTGCCAAGCTGGTCAGGCGGGATGAAAGGTCGCTGGAAGACCAGCGTTTCGCCCGGGACGTGGTTGAAGTTTATGTCCCCATTATGCGGGATGGCCGCTTCGCCGGCGCATTCGAATTCTACATTGATGTCAGTGAGCGCATGGCAGCCCTTCATGGTCTGCTGATCCGGTTGTCGGTACTGCCGACAGTCGTTTTGCTTTTGGCCATGGGGTTTCTGCTCTGGCAGACCCGTCGCATCGACGGTTACATTCAGGAAAAGGTTCAGGCGGAAGCCCAACTGGAACAGGCCTTGGACGAGTCCTGGCGCATGGTCGAAGAGATGGGAGAGAACCAGCGCCAGCTGGCCGAACAGGCGGACCGGCTGGACAAGTTGAACCGGCAGCTCAAGGCAGCGCAATCGCAGATGCTGCAGCAGGAGAAAATGGCCTCCATCGGCCAGCTCGCCGCCGGTGTCGCCCACGAGATCAACAATCCGGTCGGGTTCGTCAATGCCAATCTCGGCACCCTCGGCAAATATTTCGAGCGGCTTCTCACCTTCCGCAGCCAAATCCGGCAATGGCTGGAAGAAGGCGGAAACAGCGAAGAGCTTGACCGCCTCAAGCGGCTCGAGCGTGAACTGAAACTGAATGCCGTTTGCGAGGATGTCCTCGACCTCATCGCCGAATCGCGTCAGGGGATGGAGCGGGTCAAGGAAATTGTCCAGAACCTGAAGAGCTTCAGTCGGGTGGACAGCAAGGGATGGCAGCAGGCGGATCTGAACGAATGTCTGGAAGCGACCCTCAAGGTCATCTGGAACGAGCTCAAGTACAAGGCAAAGGTCAGCAAGGACTACGGTGTGCTGCCCAAAACCTTCTGCCGGCCCCAGGAGCTGAATCAGGTCTTTATGAACCTGCTGGTCAATGCCGCCCACGCTATTGAAAAAGAGGGTGAGATAAGGATTGTTACCCGGGCCGGCGAACAGGATATCTCCGTCGCCATCAGCGATACCGGTTGCGGGATTGCCGAAGAGGTCCGCGAGCGGATTTTCGAGCCTTTTTTCACCACCAAGGAGGTCGGTCAGGGCACAGGCCTGGGGCTGAGCATCTCCTGGGATATCGTGCGCAAACATGGCGGCACCATCGAGGTTGACTCCAAACCGGGTGAAGGGACGACCTTTACCGTCCTTGTTCCGATCCGTTCCGAACCTCCGGAACAGAAGCAACCAGATACCGAACAGCGGGTGGTCATCGTCCCCAATTCCAGTCACGAGGATTCGGCATGGGAGAGCCTGAAAGAGACCATGGCGGGCTGACGTCCCACGGTCCTGTCGATCTCGATCGGATACCGGCACCGGCTGTTCTAACCGATGCCGAAGGACGGGTCCGGGCGGCAAACAGCGCCATGCTTGACCTGGCGCGTGAGCATCATCTGAAGTTGGATGATGACTGCTGTCAACTGATCTGTCGTGTCCACGGATCGTCGGAATGCCTGCGGCAAAGACCGGGCCGCTGGCAACACGTTCTGCCCCATCTGCCTGAAGTGTGGCTGGCGCAGGCGCTTCCGCTTGATTCGGGCTGTTTCATTCAGCTGCGCAGCCCGGATTCTTCGGGGCAGTCCCAGGTCTGTCAGGACCTGCTCTTTGGCATCATCCGCTGGCTGCTGTCGCTGCCGTCAGACCGGATTGACGAAGGAATTGATTTTGCCCTGGCGGAAATCGGACATTTTCTCGATGTCGATCGCTGCTATCTGTTCCGCTTTGATGAGCCGACCCAGACCATCAGCAATTCCCACGAGTGGGTTTCGCATCACTGCCAGCCGGAACGCGCCAATCTGCAAAACATCCCGGTGAACGAACTGCCCTGGGTTTGGAAGCGCATGCTGGATCAGGTGCCGGTGCCTGTTGATTCTGTTGCCGATTTGCCCCCGGAGGCCAAGGTGGAGCAGGAGCACTGGCAGGCTCAGGAAATCAAGGCCCTGCTGGTGGTGCCGCTGTTGCTCGATGGAAGCCTGTCCGGTTTTATCGGGGTCGATGCGGTTCGTTCTCAACGTCACTGGACCGAAGACGAAGCCAGGCTGTTGCGCATGGCGGGGGAATTTATCAGTGCCAATCTGGAACGGCAGCGTGCCTGGCGGCTGCAGCACAATGCTGACCGTCGCTTTGTCGCCATGACCGATGCCGTCCCCGCGCTGATATGGGAGCTGGATCCCGACGGCCAGGTGACGTATGGCAACCGCAGCTGGAAAGAATACACCGGGTGTGACCAGAGCGTTCGTCTGGAAACGGTTGTGCACGAAGAGGAAAGGGGCAGGGTTCTGTCACTGCTGCAGGCGGCGGCCAAAGGACAGACCCGCTCGGATGAGATGCGTCTGCGCCGTGCCGATGGCAGTTACCGCTGGATGCAGGTGACCGGGGCCCCGCGTAAGGAGGGGGAGGACCTGCTGCTGATCAATTGCAGCGCCTTTGACATCACCGACCACCGTATCGCCGAGGAACAGCTGCTTGCCCTCAATGAAGAGCTGGAGGTGCGCGTGGCCGAGCGTACCCAAAAGCTGCAAAAGGCCTTCGATGACCTGAAGATGGCCCAGGCCAAGCTGCTGCAGAACGAAAAAATGGCTTCCATCGGCCAGCTCGCCGCCGGTGTCGCCCATGAGATCAACAATCCGGTCGGTTTCATTCGCAGCAACCTGACCACCATGGGCAAGTATGTCGACAAGCTCCGGGCCTATCTGGAGGAGTTGGAAAAGGCCCGCGACGCGCTGCCAGAAGAGCGCAGGGCCGAACTGAACCAGCTGCGCAAAAGTCACAAGATCAGTTACCTGCTCGAAGATATCCCTGATCTGCTTGCCGAATCGGTCGAAGGTGCCGACCGGGTGCGCACCATTGTCCAGAACCTCAAGAGCTTCTCCCGGGTCGACCAGTCCCAGTATGCCGAGGCCGACATCAATGAATGCCTGGAGAGCACCATCAACATCGTCTGGAACGAACTCAAGTACAAAACCACCCTGCACAAGGAGCTCGGCGAGGTGCCCCGCATCCGCTGCTACCCCCAGCAGCTCAACCAGGTGTTCATGAACATCCTGGTCAATGCCGCCCAGGCGATCGAAACCCAGGGGGACATCTGGGTGCGCACCTTTGTCGACAACGACCAGCTGGTGGTGCACATCCAGGATAACGGCTGCGGCATCCCCGATGAGATCCGGGAAAAGATTTTTGAACCCTTCTTCACCACCAAGGAGGTCGGCAAGGGGACAGGGCTGGGCATGAGCATCTCCTGGGATATCGTGCACAAGCACGGCGGGCGCATCGACGTCGAAAGTCAGGTTGGTGTGGGAACCAGCTTTTTTATCTACCTGCCCCTGTCCGGGGCTCCGGCTCCGGATGATGAAGGCAAGGATCCCGGGGGCCGATAATTCCTGCAGAGAGGGGGACCATGGAGATCAGGTACAAACCGGTTGACAAAGAGATACGCATCCTGTGCGTCGATGACGAGCGTAACGTGCTCAAGGCCCTGCGGCGCATTTTTATCGACGATGACTGGGAGATCCTGACGGCCGAGTCGGCGGCCGAGGGGCTGGAGATTCTGGAGCAGGAAGACGAGATCCAGCTGGTCATCAGCGATTTTCGCATGCCCGGCATGAATGGGGTCGATTTTCTTGGCCAGGTGCGGGAGCGTTGGCCCGACACCATCCGTATTGTCCTGTCCGGTTATGCCGACGCCGCCTGCATCGTCGCCGCCATCAACGAAGGCCAGATCTACAAGTTCATCCCCAAACCCTGGAACGACGATGAGCTGAAGGTGACCTTGCAGACGGCCCTGGAACACTATTTTCTGCAGAAGGAAAACCGGGAACTGCTCGAAAAGCTGCGGGCCAGCAACGAGCAGTTGCAGAAAATGAATGACACCCTGGAACAGCTGGTTGAAAAACGGACCGAAGAACTGCAGTTCCAGAATCAGGCACTGAAAATATCCCAGACCGTTCTCGATGCTCTGCCGGTAGGGGTGGTCGGTTTTGACTTCGACGGCATGATTGTGCGCACCAATGCCGCTGCCATGAATCTGCTGGGGCAGGAGAATGCCTTTGTGGTCGGCATGAATCGCGAGGAGGTTCTGCCGGAACAGGTCAACAGGATGATCGACTCCCTGGAGGAAAAGCGGTGTCTGCACGGAGATATCCAGGTCGGTGACCGGACCTTGCGCTACTGGCTGTCCAGGATCGAAACCAGTGACCAGGAAGGACTGGTTCTGGGACTGGCCGACCTTGCCGGTGGTTGTCCGTGTGGCGGGGATTCGGCAGACGAACTGGGAGAGAAGTTATGTCTGATGTCCCAAAACTGAGCGATCTCAAGGTCCTGTTTGTCGATGACGAGGCCAATGTCCTGTCATCCCTGCGCCGGCTGACCATCGATGAAGAATTCGAAACCCTGACGGCCAGCTCCGGTGCCGAAGGGCTCAAGGTGCTGGAGACCGAGGAGAATATCGGCCTGATTGTCTCCGACCAGCGCATGCCCCAGATGTCCGGCGCCGAATTTCTTGCCCGGGCCCGTGAGCTGCTGCCGGAGGTGCCCCGCATTGTGCTCACCGGGTACGCCGACATCGAGGCAGCCATGGCCGCCATCAATGAGGGGGGCGCCTGCCGCTATATCAAAAAGCCCTGGGACAACGACGAGCTGCTGCAAATTGTGCGCGGCGAACTCGGGCGCTATCGCCTGTTGCTGGAAAACCGCCACCTGCAAAAGGTGATCGAGGAAAAAAACGAGCAGCTGGCCGCCTGGAATGCCAATCTGAAAAAACGTGTCCTGGAGCAGACCGCAGAAATCCGGCAGAAAAACGAGCTGCTCGGCGAGCAGAACGCAGGCCTGAAATGGGCCTTGCGCGGCACCATTGAAGCTCTTTCGACCCTGGTGGAACAGCGTGACCCCAACGCCAGCGGCCATGCCCACAATGTCGCCGCCCTGTCCGAGGCTACGGCCCGGGCCCTCGACCTCGCCGAAGAGGAGGTTGAAACGATTGTCGAGGCCGCCCTGCTGCATGACATCGGCAAGGTGGCTCTGCCGGAGACTCTGCTCGGCAAAACCCAGGACGACCTGGCTGGAGACGACCTGGCCCGCTACCTGCGCCATCCGGTGCTTGGTCAGCTGGCCATTGACAAAATCGAACGCCTTCGTCCGGCAGGGCTTTTGGTGCGGCATCATCACGAATGGTACGACGGTGGCGGAGGGCCGGACCGTCTTGCCGGGGAGAATATCCCCCTGGGAGCGCGGATCATTGCCATGGCCGACCAGGTGGATCATCTGCTCAAGGGCAAGTGCGACCTGGTGCGCATCAAAAAGGCTCTGGCACAGGTCGAAGAGCAGACCGGCAGCCGCTTTGACCCCCACCTCTACCCTCTGCTCAGGCGTCCCGTCATCGAGCACTATGGCCAGATGATCTGCTCCGGTAACAAGGTTGGAGCGATTCTGCGGCCCGAAGAACTGCGAGCCGGCATGGTGCTGGCCGAAGACCTTAAAAGCGGTTCGGGCCTGATGCTGCTCAAAGAGGGGACGGTTCTGGAGAAGAAGCATCTTGACTCGATCCGGCGCTATCAGATGATTGACCCCTTTCCAGGAGGTATCACGGTCCTGGTCGACCAGCTCGATTGACCGTCGCGC
>CAZCUR010000113.1:0-6032 GCA_964501815.1 uncultured Geothermobacter sp.
TTCACAATCCTCCGCAGCACGTAGTTGAGTATCCCCCCCGCCTGGAAGTAGCGGATCTCGTTGTGGGTATCGAGCCGGCACAGCAGATCGACCGTTTCGCTGCTGCCATTGGCACGGTGGATGGTCAGCGCCACGGTCATGCCGGGTTCGACCGGCGCCGGGATATCAGCCAAATCAAAGCTCTCCTCACCGGTCAAGCCAAGCGTGTCACGTGTCACCCCATCGGGGAACTGCAGCGGCAGCACCCCCATGCCGACCAGGTTGGAACGGTGGATACGCTCGAAACTTTCGGCAATCACCGCCTTCACCCCCAGCAGCAACGTCCCCTTGGCGGCCCAGTCGCGGCTGGAGCCGGTGCCGTACTCGCGGCCGGCGACGATAATCAGCGGCGTCCCCTGCTTCTGGTAGGACATGGAAGCCTCGAAGATGGTGGTCACCTCGCCGTCCGGCCCTCTTGTGAAACCGCCCTCGGTCCCCGGCGCCAGTTCGTTTTTCAGCCGGATATTGGCGAAAGTGCCGCGCATCATCACCTCGTGATTGCCGCGCCTTGAGCCGTAGGAGTTGAAATCGGCCGGCTCGACACCGTGTTCGCGCAGGTAGACGCCGGCCGGACTGGAGGCGAGAATGGCGCCGGCCGGAGAGATGTGGTCGGTGGTGATGGAATCCCCCAGTTTGGCAAGCAGACGTGCACCGGCAAAACCTTCGATCCCGTCAGACAGCTGATCACGCACGCTGAAGAAGGTCGGTTCGCGCACATAGGTGGAATCGGGATCCCAGGCATAGGTCTCCCCCTCGGGCACCGGCAGGTCGCGCCAGCTCGGCTCACCGGTAAAGACATCGGCGTATTTTTCCCGGAACATGTCGGCCGAAACCAGCCTGACCGCCTCGGCGATTTCGGCGTCGGATGGCCAGATATCCTTCAAATAGACCGGGTTGCCGTCGGCGTCCTCGCCCAGCGGCTCGGTTTCCAGGTTGATGCGGGTGGTGCCGGCCAGGGCGAAGGCCACCACCAGCGGCGGCGAAGCCAGCCAGTTGGCGCGCGTCTGGCTGTGGACACGCCCCTCGAAGTTGCGGTTGCCCGACAGCACCGAACAGACGGTCAGGTCGCCTGAACTGATGGCATCGGCGATGGGACCGACCAGCGGGCCCGAGTTGCCAATGCAGGTGGTGCAGCCGTAACCGACCACGTTGAAGCCGAGCTGGTCGAGGTAGCCCTGCAAGCCGGCTTTTTCCAGGTAGTCGGTGACCACCTTGGAGCCGGGAGCCAGCGAGGTCTTGACCCAGGGTTTCTGTTTCAGCCCCTTTTCCACCGCCTTTTTCGCCAGCAGCCCCGCCCCCATCATCACCGCCGGGTTGGAGGTGTTGGTGCAGGAGGTGATGGCGGCAATGACCACATCCCCCTGCTTCAGGCTGTAGTCGGTGCCGGCGACCGGCTCGCTTTTGTCCTTTTCACCCTCCGGGATAGCCTTTTCCGTCGCCTGCTTCAGGTCGACCAGATTGACCCGGTCCTGGGGGCGCTTGGGGCCGGCCAGGCTCGGCTGGACCGTGGACAGGTCGAGTTCGAGCACATCGGTGTAGAGCGGGTCAGCGCCGTCATCGTAGCGCCACATCCCCTGCTCCTTGGCGTAAGCCTCGACCAGGGCGACGGTTTCGTCCGGGCGACCGGTCAGCTTCAGGTAGTCAAGGGTCACCTGGTCGATGGGGAAGAAGCCGCAGGTGGCGCCGTACTCGGGCGCCATGTTGGCAATGGTGGCACGGTCGGCCAGGGACAGGCGCGACAGGCCTTCGCCGAAAAACTCGACGAACTTGCCGACGACGCCGAACTTGCGCAGCATCTCGGTGACGGTGAGCACCAGGTCGGTGGCGGTCACCCCCTCGCGCAGGGCACCGGTGAAGCGGAAGCCGACCACCTCGGGAATCAGCATCGAAATCGGCTGACCAAGCATGGCCGCCTCGGCCTCGATGCCGCCGACGCCCCAGCCGAGAATGGCGAGACCGTTGATCATGGTTGTGTGCGAATCGGTGCCGACCAGGGTGTCCGGATAGGCGACTTTTTCACCGTCCTGCTCCGCGATCCAGACGGTGCGCCCGAGATATTCGAGGTTGACCTGGTGGCAGATGCCGGTGCCGGGCGGCACGACGCGGAAGTTGTCGAATGCGAGCTGGCCCCAGCGCAGAAAGGCGTAGCGCTCGCGGTTGCGCTCCATCTCCTTTTCGACGTTGTAGGCGAAGGCCTCGGGCATGGCGTACTTGTCGACCATGACCGAGTGGTCGATGACCAGATCGACGGGAATCTGCGGATTGATCTGCTTCGGGTCGCCGCCGGCGCGTTTGACCGCGTCGCGCATGGCGGCCAGGTCGACCACCGCCGGCACGCCGGTGAAATCCTGCATCAGCACCCGCGCCGGCCGGTAGGCGATCTCATGGTCGCTTTGACGCTGCCTGAGCCAATCGGCAACGGCGGCGACATCCGCGCGGGTGACGGTCTCGCCGTCCTCGAAGCGCAGCAGGTTCTCGAGCAGCACCTTGAGGGTAAAGGGAAGGCGGGAGATATCACCCAGTCCGGCCTTTTCGACCGCGTCGAGGGCGTAGAAAGCGTAATCGTTGCCGTTCACGGTCAGTGTCCGGCGGGCGTCAAAGGTCTGTTTGCTCATGATCGGTTCTCCCCTGGTTGTAAGTTGATCACACCCCATTGTAGCAGATGCACGGCGCATGACAGCGGGAGAGCTTGAAATTGCTGCGGTTATCCTGCAAGCTTGCCAAAAAGATCACCACCGAGTCACAGAGTTCACAGAGAGCAACAACTGCTGAAACAACGAGGCTGAGGTAAAAAGCAAATCTCTGATTTCAGGGGCTTATTTTATCCCAAATTCCTGAAAGGCTTTCTCTCCCGATTCCCCTTTCGGCGACTCTCCGTTACAAACCGGGTTTTCTCTGTGTGCTCTGGGTCTCTGTGGTGAAAATGCAAGGAGCCCACCATGTTCGAAACCATCCAGCAGATCTTCACCGAGACCTTCCTCGGCATCCCCCTGAGCCGCTTTGCCACGGCCATCGGCCTTTTGCTGCTGACACTGATCGTCAAGCGGCTGGTGGGACAGCTTTTTGTGCGCATCCTCTTTCCCCTGGCGGCCCGCACCAGCAGCCAGTATGACGACGCGGCCCTGAACGGGTTACGCAAACCGACGGAGCTGATGGTTTTCACCGGAGGTTTTGCCCTGGCGCTGCAGCTGCTCGGCCTGCCGCGCGAGCCGGTCGACCTGGCCGCCTTCGGCGACGCCCTGGTCAAGATTCTCATCACCGCCAGCCTCGCCTGGGCGCTGTTCAATCTGGTCGATGTGGTCGATTTGTTTCTGCGCCGCTGGTCGCAGCGGACCGAAACCGATCTGGACGATCACCTCGCCCCCTTCATCCGCAAGCTGCTCCGGGTCTTCATCGTCGCCATGGCGGTGCTGATGGTAATCCAGAACCTCGGCTACTCGGTCTCCGGCCTGCTCGCTTCCCTCGGCATCGGCGGTCTGGCCGTGGCGCTGGCTGCGCGCGACACGTTGGCCAACGTCTTCGGCTCGATCATGATCCTGGTCGATCGCCCCTTCGGCCTGGGGGACTGGATCAAGACCGGCGACCTGGAAGGGACGGTCGAGGAGGTCGGCTTCCGTTCCACCAAGATCCGCACCTTTGCCAAGACCCTGATATCGGTGCCCAACTCGGTCATCGCCAATCAGGCGATCAACAACTTCTCGCGCATGCCCAAACGGCGCATCAAGCTGACCGTGGGCGTCACCTACAGCACCACCCCCGGGCAGATGCGCCGGGCGGTCGAGGCGATCCGCCAGATGCTGCGCGAACACCCGGCCATTGACCAGGACTTTTTCCTGGTCAACTTCACCGACTTCGCTCCCAGTTCCCTGGACATCATGGTCTACTGCTTCACCCGCACCACGGTCTGGGCCGAGTACCTCGACGCCCGCCAGGACGTCTGCCTGAAGATCATGGAGATTCTGGAGGAGCTGGGGCTCGAGATCGCCTTCCCGAGCCGTTCGATCTACATCGAGAACAAGGCAGGGGACATGGAACCGGCGCCCGCCGAACTGAAAAACTGAAAGGGATACCGGTCGAGGCGCGATCCAGCCACTTGAAAATTCCGGCTGTAGCCGCTTTAATTTTCCGGAAAAAACCCGGCCCGAACGGAGCGCGCAAGTTCGGGCTGAAAAAGGAGGGTCCTCAGCAACCATGCCTGCGGCAACATCCCGACCGGCCAACAAGGGCCGCCGTTGGCCCGACTGGCACCCACAGCTGTCTCCCTTCTGCCACAGCGACACCCGCCGCGCCCTGTGGCAGATCGTCAACAGCGTCGGCCCCTACCTGCTGCTCTGGATTTTGGCCGTCCGTTGTCTGGAAACCGGCGCGCCCTGGCCGGTGACCGGCGTCATTCTTGTTCTGGCCGCGTGCTTCCTGGTGCGCATCTTCATCCTGTTTCACGACTGCGTTCACGGCAGTTTTTTCTCCAGCAAAAAAGCCAATACCTTCTTCGGCTACCTGTTCGGCCTGATGGTCTTCACCTCGTTCGAAGACTGGCAGTTCGCCCACCTGCGCCATCACGCCACCTATGCCAACCTGGACGCACGCGGTTTCGGCGACATCTGGACCATGACCGTCGCTGAATACCGCAACGCCTCACGCTGGAAGCGCCTGGCCTACCGGCTCTACCGCCACCCCCTGGTGCTGCTCGGTCTGGGCGCCCTGTTCAACTTCCTGCTGCACAACCGGCTGCCTGACCGCCGGGCACGGCGCCAGGAAGCGATGAGCGTCATTCTGACCAACCTGCTGCTGGTCCTTGTTGCCATGGCCGTCGCCGCCGTCATCGGCTGGCGCGCCTACCTGACCATCCAGATTCTGGTGCTGTGGCTGGCCGGCGCCATGGGCATCTGGCTGTTCTACGTTCAGCATCAGTTCGAAGGCGGTTACTGGGCACGCAAAGAACAGTGGGATCCCCTCAGGGCCGCCATGGAGGGCTGTTCCTACTACCGGCTGCCCGCCGTACTGGACTGGCTTTCAGGACACATCGGCTATCATCACATCCACCATCTCAAGCCGCGCATCCCCAACTACTTTCTGCCGGCATGCCAGCAGGCGGTTCCGGCCCTCGCCGCCAAAGAGCCGATGACCCTGCGCCAGAGTCTGGCCTGCGCCCGGGTCAAACTCTGGGACGAACAGGCCGGCCGCATGGTCGATTTTTCCGAAGTCGACCTTCGGGCATGAGGTACGCCCGAAACCGCCCCTTTGCCAGACCGGTGCCGGTTCGTCTATCCTGACACCATGATCCTGATTCTGAAAACCGGCGGCACCTTCCCGGACTATGCGGCGCAAAGAGGCGATTTCGAGGACTGGACCATCGCCGGCACCGGCCTGCCCTCGCAGCACTTTGTCGTCGCCGACGGCATCCAGGTGCCGCTGCCGGAGCCGGAACAACTGAGCGGCGTCATCATCACCGGCTCGCACCGCATGGTGACCGACGGCGGCCCGGACCTGGAGTTGTGGAGCAGCTGGCTGCGGCGCGCCATCGCCCGGCAGCTGCCGGTGCTCGGTATCTGCTACGGTCATCAGCTGCTCGCCCACGCCCTCGGCGGCCGGGTCGGCTGGCACCCCGGCGGGCTGGAAATCGGCCAGGTCGGGGTAACCCTGACCGAAGCGGCCGCCGATGATGCGCTGTTTCAGAATCTGCCGCAGTCCTTTTCCGTTTACGCCACCCACCGACAGTCTGTGGTACAACTGCCGCCAGACGCCGTTGTCCTGGGCGGCAACACCTGTGAACCGCACCACGCCGTGCGCTTCGCCCCCAAGGCCTGGGGTGTGCAGTTCCATCCGGAATTCGACGCCGCGGCGATACGTCACTACATCCGCCACCAGCGGCCACACCTGCAAAGCGACAGCGCCATGCAGCATCTGCTCGACGCCGTGGCCGAGCTTCCCGACCGTACCCTGGTTCTGCGCCGCTTCTGTACTCTCTGCCACCAGGCCAGCTGACCTGGCCG
>CAZCUR010000114.1:0-5662 GCA_964501815.1 uncultured Geothermobacter sp.
GGCGCCCTGCCGGGCGCCCAAGGAGGCAACGAGAGCGGATCTCGTTGGCGGATCTAATCTTTGGGATGCAGGGCCAGGTAGCGGGTGGTCTCTCCGTGGCGCACCAGCAGCAGGGCCTTGCCGCCACGACTCTTCTTCAGCGCCTCGCGCACCTCGGCCGGGGTGGTGACGCTGACCCGGTTGACTTCCTGGATCAGGTCGCCGCGTTCAATGCCGGCTTCCTCGGCCGGCGATCCGGCTTCGACCCCGGCCACCAGCACGCCCTTTTCCCCTTCATAGCCAAGCCGCTCGGCCAGCTCCGGGGTCAGACTCTGAAGTGACAGTCCGTAGCTGCTGATGGAGCTGGTTCCGGTCTTGGCGGTTTGCTGGTCTTCCATGGCCCCGATGGTCACCTTGATTTTTTTTCTCTTCCCGTCGCGCAGCACCAGCAGGGTGACCTTGGTGCCGGGGGCGGTCAGGGCGATGCGGTTGCGGAAGTCCGCGACCTTGCCGACCGGGTCGCCGTCGATACGCAGGATGACGTCACCGCGCTTGAGCCCCGCCTTTTCCGCCGGGGAATCCTCAATCACCTGGGCGACCAGAATCCCCTTGTTTTTGTCGATGCCGAAGGATTCGGCCAGGTCAGGGGTGAGATCCTGGATGTAGACCCCGAGACGGCCGCGAATGACCTTGCCGTGTTTGACCAGCTGGTCGCGAATCTTCTTGGCCATATTGATGGGGATGGCAAATCCGATGCCCATGTAGCCGCCGCTGCGGCTGAAGATGGCGGTGTTGATGCCGACCACCTCACCATCGAGATTGACCAGCGGCCCGCCCGAGTTGCCCGGATTGATGGCGGCGTCGGTCTGGATGAAGTTTTCGTAGTCGTTCAGGCCGATACCGCTGCGGCCCTTGGCGCTGACGATACCGGCGGTCAGCGTGTGCGACAGTCCGAAGGGATTGCCGACCGCCAGCACCCAGTCGCCGACCTCAAGCTTGTCCGAGTCACCCAGTTTGAGAAACGGCAGATCGGTTTCGTCGATCTTGATCAGGGCGATGTCGGTGGCCGGGTCGGTGCCGATGGTGTCGGCGGTGAACTCGCGGCCGTCGAGCAGGCGCACGGTCACCTTGTCGGCGTCGCCGACCACGTGGTTGTTGGTCATGATCAGGCCGTCAGGCGAAATGATGAATCCGGAACCCTGGCCGACCGCTTTGCGCTTGCGGGTTTTCGGCTGGTGTTCCGGCATCGGCGGCGCGCCGAAAAAACGGCGGAAAAATTCATCGCCGAAGGGGAACTCCGGCATGACCACCTCCGACTCCTTTTCCACCTTGATGAAGACCACGGCGGGGGAGACTTTTTTCGCCACCGACCGGAAGGCCTGGCCGGTCTGCTTGAGGTTTTCAATGGCGTCCTGCTGGGCCCATGCCGGTCCGGGCGCGGCCGGCAGCAGCAAGGCCACGGCAAAAAGGCTGAGAATGAGTCTGCTGAAGAGGTTTGCGCGCGGTTGCATCGTGGGATACCTCCGTCGATGTGTTGGCTGTTTGTTACAGGGCCAGGGCCGGGCGTGCCGGGGGGCACAGGGCCTTGACCTTGTCGATGAAATCGTCGATGTCGAAGGGTTTGTCGAGCAGGTCGACGGCGCCGAGTCGGCAGGCCTGCTCACGGGTCGCTTCATCCCCGAAGGCGGTCATGCACAGGACGGGCGGTTTGTGCTTCAGCTCTGCAATCGCTTCGAGGACTTCGGTTCCGGTCAAAACCGGCATGCGGATGTCGGTGATCACCAGGTCGAAATCAGGGGCCCCAGCCTCCAGGAGGCGGTAGAGGCTGAGGCCGTCACCACAGGTGCTCACCCGGTAGCCTTCGCGGAAGAGGCAGAAGGCGAGCATGTCGCGCATGGCATCGTCGTCTTCGGCCAGGAGGATATGGCTACAGTTGTTCCGCATTTCAGTGTTCATGATTCGTGAGCTTTTCGACAGTCAGGCAGGAGTTAAGCAGGGAGTGTGCCAAGCCCAAAGGCCGTTTTTACAGGGTTGGGGCCGGCAAGGGGATGGGGCGATGTGCCTCGCTGGGGCAAAATGCCTCAGTGGTCGGTCTGCAGCTTGCGGTAGAGGGTCTTGCGGTCGATGCCGAGGATCCGGGCCGCGACCGAGCGGTTGCCGTCGCAGGCATCGAGCACACGTTCGATGTAGCGGCGCTCGACTTCGGCCAGCGGCAGCAGCTTGGCCCCCTCTTCAAGTTCCGGCAGGTGCTGATGGGGTTGCGCGGCGCGCAGCCTGGCGGGCAGGTCCTCGACCGTGATGCGGTCGTGCCGGGTCAGGGCGACGGCGCGTTCGATCACATTGCGCAGCTCGCGCACGTTGCCCGGCCATCGGTAGCTCAGCAGCAGGGCGGCGGCGGACTCCGACAGCCCCTTGACCGGCTTGTGCATGCGTCCGGCGAATTCGGCGCAGAAGGTCTGGCCCAGCAGCAGGATGTCGTTGCCCCGTTCACGCAGAGGGGGCATTTCCAGGGTAATGACGTTCAGGCGGTAAAAGAGGTCCTCGCGGAAACGTCCCTGCGCGACCGCCTGTTCCAGGTCCTGGTGGGTGGCGGCGACGATGCGCACATCGACACTGACCTCCCGGCTGCCGCCGATGGCGCGCACCTTCTTTTCTTCGAGAACGCGCAGCAGCTTGGGCTGCAGCGCCAGGGGCATCTCACCGATTTCGTCGAGCAGCAGGGTGCCGCCGTCGGCGTCAAGAAACAACCCGGCGCGGTTTTCCCGGGCGTCGGTAAAGGCGCCCTTGCGGTAGCCGAACAGTTCGCTTTCCAGCAGGGTTTCGGGCAGGGCGGCACAGTTGACAGCGACGAAGCTCCCGCTGCGGCCGCTTTGCCGATGCAGGGCGCGCGCGGCCAGTTCCTTGCCGGTGCCCGATTCTCCGGTGACCAGCACCGAGGTGTCCAGAGGGGCGACGCGGGTGATGAGTTCCTTGATTTCCCGCATGGCGCTGCTGTCGCCCAAAAGATCGCTGCTTGGGCGCACCCGGGCGATTTCGGCGTCGAGCAGGCGCACTTTGCGCTGCAGCTGGCGGTGCTGAAAAGCCCGTTTCAGGGCGTGGTCCAGCAGGTCGAGATCGACCGGTTTGGTGACAAAGTCGTAGGCGCCGGCGCGCAGGGCTTCAATGGCGGTATCGAGAGAACCGAAGGCGGTGATAATCAGCACCGGCAGATCGGGGCGGTCGCGGTGCAGCTGGCGGCAGAACTCGACACCGCTGGTCCCGGGCATGTTCTGGTCGGTGAGAACCATATCGATGTCGTGACCGGTGAGCAGCTCATGGGCCGCCCTGGCGTCCGGGGCGTCGAGAACGTCATAGCCGCGCCGCCCCAGATCTTCAGCCAGCATCTCGCGCATGGCCTGGTCATCGTCGACAACCAGCACCACAGGATGGATGTCCCGGTTCATGCCGTCGTCTCCCTGACCTCATCGGGCAAATAGAGGGTGAAGGTGCTGCCTTGTCCCACCTGGCTGCGGACACCGATCCAGCCGCCGTGATCCCGGGCGATCCCCCAGGCGATCGACAGTCCCAGACCGGTTCCTTCGCCGACATCCTTGGTGCTGAAGAAGGGATCAAACAGGTGATCGAGATGGTCCTCCGGGATGCCGCAGCCCTGGTCCGTCACGTCGATGGCCAGCCAGCTGTCGGCCGGTTCCACCTCCTCGGGGGGCTGGGCGTTGCCGGCCCGGTAGCAGCGCAGGGTCAGAACACCGCCATCCGCCATCGCCTGAATGCCGTTCATCGCCAGATTGACCAGCACCTGCTGAATCTGCCCGGCATCGGCCATGAGATGGACGCCCTCGAGATCACACTGGCGTTCGATGCGCACCTGCTGCTTGTCCGCGGCGGCGGCCAGCAGGTCACAGACGGCCGTGAGCAACTGTTCGGGATGGACGGCGGTCTTGCGCGGCGGGTTGCGTCGGGCGAAGTTGAGCAGCTGGCGCATGATGGTGGTCATGCGCTCGGCCTGCTCGAAAATGATGCCGGCGCTGCGGCGGACGTTTTCGTCGTCGGTCATGCTTTGCAGCATCTTGGCGCGTCCCGAAATGACATTGAGCGGGGTCCCCAGTTCGTGCGCCATGCCTGCCGACAGCCGTCCCAGGGTGGCCAGGCGCTCGGTGTGCCGCAGTTTTTCCAGGGCCTCGAGACGCAGCTGCTCGGCGTTGCGTGCCGAGGCAAGCTGGTCACGCATCCGTTCCAGCGCCAGGGCCAGTTCGCCGAACTCATCCTGGCCGAAGCCGTGCAGCGGGGCGGAGAAGTCCCCCGAAGCGATGCGGTCGGCCTCGGCCGCCAGCCGGCGTACCGGACGGTCGACCCAGAAACTGCCGATCACGGTAATCAGCAGCAGGCTGCAGGCGATGCCGGCGCCGAGGGTGAAGGCGGAGCGGCGCACATTTTCACCGACGTAACCCCGCATCTCCTGCAGGGATTCACTGACTTCGATGGCGCCGAGGCGGCCGTCGGGGGTCGCAACCGGCATGTAGGTGAACAGGTAGTCCTCGCCGGCATGGGTTTCGGCCAGGATGGTGACCGGCTCGCCGGGGCGGGCGTCGGCCAGTTTGTCGTCGTCAATGGGGGCAAAGCGTTCTTCGACGCCGGGACCCAGCCAGACCCAGCGCACCCGCAGGTCGCGCCCGAGATTGCCGGCGCGTTCGAGAAAGAGGAGTGCGGCCGGAAGCCCCTGCTGTTCCATGATTTCGTCGACCATTTTCGCCAGGGTGCCGGCAACCAGACGGGCTTCGCGGCTGAGGCTGGCCTTGATCTTCTCGCGTTCACGCTGGATCGACTGCCAGCTGTGGATGGAGAAGAAAATCGCCAGGGTCAGCACCAGGGCGAAGGCAATCTTGATGGTCAGGCGCATGTCGGACTCCCGGGACCGGTGGACATGCCGGCATTATGGGGCCAGCGACCGTGGATGTCCAGAATCGGTTAGTTCAGGTAAGCGCGGATGCCTTCCTCGAAGGGGATGGGGTCGATGTCAAAGTCCTTGGCCCAGGCGGTGGGATCGACCTCGTTGCCTTCCAGCAGCATGGTCATCTGCGACCGGGTCAGGGGAAAGGCGCTGAAGCCTTCGAGCAAGCCGACCAAGGGACGCAGCAGGCCGACCGGATGGTGCAGTTTGCGAACGCTCTTTTTACCCAGAACCCGGCCGATGATGTCGAGAATCTCGTTGTAGCTCAGGCTGTTGGGCCCGCCGCAATGGTAGCATTGCTTGATGGTGGCCGGTCGTTCCAGGGCGCGGACGAAGCCTGAGGCGACATCCTGAACCGCCACCGGGCTCATGCGGTAGTTGCCGTCGCCGATGACGGGCACCAGGGGCAATTTGCGCACCTGGCCGGCGAGCATGTTGACGAACTGGTCTCCGGGGCCGTAGATGAGGGACGGCCGGAAGATGGTCCAGTCCAGCTCCGATTGGCGCACCCGCTCCTCCGCCCGCCATTTGGTTTGGTGGTAGGGGGAGACTGCATCCGGACGGGTGCCGTTGGCGCTCATATGCAGATAACGACGGATGCCGTTTTTGCGGCAGGCGGCGACCACGCGTTCGGTCGCCTGAACGTGCAGCTTGTCGAAGGTGATGCCGCGCGCGGGGAATGCGCGGATGATGCCGATCAGATGGATGACCGCGTCGCAGCCGGCCATGCCCTGA
>CAZCUR010000115.1:0-5651 GCA_964501815.1 uncultured Geothermobacter sp.
CACCAAAACATACCGTGTCGTAATCCCTTTTTGAATCAGGTCTATTCCTACGCGGTAGAAGTCCCGGAGTGGAGTGACGGGTTCGACGACTTGTCGTAATCCCTTTTTGAATCAGGTCTATTCCTACGGAGTCCTGGTTTAGCAAATGCCAGAACCCGACAGACATGTCGTAATCCCTTTTTGAATCAGGTCTATTCCTACATGCTGAAATTGTAAAAATGATAAGAGCCACTAACAATGGGTCGTAATCCCTTTTTGAATCAGGTCTATTCCTACAAGCATTGCGGGCATGGCTCAACCGCTACGGCGAAAATGCCGGGGTCGTAATCCCTTTTTGAATCAGGTCTATTCCTACAATGGTGGCAAGATGCCAGCAGGGATTTGCCCCAACGTCGTAATCCCTTTTTGAATCAGGTCTATTCCTACGTGTTACAAAGGAAGATTTTAATGGTGCACTTCAACAGGCGCTTGTCGTAATCCCTTTTTGAATCAGGTCTATTCCTACCCATGGCCATCCCGAAAGGCCGGCCGTCTATCCGCCCGCGTCGTAATCCCTTTTTGAATCAGGTCTATTCCTACAGCCCTCCCATTTTTCGTAATATTTCCAGCATGTTAACACCCCATTTGCGCGGATCTCCTCTCATGAGAAGAAATCCGTGTCTACAATCGGCCGTTTTCATTGGTTGTCAAAGAGCTAACCTGCCAAAAACACTCGACTTTTTCGTTTTGCGCGGATCTCGCAGACGCCAGATCGAGTTTTCCCTTTCATATCAACACGTTACGCGTTTGTCAATTTTGGCGCCGGAGATCCGCGCAAAGGGTTTCTCGCCGCGTTTACGATCGGATCCATTCCAGCAGTTTTTCGCGCAAACGGGGCAGATGTTGGGCCTCGACCAGGCTGATGCCGTAGCTCTGACAGCGCATCCGGTCCATGTCGGACAGCGGCTGAAAGCTGACCAGCATCGCCCTGGCAAAACTGCCCCCGGTCACATCGCGCAGCGTATCGAGCTTGTAACCGGCCTGGGCCCCCTTGGTCTCGTCACCGTCCTTGAGTGTCAGTTTCGCCGTTTTGCATTCGATCAAATGCAGGCGGTTGCGTGCGGTCAAGGCAAGGTCAAGCTCGTTTTTGACCGTACCGGCGGCACTGCTGATATGCACGTTGGCCATCAGGTCGTACACCACGCCCTCTTTTTTCAGGCCCGCGACGACCTGTTTGCAGTATTCCTCCAGCCAGCCGCCATTGACATAGACGCGGTTCTGTTCGTTGTCAAAGACCACGACGCAACGATCCCGGTCCCAGGCAAGCAGGCCGGCTGCGGCAAACAGGTCAAGCAGCTCGGCCAGCACATCATCCACCCGGCTCTCAAGGGCGACCGGCTGTTTGAGTTTTTTCTTTGCTTTCTGGGCAACATAATTGACCGTTGCCAGCGCTTTGCGAAACCGGTGAGCACCGTTCACCAGGGTCTCGGTCAACACCCTGTTGGTCAGAGCAATGCGCAGATCGGTATCGCACCTGTCGATACGATAACCATGAGCGGCCAGTCCGGTTTTCACTGTGAGCAGTTCGGGCAGCCGGATATCTGGTCCGCCCGGCTGCAGCAACAGGATACGCTGGTCGCGGCTGTCGAGATAAAAAACGGGCAGATCAAAGTTGCGGGCGACATCAAAAGCGCCCAGAGCCATAACCTTGGTGCCGCAGGTGATATTGACGGCGGTGTTCCCTTCCAGCTCGGCCGCGGTCGCGAAAACCTTGTCCCGCATGGCCTCAAAACTGTACGCCGAAACGTCGACCTGGTGAGTTGCCACACCGATATCCCGACAGATTTTTTCCAAAAGCCGCGCCCGCTCCTGCATCGAAGGCGTCACCATCAGCAAAACCCGGCACGGCTTGAACGGCGCAAACAGCAGGGGGAGCAGATTGGGCAGAGTCTGCTCCGAAACCAGGCAGATATGGTTGTCATATCTGGGAATGTCCATCTTCGGCCTCCCTTTTCAAGGCATCGAGCACCTGATCAAGCCAGCGCTCCTTGGTGCTTATCCCATAGCTGGCGGCGGCATCGGCGCGACACAGGTCCACCAGGAGCGGAAAAAGCGGATGGCGGCAGAACCGCTTCTGCCGCCCGGTCAAACGCCCCCCTGGCGGTATGCGCCAGCTCAGGGCGAAGTGATGGTGACGCACCAGCCAGGCAACATCTTCAGCCATCTGTTCGGCGTTGAACCGTGACAAGACCTGCGCCGCCCGTTCGCCTGACAGCCGATCGTGGCCGTGAGCGCGCCAGCGGCCGTCGACAAGCCGGGTGGTGGTCGCCTTGCCGACATCGTGCAGCGCGGCGGCCCAGACCAGGCGGGCGTCGGCATCCGGCGCCAGCGCCGCGACGGTCAGGCGGGTATGCTCCAGGGCATCCCCCTCACCGTGGTAGTCCGGCGGCTGGGGCACTCCCGCCAAAGCCGCCACCTCGGGCAGCACCTGCGGCAGGTCGGGCCCGTTGAGGATTTGAATCATCCGGTCGCGGGTCATGATTCGGGCAATTCGGGAAAGGCCGGCAGAGACGCACGGTCGACCTCGCAAAAGTCAAGGGCCACCTCAAACAGCCGCGCATAGGTCGACTCGCTCACCGGATTGAATCCGTGCGCCAGCAGGGAGTGATTGCGCACATCGAGCACCTTGCGCACATCGCTCTCCCGTCGGCGGAAGGTGGCCCCGAGTGGATCGCCGAGAGCATCGAGCAGGGCATAGCTGCGATACAAGGGCAATTTGCGCCGGCCGTCTTCGTCGGCATCAATCCCGGCAAAAACCTCCTCACGCGCCGCCTCGGGCACCTGCTCAGCCCGGACCGCGGCGTTGTCGATACCGTGGGCCAAAAGCAGGCGGATTTTTGCGGCCTTTTCGATCACGCTGTAGAGTCTCGCCACGGCGTCGTCATACTTGTGCTCACGCTCGGCCCGACGCACCGCGTTGGCGAGCAGATCGAGCAGTAGCGCCAGGCCGTCCCCGGGCTGCTTACTCTTGCCCTCGAGGGTGAGCAGATCGTTTTTCACCCGCTCGAGCCGTTCGACATTGTCCACCAGGGTTGCGGCGAACACCGAGCTGATCGCCTGCCCATCGGCGAGGTGCGGCAGGGTCTGCAACGCCTGGCGGCAGCGATTGAGCAGGTTGGCGGCCTGTTGATGATTGAAATGATCCCAATGGCGATAGGCTTCGGCCAGGGTGGCCAGGGTTTCAAACAACACCTTGAGCCGATCGCTGCGCGCGGCGGCGCCGCGGGCCACGTCCACGGCCGAACTGAACCGGCAGCGGTTGAAATGCAGGGCAAAAAGCTTGAGCGGTTCACGCCCCAGGGCGTCCCAGGGGTTGTCGCAGTAAAGCAGCTGCTCGCGGCCGTTGAGGACCACCCCCAGACCTTCCTTGTCGCGGCTGACGCCGCCGACATAGCTGTAGGGGCAGCCGCGGTCGGCCAGGGCCAGCACCACGGCCGCCGACATCGCCTTGGTGCCGCCGGTAAAATCGGCCTGCAACCGGTCGAAACCGCCGCCGAGGTTTTGCAGCGCCCTGGGAAGTTCGCGCGCCAGTTCCCGCACCGACAGGTACAGACTCTGTTCATCCGGGGTGGTGATGATTTCGGCATCGCGGATGGCGTGGGTCAGCTCCGGCTCGATGGCTGACCGAATCTGCCTGCGGGAATCGCGCGAACAAAACCAGATAACCGCTTCGGGCCGGTGCTGTTCGATGGAATAGATAACCGGCGCGGGACTGCCCCCGACCGAAATCAGCAGGATATCTTTTTTTGTCACCGTCTCGGACATGGACCACCTCTCTGGCTGAACACAATCAGATGATGACCGTCGGCGTATCGACCAGCCGACCGTCGGAACCGATACTGAGCACCAGGCCGCTGCAGCGGCCGCACAGGGGAAAATACTTGACACCGTCTTCGGCCGGATCGAGCAGCGCCTCGGTGCGTCTGCGCAACTGGCGAAAACGGGCCGGATCGATATCCACCTCAAAAACCGAGTTCTGCACCCGCAGCCCGTAATCCTTGAGCACTTTTGCCACCCGCTGCAGCCGACGCGGATGGGCGATATCGTAGGCGATGATCATGTTCATGACAATCTCCTCAGACAATCCGGAAACCGACCGGCACGATAGTGAGCCCCAGGCCGGACACCGCCACCCTGCGCTGGCATGCGCGACAGATGCGATAGATGCGCAGACTGTCGGTCTCTTCATCGACAAAGGCGGCCAGCTCACGGCTGATGCGCCGCAGTCCGGCATCGTCCAGCTCGCATTCGAAAAAGGATTTTTGGGTATTGAGGCCGAACTCCTTGAGGTAGCGGTGCAAGCGGCCCCGGTTGCGGTTGCTGGAGATGTCGTAACAGATCAGCACATGCATGGCAGCGCCTCCCGTCAACGCAACAGCAGCGGCTGGTAAACCTGCTGTTCTCCCTGAATCACCCGTCGATATTGACGCGCCTGCCACACCAGCGCCTCGGCGTAGGTCATGCGTTGCTCGGCCAACGGGTGAAAAAACTCGGTTTGCAGCTTTTTTTCAAACGCTTCGATCACCCGGCGAAAGGCTTCATGAGTCAGGCGAACCGGCAGACGCTGCTCCAGGGTGTCCTCGTCGGGGACATCTCCGCGCCCCAGTTCCTGAGCGGGCAGGTCGAAGGCATCCTCGGCGTCGAGATTGCTCATGCGTCCAAGGGGATCGGTGACCGCGGCATCCACCGGCATCGGGGCAGGTTCCGGCAGATCAAGAGGCTCGGGACGATGGATTTCAAAATCGTCCCGCTTGAGGACCTTGCGATTGAACAAGGCCAGCGCCAGGGTGTCGGCCAGGCTGGCGCGAAACTCCTCGACCAGGTCCAGGGGCAGAGCCTGGCGTCCGTAGTCGAGGCTGTGCAGCACGCCGGGATAAGGGTCAAGCCCGGCAAGGCGCACGGCAGCGTAAAGCCGATTGATAAGCAGGGTATAGAGCAATGAAAGCACCGCGTTCACCGGATCGGTGGGCGGCCGGCGCACCCGGCGCACAAAGCCGAAATCATCCTCCAGCCCCAGCCTCAGACCGGAGAAATAGGCCGCGGCCCCGGCCCCCTCGATACCGCGCACCTGCTGCAGGTCCTCAGTCCGTTCGAGGGAAGCAAGCCCCTCTTTGAGCGCCCGCAACGGGGCCGACAGATCCACCCCGCGGCGGGTGCGGGCGATACGCTGCAGCACCGTCTGCATATTGCGCAGTTTGCCGTCGATGATGGCCCGCGCCTGCCGCAGACAAAAGGCCGCATCATCAGCCAGCTCGAACTGGCGCTTGCGCACAAAGACATTCTTCGGCTCGGCACTGGCAAGACGCCCGCAGTAGCGGCCGTCAAAACGCAGAAAGACGGTGTCGATCTCCTCGCGCATCAGCAACTGCAGAGCCGGGGTCGTCACACCGACCCGACCGCAGAGGATCAACTGTTCGAGTTTGTAGGTGAACAGGGTGTGGTAGATGGTGTCGCCCTTGCGCACCAGAAGATGCCGCCCCTCGCGCACAACCTCGGCCCCCTGCTGAGTCACGTAAACAACCATGAGCACCTCCCTTTTGTCCGGAACCTGCGCTCATCATGACAAATGGAAAGGTGCGTTTCAGCAACGGCAAGGTTGCCAAAGGGAAAGG
>CAZCUR010000116.1:0-5641 GCA_964501815.1 uncultured Geothermobacter sp.
TTTTCGCTGAGCCGGTCATGACAGGTAGTATAATCGAAGTCAGATCGACGGGTGTTGACAATCCGTCCAGGCAAGGTTAGCCTTTTTTAAGGCAACCTTGCTACCCAGACCGGGTTCCCGTTGCGGATCCTGCGCATCCTCTTCCACCTGTGGCGGGCCCAGAGGAATCGGGAGGTCACCATGATGATTCCAGTGGTATATGCCGACGGGCGACACGACATGGTCAAACCGAGGGTGCTGGACCAGTTGATTGCCGAGAAGAAGATCGTGCGGTTTCGCCGCGCGAGCGGCTGGGTCGACATAGAAACAGACCCGGTGCGGCGTGCGAACCGTCAGATGTACAGCATTCCCGAGCGCAGGCAGTCCCTGCAGTAATCTTACCTTCTGTCGCTTTTGTCCAGCCTTTGGCGCTGGACCTTCAGGCCCAGGGTCTGAATCTTTTTGCGCAGGGTATTCCGGTTGATGCCGAGGATATCCGCCGCCTTGAGCTGGTTGCCGCGGGTCTTTTCGAGCACGATGCGCAGCAGCGGGCGTTCCATCTGATGCAGCACCAGTTCATAGAGGTTCTCCAGCTCCTCGATGTCCTGGACCGGACCGAGTGACTGGCGCAACTTGTTTTCAATCAACTCCTCGAGGGATTCATCTCTTTTGCGGCCTGTGGACCGGCCGGTGAGCAGCTCGGGAAAGTCGGCCGGAGTCAGCACCGGATCGGGGGAGAGCAGGGCCGCCCGCATGATACAGTTTTCCAGCTCGCGGACATTGCCGGGCCAGTCGTGGCGCTGGAGCAGCTCGAGGGCTTTTTTGCTGCACGCTTTGGTTCCCACCTTCAGCTCGTCACGGGCCTTGCCAAGAAAAAAGTCGACCAGATCGGGAATGTCTTCCCGGCGATCCCGCAGGGGCGGAATCCTGACGGGCACCACATTGAGGCGGTAGTAGAGATCCTCCCGAAACTGGCCATTTTGTATTCTCGCTTCCAAATCCTGATTGGTGGCGGCGACAATGCGGACGTCGACCGGAATGCTCCGGCTGCCTCCGGTGCGTGTCACCTCCCGCTCCTGCAGCACCCGCAACAGCTTGACCTGCAGTTCCAGGGGCATGTCGCCGATTTCATCCAGAAACAGGGTGCCTCCGTGGGCCTGTTCAAATTTGCCCTGTCGGCGCTCAACGGCGCCGGTAAAGGCTCCCTTTTCATGCCCGAACAGTTCGCTTTCCAGCAGGTCGTGCGGGATGGCGGCACAGTTGATGGCGACGAAGGGCTTTGCGAGCCGGGGGCTGTGAAAGTGTATGGCGCGCGCCACCAGCTCCTTGCCGGTACCCGATTCTCCCTTGATCAGAACGGTCGCGTTGGAGGGGGCCACTCTGCCGATCAGTTTGAACAGCTCCTGCATGGCCGTACTGGACCCGATGAGATTTTTTTCCAGGCGGTAGCTGTCTCGCAGCTGGTCTTCCAGCTGCCGGACCTTTGTGCTGATGCGGCTGGCCTTGGCCGCCTTGAGCAGCAGGGCGTCGACCTCGTCCAGGTCAAAGGGCTTGGGCAGATAATCGTAGGCGCCCATTTTCATCGCCTCAACGGCGTTTTTCATGGACGTTTCCGCGGTCATAATGACCACCAGGGTTTCCGGACGTTCGGCCTGCATGCGTTCGAGCAGTTCGAGCCCGTCGATACCCGGCATGCGGATGTCGAGGATGGCCATGTCGTAGGTCTGGCGGCAGAAACAGTCCCAGGCCTTGCGGCCGTCTTCGACGGCATCGACCAGATAGCCCTGGCGGGTCAGGGAACGTTCCAGGACCCAGCGGATGGAGTCCTCGTCGTCGGCGATGAGAATGCGTTCAATGGCCATGGTTCAGACGGTTGCCTCCTTGCGGACGGGACATTTCAGGGGCAGGCTGACGATGAAGGTCGCTCCCTGTCCCGGTTGGGATGACAGCTGGAGCATGCCGTGATGCTCGGCGGCGATACGCTGGCAGATGGGCAGCCCCAGGCCGGTCCCCTTGTCTTTTGTGGTGAAAAAAGGGGTGAAGATGCGTTGCGCCACATCGGCGGCGATTCCCGGACCGGTGTCACGGACGATGACCTCGACCAGCGGAACCGGTCGTCCGCCGGGTTGGTTCAGGCGGAGATCCGGGCGGATGCGGGTTGCAACCCTGACCTCGCCGCGGCAACCGGCTGCTTCGGCGGCGTTGCGTATCAGGTTCAGGAACAGGCGGTGCAGCAGTTCCTCATCCCCATCGATGGGGGGAATGCTCGGGTCGGCCTGCAGGATGAACTGGATGGACGCGTCGGCATGCGCCTGCCTTTCCAGAAAAAGAATACGATCGAGCAAAGCCGTCAGGTCGACGCGGTCGAATTTCAGCCGGCGCGGTCGGGTCAAATCGGCCAGTTCGTCCAGAATGCCCCGGACCCGATCCACTTCCCGCAGCATGACTTGCGTATATTCGGCCAGATCTTCGCGTTCCTTCAGCTCTTTGGCCAGTAGCTGAGCGGCGCCACGGATGCCGCTGAGGGGATTGCGGATCTCATGGGCCAGACCGGCTGCCAGGGTGTCGATGGTGCTCATGCGTTCGGTTGACCGGGCCGACTCTTCCAGACCGATCAGCTGCCTCAGGTCCTTGATGGTAACGATGGCCCCCTGAAGGGTCCCGTGACGGTCGAACAGGGGCGAGACCGACAGGTTGACGGGCAGATCACTGCCGTCGGCCCGTTTGAGGACCAGGCGATCCGGGCTGGAGATGGATCGGCCGCGGGTCAGGGCATCCTTCACCAGGCGTGTCAGCTCCCTTTCGCCCCGCAGGATGTCGGCGTAGGGGCGACCTTTGGCCTGGCTTTCGGACCAGCCGGTTGCCGCCTGGGCGGACGGATTGATGAGGATGAGCCGTTCCCGGTTGTCAATGACCAGAATGCCGAGATCGATGCTGTCGAGAATGCGTTCGGGCAGATCCGCGTTCAATTGCCTGCCTCCTGTCCGGTGAAGAAAGTACGTACGGCCTTGAGCAGGGTGTCAAGGTCGTCAATGCGGTTGATGTGCTGACGGAAGGTCGCTGCTCCCGCCAGCCCCCGGGAGTACCAGCACAGGTGCTTGCGCATTTCGAACACTGTTTTTTTCTCGCCGGCATAGTCCCGGTGGTACGCCAGATGACGCAGGGCGACCTTGAGCCGGTCCTCAGGGGCCGGTCCGCTAAAGGGGCGATGGTCCAGCCGAGCGAGAATTTCGGCCACCAGCCAGGGATTGCCGTAGCCGCCCCGGCCGATCATCACCGCATCACAACCGGTTTGTCGCATCATGGCCAGGGCGTCGTCGGCCCTTTGAATGTCTCCGCTGCCGATGACCGGAATATCCAGGGCCTGTTTCAGCTCACCGATCATGTTCCAGTCGGCCTTGCCGCCGAATCCCTGGGCACGGGTGCGCGGGTGCAGGGTCACGGCGTCGGCGCCCTGCTCCTGCGCAATGCGGCCGATTTCGAGAAAGTTGATGCTCGCCGCATCCCAGCCGGCGCGGATTTTGACGGTTAACGGCCTGCTGGTCGCCTGACGCATGGCCCGGATGATGGCCGCAACCCGGAGCGGTTGCCGCAGCAGGGCGCTGCCCGCCTCTCCCCGGACCACCTTGTTGACCGGACAGCCCAGATTGAGGTCGATCAGGTCGCCGTACTGTTCGATCCGGCGCACCCCTTCGGCCACCACGTCCGCATCGCCGCCGAACACCTGAATCCCCAGCGGCCGTTCTTCCGGGCAGGAGGTCACCAGTTCCAGGGTTTTGCGCCCGTCGCGCACCAGACCGTTGCAGCTGACCATTTCCGTGAAGACCAGTGCCGCACCGAATTCCTTCATGATGCGCCGGTAGGGAAGATTGGTGATGCCGGCCATGGGAGCGAGAATCACCGGGTTGGCCAGCTGCAGGCCGCCTATGTTGATGTGATTTTTCTGCATAATTTTTGGGCAGTTTAGCATGCGGTCGCGGCTGAGCTCAATGTGAAAAAGGGCCGGGCTCGAGCCGGTGCAAGCGTGGATACTGTATACAAATAACTCTTGACATGCCACGAGGTGGTTGATAAAACGATATTTGGAATTTGCGACCAGACAGGGTTTGCCGTCCGTGCCTGCTCCTGCAGGCTGAACCCGAAAGGTCGATATGTTTGTCTTCTGTTGTTTGGTGTGCCGGGATTCCGGGGAGAGAGTAGGGATGCCGGTGTTAGTCAAAAGGGGTAGTTTTCGTTTTGGCGGGGTCTGCCCGCAACAGTCACTTTTCGTGTAAAGGAGAGAGAAACATGTCCACACTCAAAGAAGTCCTGCGTCAGAAAATCGAGGAACATCGTCCCCGTACCGTTCGGCTGCTCAAGGAATATGGCGATGTCAGCCTCGGTGAAGTGACCATCGCCCAGGCTATCGGCGGTGCCCGCGGCATCAAGTGCCTGGTCACCGACATCTCCTATCTCGACCCCTATGAGGGGATCCGCTTCCGCGGCAAGACCATTCCTGAAACCTTTGAGGCCCTGCCCAAGGTGCCCGGGTCTGACTATCCCTATGTCGAGGGTTTCTGGTACATGCTGCTGACCGGCGAAGTGCCGACCATGGAGCAGACCCTCGAAGTGGTCGAGGACTGGAAGAAGCGCTCCACCCTGCCTCAGTACGTCAAGGACGTGATCAACGCCCTGCCGGAGGACTCCCATCCGATGGTCATGTTCTCCTCGGGTATCCTCGCCATGCAGCGCGAGTCGGTTTTTGCCGCCAACTACAAGGCCGGCAAATTCAACAAGATGACCTGCTGGGAGGACATGTTCGAGGACGCCAACAACCTGATGG
Source organism: uncultured Geothermobacter sp. (assembly GCA_964501815.1). Classification (GTDB taxonomy): domain Bacteria; phylum Desulfobacterota; class Desulfuromonadia; order Desulfuromonadales; family Geothermobacteraceae; genus Geothermobacter. Next base: position 4,802 of record CAZCUR010000116.1, read on the forward strand.
CCAAACTCGCTCCTCTGGGCGCCTACATCTACAACAAGAAATATCGTAACAACGAGCAGATCGATCCCGATCCGAATCTCGACATGGGCGGCAACTTCGCTCACATGATCGGCCAGTGCGATGAGTACAAGGACGTTGCCCGCATGTACTTCATCCTGCACTCCGACCATGAGTCCGGCAACGTTTCGGCGCACACCACCCATCTGGTCGCCTCGGCCCTGTCCGACTGCTACTATGCCTACAGTGCCGGCATCAACGGCCTGGCCGGCCCGCTGCACGGCCTGGCCAACGAAGAAGTGCTGCGCTGGACCCAGAACTTCATGGAGAAGCTGGGTGGCGAGGTTCCGACCAAGGAGCAGCTGGAGCAGGCCCTCTGGGATACCCTCAACAGCGGCCAGGTCATCCCCGGTTACGGTCATGCCGTTCTGCGCAAGACCGACCCGCGCTACACCTCCCAGCGTGAGTACTGCCTGAAGACCGAAGGTCTCAAGGACTACCCGCTCTTCAAGCTGGTCTCCATGATCTTCGAAGTCGCTCCCAAGGTTCTCCAGGAGCATGGCAAGGCCAAGAACCCCTGGCCGAACGTCGATGCCCAGTCCGGCGTCATCCAGTGGTACTACGGCGTCACCCAGTACGACTTCTACACCGTGCTCTTCGGCATCGGTCGTGCCCTGGGCTGCCTGGCCAACATCACCTGGGACCGTGCCCTCGGTTATCCGATCGAGCGTCCCAAGTCGGTGACCACCGACATGCTCGAGGAAGTCGCCGGCATCAAGAAGTAAACCGGCGCAATCGATGCAGCACCAGAAGGGGATGCCACCGGCATCCCCTTCTTTTTTG
>CAZCUR010000117.1:0-5639 GCA_964501815.1 uncultured Geothermobacter sp.
TCCGAGGGCGGTTTTTCCTCCTCCCCTTCACCGCGCGGCTGGGCGACGCCGATGCCGGCGTGGCGGTAGAAGTTGTAGTCCGGTTCCTTGCCCGGTCCGTCGATGAGCAGGTCGTCCTTTTCGTAGACCAGACTCAGGGGATCGCGACGGCAGATTTCGTAGTCGGGCGACATCTGGATCGCCCGGGTCGGGCAGGCCTCGGTGCACATGCCGCAGAAGATGCAGCGGGTGAAGTTGATGCGAAACCAGGCGGCGTAGCGTCGGCCGTTCTCGTCCTCGGCCGCCTGCATGGAGATGCAGTCGACCGGGCAGGCGGCGCTGCACAGGTAGCAGGCGACGCAGCGCTCGTTGCCGTCCGGATCGCGGGTGAGCACGATACGCGCCCGATAGCGCTCGAAGGGCTGTCGTTTCTCCTCGGGATACTGGATGGTCACCGGCTTGCGCAGCATGTTGCGCAGGGTGACCCAGTACCCCTGGGCGATGGCTTTGATGTCTCGATACAGGTTCACGCGATTCACCGTGTATCAGGCGCGGGGCGTGAGGCGCGGGGGTCTTTAGAATAACCTCCGGCCCCTGGCCTCTAGCCTGTTTTCAAAAGGAGCAACACCCCTCCCGTGACAACCACATTCGCCAGTGCCACCGGCACCAGCACCTTCCAGCCGAAGTGCATCAGCTGGTCGTAGCGCAGCCTCGGCAGAGTGCCGCGCGTCCAGATGAAGAAGAAGGCCACCAGGGCGACCTTGAGAAAGAACCAGACGATGCCGGGCAGCAGCGGGCCGTGCCAGCCGCCGAGAAAGAGTACGGTCATCATGCTCGACAGGATGATGACGTTGATGTACTCGCCGACGAAGAACAGGCCGAAGCGCATGCCGGAATATTCGGTGTGGAAGCCGGCGACGATTTCGTTTTCGGCTTCGGGCAGGTCAAAGGGGGTGCGCTTCGACTCGGCCAGAATGCTGATGAGAAAGACGATGAAGGCGACCGGGTTGAGCAGGGCGAAGGGGACGCTCTGCTGGGCATTGACGATATCGGTCAGCGAGAAGGATTTCGCCATCAGCACCACCGGCACGATGGCCAGCCCCATCGACAGTTCGTAGCTGATCAGCTGCGCCAGGGCGCGGATGCCGCCGAGCAGGGCGTACTTGCTGTTGGAGGCCCAGCCGCCCAGGGTGACGCCGTAGACCGCCAGGGACGACAGGCCGAGAAAATAGAGCACGCCGATGTTCAGGTCGCAGATGACCAGCGGCATCCGGTGGCCGAACAGTTCGACGGGAGGACCGAAGGGGACCACCGCGAAGGTGAGCAGGGCGGTGACCGCGGCGATGCCGGGCGCGACGAAAAAGAGGACCTTGTCGGCCTGGGAGGGGATGAAATCCTCCTTGGTGATCAGCTTGACGGCATCGGCGAGCGGCTGCAGCAGGCCGAAGGGGCCGACCCGGTTGGGGCCGTAGCGCAGCTGCATGCGCCCGAGCAGCTTGCGCTCGAACAGCACCATGTAGGCGGCGCCGGTGAGCAGGACAAAGAAGACGAAGCCCAGTTTCACCAGGATGAACAGGGCGGTGACGATCCACTCAGGCATGGTCCCCTCCCCGGTTCACCAGGCAGGCCACCGGCTTGCCCGGCGCGAACAGTTCCAGCGGTGTGCCGCGCAGCCGGTAAGCGAGCAGCATATCGCGCGCCATGTCGGGCTCCAGGCGCAGCGGCAGGCTGAAGGGCTCCAGGTCGGTCTTGAGCTGGACGCTGTCCCCTTCCTCAAGATTCAAACGGGCGGCGGTGTCCGGATGCATCCAGACCGCCGGCTCCGGCTGCACGGCCTGGAGCGGTTGCGACAGACTGGAGAGGAGCTCGCTGCCGTACAGCGTCTCGACCACCAGCAGCGGCAGGGTCCCTTCGGGGACGCATTCCGGAAAATCGCCGCTTGTCCCGGTTGCGACCTTGCCGCCGCCCCGGACAAAGGTGCCTTCGCCGTCGGTATCCAGCAGGCTCAGGCCGGTGAAGCGGCTGTCCCGCCCTTCCAGGAGCTGGCGGATTTGGGCCAGGCTCTGCTGATGATTCTGCAGCTGGCCAAGCACCGCCCAGGCCGGCCGCGGCGCGCCGCCGGGCGTGGTTGTCTCGAAGGTGCGCGGGGGGTGGCTGCCCTGACCGGTCTCCCGGATCGGCAGGCCCGGTTCGATGACCGAACCGAAGGCCTGCATGCGCCCTTCGCAGTTGACCATGACGCCGGCGCTCTCATAAGGCGCGGTGGTCGGCAGAAAGACGTCGGCCTGACGGGCTGCCTGGTTGGGCAGGCAGTCGAGCACCACCAGGCATTCAAGCCGTCCCAGGGCCCGTGCCATTTTGTCCGGGCCGTCGCGCAACGGATCGGTCTCGACGCAGACCAGCGCCCGTATCTGGCCCGAGAACATCATCTGGCAGAGCTGCTCGGCGTCGGGGCCGTCACCGGCTATCAGGGCGGCACCGAAGCTGTTGACCTGGGCCAGGGGGACGCACAGGCCGCAGTCGAGCTCGCCCGCCAGTTGCCCAAGCAGGTGGATCCCCGCCTCACCCAAAAGGTCGGCACCGCCGACCAGCACCGGTTTGCGGGCCTGAAGCAGCTCGGCCCGCAGGGAACTCATGGCGGTTTCCTCTTCGCTCCGCAGCTGGTTCAGCTTGGCGACCAGGTCGTCCGGGGAGGCCGTGATTTTGTCAAAATCACAGGGAAGCTTGACCGGCCGCGGGTCAATGACGGTGATTGGGGCCCCCTTGCGTTGCGCCTGCCTCACGGCGGCGGCCAGCATGGGCGCTTCGTTGACCGGGTCGCAGCCGAGGATCAGGATGCGGTCCGCCTGGGCCAGTTGCGCCATGCTGACCAGCCGGTCCGTGCCGATGGCGCTCAGGGCGCGGGCGGCCCGATCCCGTCCCGGCATGGCTTCGGTACACAGGGGTGAGCCGCCCAGGCTCTGTCCCAGTTCGCGCAGCTTGGCCAGGGTTTCCAGCGAGGAGCGCGCTGAGCCGAGCAGGGCGATCGCTTCCCCGCCATATTTTTGGGCGATGTCGAGCAGCCGGCTGCGGGCCATGGCCAGGGCCTCGCTCCAGGAGGCTGGCGCCCCCTGCAGTTTCGGTGTGCGCGGGCGTTCCTTCAGGTTGACATGGCCGTAGCCGAAGCGGCCGCGGTCGCAGATGAAAAAGCCGTTGGTCTGGCGGTTGACGCCCGCACGCACCCGTTGCAGCTCGCGGTAGCGGCCGCCCGGAATCACCCGGCAGCCGAGGCTGCAGTGCGGACAGACGGAAGGGGCTTCCTGCAGATCCCAGATGCGGCTTTTGAACCGGTAGGTCTTGTCGGTGAACACCCCGGTGGGGCAGACGTCGGCAAGGTTTCCGGCAAAGGGGGATTCGAGCGGTCCGTCCTTGAAGCGGCCGAAGAAGAGCCGGTTGCGCGAGCCCATGACACCGAAATCGGTGCCGCCGAAATAGTCCTGGTAGGTGCGCACGCAGCGGTAGCACTGGATGCAGCGGTTCATCTCCTGCTCGATGAACGGGCCGAGGTTCTGGTTGTGCCAGGTGCGCTTGGTACCCCGGTAACGCCGGATGCCGTGGCCGCCGGCGATGGTCATGTCCTGCAGCTGGCATTCGCCCCCCTCGTCACAGACCGGGCAGTCGTGCGGGTGGTTGAGCATCAGCCACTCGATGACCGAGGCGCGCAGCTCGGCGGCGTCGGCATCGACGGTGGAGACGACCATGCCGTCCTGGGCCTTGACCATGCAGGCCATCTGGATGCCCTTGACCGGGCCGTCCTCGAACTTCATGGCGCACAGGCGGCAGGAGCCGACCGCGCCCAGGGCTTCATGGTAGCAGAAGTGCGGGATGACGATCCCGAGCTGCTTCGCGGCCTCAAGCACATTGGTCCCCTCGGGGACGGTCACGGTCTGATTGTCGATCGTCAGTGTCGGCATAAAACGAATCTTTTTCACCACAGAGACACAGAGAGCACAGAGCCAAAAATCTATCGGGCGAAGGAAAAATCAGACTTTGGAAAAAGGCTCCAAGTGCTTGTCCGGGTGTTTCATTGATCTCAATTGATTCTCTCGGTGTCCTCTGTGCCTCTGTGGTGAGCTCGGTTTTAATGTTTGGCGAAAGGGCATCGCCCCTTCCTGACATGATCCACCAACTCCTCCTCGAACAGGCGCAGCAGGCCGTCGAGGGGGCCCATGGCCCCTTCGGCCAGGGCGCAGAAGGAGCGGCCGGTGATGTTCTTGCGCTGATGTTTCAAAAGGTCGATCTGTTCCATGTTGCCCCGGCCCGCCTCGATCTCTTCGAGCAGCCACTGCACGTAGGAAAGCCCGTCGCGGCAGGGGGTGCACCAGCCGCACGACTCGCGCGCAAAAAAGCGAATCAGGTTCAGGGTCGCGGCCACCATGCAGGTATCGGTATCGAAGGCGGTGACGCCGGCGGTGCCGAAGCGGCTGCCCACGGCGGCCAGGGTATCGAAATCCATGGCGACATCGAGATGTTCGGCCGTCAGGTACGGGGTCGAGGCGCCGCCGGGCAGGCAGGCCTTGAACTGTTTGCCGGCGCGCATGCCGCCGCCGACCTCAAAGATGACCTCGCGCAGCGGGATGCCGACCGGCAGTTCGAAGCATTCGGTGCGGTTCAGATGTCCCGACAGACCGAACAGCTTGGTGCCCGCCCCTTCGGCGTTGCGGGCCAGTTCCTTGAACGCCTGCGGCCCGTCGGCGATGATGTGCGGCACGCAGGCCAGGGTTTCGACGTTGTTGACATTGGTCGGCCGACCCCAAAGCCCCTTGACCGCCGGGAAGGGCGGCTTGCTGCGCGGGTTGGGGCGGACCCCTTCGATGCCGTTGAGCTGCGAGGTCTCCTCGCCGAGGATGTAGCGTCCGGCGCTGCGGTGCACGTGCACCTTCAGTCCCCAGCCGGTGCCGAAGATGTTGTCCCCCAGATAGCCGGCCTCGCGTGCCTCGGCCAGGGCGCGCTCGACGTTGCGCGCCTCCTGCTCGTAGGCGTAGCGGATAAAGATGTAGGCGTCGCTGACCTGCAGGGCGTAGGCGGAGAGGATCAGCCCCTCGATGAGCTGATGCGGGTCGGCAAGCAGCAGCTGGCGGTCCTTGTAGGTGCCCGGCTCCATTTCGTCGCAGTTGCACACCAGGTACTTGTCGCCCGGCTGGTCGGCCGGGAAGAAGGACCACTTGAGCCCGGTGGAGAATCCCGCCCCGCCCCGGCCGCGCAGGCCGGAGTCCTTGACCGTCTCGCGCACCTGGGCCGGCGTCAGCTCCTTGAGGGCCTTTTCCAGGCCCCGATAGCCGCCGGTTTTGCGAAAATCGTCAATGAAGACGGTTTCGCCCGGGCGGCGGTTTTTGAAGAGTCTTTGCGGGTAGTCGGGCATGTGAACCTGTTTCGTCTGAAATCCACCACGAAGGCACGAAGATCACGAAGTTATCAGTGTTCCTTCCCCCTTGAGGGGGGAAGGTCAGGATGGGGGTGAAGTCCGTGGCTTCCCCCTCCCCTCAATCCCCTCCCTCCAGGGGAGGGGATGTTCTCTTCGTGCCCTTCGTGGCTTCGTGGTCGCTTATTCTTTTTCCTTTTCAAGTGCCTCATCGATCTTTTCCGGCGTCAGGTGGCCGTAGATGGTGTGGCCGATCATC
>CAZCUR010000118.1:0-1084 GCA_964501815.1 uncultured Geothermobacter sp.
GACTACCAGATCATCCTCGACCGCAACCTGTTCAATCCCGATGGCCCCAAACTGCAATTCAGCAGCGCCACCGGCGCGAAAACGACCGCCACGACCAAACCGGCTCCTGCCATCGACTGGCAGCTTGTCGGCACCGTCAGCGGCGGCAAAACGCCCCTGGCAACCTTGCGCGGGCAGGGCAAAACCAGAGTCTGGCACCTGGGAGACAAACTGAGCGACGGCAGCAGGCTGATTCGCATTGACCGCACCAGTGTGCGGTTGCGTCTTGCCGACGGCCGGGAGACCACCCTGAGCCTGCCGAAAGGCCAAACCAGCAGCGCAACCAGGACCGGCAAGTCCCAATCCAAGGTATCGCAACGGACCCAAAGGACCACACCGGCCATCGGTGGTGGCATTCGCCAGCTCAACGACACCAGCTGGCACATCCCTCGGCTGGAGGCTGAGCGGGCGCGAAACAACATTGGCACCCTGCTGCGCCAGGCCCGGGTCGAACCGAACCTGGTTGACGGCAAAACCGAAGGATTCGTCATCCGCATGATCCAGCCGGGCACTCTGCTGGCCCGACTGGGTCTTAAAGTCGGAGATGTCCTGCATGCCATCAACGGCATCCCCCTCGACGGGCCGGAAAAGGGGCTGCAAATCATGCAACAGTTGCGTCAGGCCCGACGTATCGAGCTGGCCCTTGAACGTCAGGGGCAACGAATGACCTACAGCTATGACATCGACTAGGCCGTTTCGGCCGGGAGGATATTGAGGTGAGACAGGCGTGTTTGGTCCTGATATGTCTGCTGATGCTGACCCTGCCGCCGGCAGGGACGTCCACGAATCTATGTGCGGCAGAACCGGAAGACGGCCGGATCAGCCTCGACTTCAGGGATGTCGAACTGACGGAACTGATCGAAACCATGGCCGAGCTGACCGGGAAAAATTTCGTCTATGATGAAAAGGTGCGCGGCAAGGCCACCATCATCTCCCCGGCCGGCATGAGTCTGGAGGATGCCTACCAGCTCTTTCTGACCGTGCTCAATGTCAAGGGATACACGGTGGTTCCCAGCGGCAAGGTCAACAAGGTCGTCCCCATCAA
>CAZCUR010000118.1:1184-5627 GCA_964501815.1 uncultured Geothermobacter sp.
GAAATCGGCACGGCCCTGCAAGGGGCGGTGGAGATCAACGGCCACAGCGCCGTCATCGGTACCGGCAACCTCAATACCGGTTCGACGGGGATTTCCTCGCTGGCCCCCAACACCAGCGTCGGCAACGGCCAGCTCCCGAGTCTGCTGACCCAGACGGTCAGCGGTCTGCTGCTCGGCGGCCTGTTCAGCCCGATTACCACCACCGGCCCCGACGGCAGCACCATCACCATTCCGGCTTTTAGCGCCCTGATTCAGCTGTCGCAGAAATCGACCGACGTCAACATCCTCTCGGCCCCGCGTCTTCTGACTTCGGACAACGAAGAAGCCGAAATCATTGTCGGCTCCAACGTCCCGGTCATCACCAGCCGGCTGACCGACACCGGCGGCACCGGGCTGGCCCAGTCGGTCGCGGTCGAACGCCAGGATGTCGCCCTGACCCTGCGCTTCACGCCGCAGATCACCGAGGGGGATCTGGTGCGCCTCAATGTCTACCAGGAGATTACCGACATCTCCGAGTCGAGCATCGGCAACATCAACGAAGTCGGACCGACCTTCACCAAGCGTCAGCTGCGCAACTCGGTGCTGGCGCGCGACGGGCAGACCATTGTGCTCGGAGGGCTGATCGGCAGCAACATCCGCACCAGCGAAAACAAGATTCCCTTCCTCGGCGACATCCCGCTGCTCGGGCGCCTGTTCCGCTCCAAAGGGTCACAGGCTCAGAAGACCAATCTGCTGGTCTTCATCACGCCGCACATCATTCGCGACGGCAAGGATCTGAACGCCATCACCCGCCGTAACCAGACCACCGGCCGGCGCATGCAGACCGAGGCGCTGCGGCGCTCCATCCCCCCGGGCACCCTGTTCAACGACCTGCCGGCGCCGCCGACCACCGAGGAGAACCCATGAAAGGATGGGTTCCTTTCGGCACCATCCTGCGGGAACAGTTTGGCGTCCCCGCAGAGGTCATCGACCAGGCCCTCGCCATCCAGCAGGAACAGGGGGGACGCCTCGACGATGTGCTGCTCGCCTCCGGACAGGTCGACCGCAACGTCCTGCGCGCGGCGCTTGCCCGGCAGCTCAACCTGCCCTGGCTTGATCAGCTGCCTGAACCGGACGGGATTGCCGATTTGCTCGAGCTCTTGCCCATCAGTTACCTGCGCGACAACCGCATCTTTCCGGTGGAAAGGGGCAACGGCCGGCTTCTGCTGGCCATGGCCAACCCGAATGACGGCTGGCCGGTCAACGACCTGGTTGCGCTGACCGGGGACCAGGTGGAAATCTGCCTGGCGCCGGAGGACGAAATCCAAAGGGCCATCAATCGCGCCTACGAACAACGTGAGGGGCATGCGGATGAACTGGCTCCCGATATCGGCGGCGACAGCGACGGGCGGCTGGAACCGGCCGACCTGCTCGACACCTCCGACGAGGCTCCGGTGATCCGGTTTGTCAATGGCCTTCTGACCAAGGCCTGCCGGGAACGGGCCAGCGACATTCACATCGAGCCCTTCGAGACCGAGCTGGTGGTACGTCAGCGCATCGACGGCATTCTCTACGAGGTGGTTCGGCCACCGCGCCAGGCACACCCGGCCATTGTCTCGCGTCTGAAAATTATGGCCGGACTCGACATCGCTGAAAAACGCCTGCCCCAGGACGGGCGTTTTCGGGTCCGCATCGCCGGCCGCGACGTCGACATCCGCCTGAGCACTTTGCCGACCGCCTTCGGCGAGCGCCTGGTGCTGCGCCTGCTGGAACAGGGGGCCGGCGTGCTCGACCTGGCCGACTTGGGCATGGCAGCCGGGCTGCGGGACCGCGTGGAAAAACTGATCCGCCAGCCGCACGGGATTCTGCTGGTTACCGGTCCCACCGGTTCGGGCAAGACCACGACCCTGTACGCGGCGTTAAGCCGGCTCAACAGCCGCGACCGCAACATCATCACCGTCGAGGACCCCATCGAATACCAGCTCGACGGCGTCGGCCAGATTCAGGTCAATCCCAAAATCGATCTCACCTTCGCCAACGGCCTGCGCTCCATCCTGCGCCAGGACCCGGACATCATCATGGTCGGGGAGATTCGCGACCGGGAAACAGCCGAAATCGCCATTCAGGCGGCGCTGACCGGCCATATGGTCTTTTCGACCCTGCACACCAACGACGCAGCCGGCGCCCTGACCCGGCTGGTGGAAATGGGCGTCGAGCCTTTCCTGGCCGCAAGCTCGATTGTCGCGGTACTGGCCCAACGGCTGGTGCGCAAACTCTGCCCGGAGTGCCGGGAAGCCTACCAGGCTGACGAAACCCTGAAGCAGGAACTGGGACTCCCCCTTGAGCAGGAGGTACAGCTCTACCGCCCCGGCGGCTGCGACGCCTGCCTCGGTATCGGTTATCGGGGCCGCACCGGCATCTACGAGCTGCTGGTTCTCGACGAAAAGGTCCGGGATCTGCTGATGCAGGGCAAAGACGCCGCCAGCATCGCCGCTTCAGCCATGGAGCGGGGTATGCGCCCCTTGCGGGCCGATGGCATCGACAAGGCCCTGAAGGGGGAAACCTCCATCGAAGAGGTCCTGCGCGTCACCCGGGAAGAGAGCGCGCAGGGATAGGTCATGCCGAGCTACGAGTTCACAGGATTCGACACGCGGGGGCACAAGGTATCCGGCAGCATCGAAGCGCCGGGACGGCGGGCGGCCATCACCCAGCTGCGCCGGGAAGGCACCTTTGTCACCGCCCTGCACGAAGTCGGCAAACGGGCCCAGTCACGCTGGCTGCCGAAGGTGCGCCGACGGCTGCCCACCGAGGCTCTGGCCCTGGCCAGTCGTCAGCTCGCAACCCTGCTCGCCGCCGGGCTTTCCCTCGACGAAGCGCTGGCGTCAACCGCCGACCAGCAGACCGATCGACGGCTGCGGGCCGCCCTGGTTGCGGCACGCGAAGAGGTGCTGCAGGGGGAGAGCCTGCATCGCGCCCTGGAAAAAAGAGACGGGCTGTTCCCCGATTTTTTCACCAGCATGGTCGAAGTCGGTGAAACCGGCGGACATCTCGACCGGGTTTTGCAACGCCTGGCCGATTTTCTGGAAGAGCGGGCGCAACTGCAGTCGCGTTTGACCTCGGCGCTCGCCTATCCACTGCTGATGCTGCTGGTCGGCTGCGGGGTCCTCTTTTTCCTGGTGATCTATGTTCTGCCCAACATCACCCGAATGCTGACCGAACTGGAAATCCCCCTGCCGGTCAGCACCCGCCTGCTCATCGGCCTCAGCTCTCTGCTGCACGACTACGGCCTTGTGTGGCTGCTGCTCGCTGTCGGCCTGCTGCTGCTAGCCCATAACCGCCTGCAGAGCGAATCGGGCAAATGGCGCATGGACCAGATGAAACTGCGCGTCCCGCTGCTCGGCGCCATCAACCTGCTTATGGCGAGCGCCCGCTTCGCCCGCACCTCGGCCCTGCTGCTGGAAGCGGGCCTGCCCCTGTTGCGCACCCTGGACCTGGCGGGGCGCCTGACCGGCAACCGGGTCCTCGCTGCGGCGGTTGCGACCGCCGCCGAGAGGGTTCGCGAAGGGGAAGGCCTTGCCGAAGCCCTGCGCCGCCAGCAGTGTTTTCCCGAACTGGTGCCGCAGATGATTGCCATCGGCGAACGCAGCGGCAGTCTGCAGCAGATGTTTGCCCGACTGGCCGACAGCTATGAGCGCCAGGTGGAAACACGTCTCGGGCGGCTGCTCGCCCTGCTCGAACCGGCGATGATTCTGTTCATGGGACTGATCGTCGGTTTTATCGTTCTGGCGATTTTGCTGCCGATTTTCCAGGCCAGCCAGGGATTGGGATGAGCCGGAGGGGGACACCATGATATTCTGCAACGGAACAACGGATAAAAAGGGAGATGAACGGTCTATGCGAATCCAAAAATGTCTGTCCGACCAGCGCGGCTTCACACTGATCGAAATCCTGGTGGTCGTTCTGATACTCGGCATTCTTGCCGGCATCGTCGTACCGCGTCTGCTCGACAAACCCGAAGAAGCCCGGCGCACCAAGGCCGCGGTGCAGATCCGCGGTCTCGAAGAGGCGCTGAGCATCTTCAAGCTCGACAACGGTTTCTATCCCGACACCGAGCAGGGACTGTCGGCCCTGGTGGAAAAGCCGACCACCGGCAGGATACCCGCCCGCTGGCGCGAAGGCGGCTACATCAAAAAGATTCCCAAAGACCCCTGGGGCAATGACTACATCTACATCTCTCCCGGCAGTCACGGAGACTTCGACCTCAGCTCCTACGGCGCCGACGGCCGCCCCGGCGGCGAAGGGGATGACGCCGACATCAACAGTTGGGAATTGGAGTAGACCCGAACCGGAGAGACAGGCTGACGGCGTGGCAGGCAAAAAAAGAGCCGTAACATCCTGAATACGAAGGGGCTCGCAGCTCATGGAACGGGACATTTTTGTTCAGATCAAGGAAGCCGAGGACGG
>CAZCUR010000119.1:0-5589 GCA_964501815.1 uncultured Geothermobacter sp.
GAACCGCTGTCGAATCTCCGCAACCTGCGCCTCCGGCAGTCCCAGCCATTCGAGGAACGACTGGTGCGCCTCAGGATAGCGCGCCTCGAACAGCCGATGCCAGCGTTCCATCATCTCCTCGCTCAGGCCGGTCTCGCGGAACAGTTCCACCCATTGGTCTTTGCCGAATGTCTTTGCCATCGTTGGACTCCTTTCAGGGGGTTGGGATGAACGATGGTGCGGAGCATGAAGTATGAAGCTGTAGACGGGTCAAGAGGTATTTTCGGTGTTTTCCGCATAGCCCTTGCAAAACTCCATGAAGTGCCGGAGCAGACGGGTACGGTATTTCTCACCGTGCAGCAGCATGTAGAAGTTGCGACGCAGGTCGAGAGAAGGGGTTTTCAGGGCGACCAGGGCACCGCTCTGTCGGGCGCGGCGGGTGGCGAGCAGTGACAGGCAGCTGATGCCGAGTCCGGTTTCGACCGCTTCCTTGATCGCCTCGGTATTTCCCAGTTCGAGCGCGACCCGCAGGCTGTCGATCTTCCCCGCCAGGGCCGTTTCAAAAATCTCGCGGGTCCCCGAACCTTGCTCACGCAGAATCCACTCCGCATCGCGAAGCTCCTTGAGGGAAACCGATTTTCTGTCTGCCAGCGGATGGTTCGCACCGGCGTGGATGGCGAGCAGATCCTGGCGCCAGGGGATGGTTTCCAGTGCCGGCTGATGGCAATAGCCCTCGATGAAGCCGATATCGATATTGAAGTGCAGCAACTCCCGGACGATCTGCTCGGTGTTGCCGACATCGAGCGAAACCCGCGCCTCGGGATGTTTTGCACGGAAAGCGCCCAATATCCTTGGCATCAGGTAATTGCCGATGGTCGAACTTGCCCCGACTCGCAGCGCGCCGGTCAATTGCCCTGCCGCATCACTGAAGAAACAGCTGATTTCATCGACCTGCTCCAACACCGCCGCCGCTCTTGAGACCAATGCCCGCCCCTGGTCGTTGAGCACAAGTCGTTTGCCGCGGCGGTCGAAAAGCTGCTCGCCGAGCAGACGTTCCAGCTCGGACAGGGACATGCTGACTGCGGACTGGGATACGCGCAGTTTCTCGGCTGCACGGGTGACATTCCCCTCACGGCTCACGGTGACAAAGACCTTCAACTGGCGCAGGCTGATGCTCATGGTTTTTTCTCTTTGCCGAACAGTCTTCGCCTCCCCACTTCCAGGGTTGGGGAGCCTGAGACCATTTGCTGGCTGCCGATTTTTTATCAATAAATCTGATATGGCTTTAAGAAATTATATATTGGCACTTAAATTCAGGATTGTCTATATCTGCTGGAGACTTTGGCATCAGAAACGATGGAGAGATGAGGTATGGACACACATCGATGGAAACAGATTTTTTTTCTGACCTTGTTGGCAGTCTGTGGGCTGCCGCAGGTCAGTACCGGTATGGCCCTGTTGGCTGGCATCGTCTTCAGCCTTGTACTCGGCAATCCCTTCCCCCAGCAGTCCACCCGCTGGAGCAAGGTATTGTTACAATTGTCGGTAGTCGGCCTCGGCTTCGGCCTCAGCCTCGGCCAGGTCTGGCAGGTGGGGAAGAGTTCGATCTTCTACACGGTAATCGGCATCTGCGCGACCCTTTTGGTTGGGATGGCCCTGGGCAGGTTGTTTCACATTGAGCGCAACACCGCGGTGCTGATCTCCTTCGGTACCGCGATCTGTGGCGGCAGCGCCATCGCCGCCATGTCGCCGGTGATCAAAGCCAGGGATGACGAGGCGGCTCTCGCCCTGGCGACGGTCTTTACCCTCAACGCGGTCGCCCTGTTCCTCTTCCCGGCGGTCGGCCACCTCATCGACCTCAGCCAGCAGCAGTTTGGCATCTGGGCTGGGCTCGCCATCCACGATACCAGTAGCGTGGTCGGCGCTGCCGCTGCCTACGGCAAAGAGGCCCTCGATATGGGCACCACGGTCAAGTTGAGCCGGGCGATCTGGATCGTCCCCTTTGTGCTTGTTGCCGGTTGGGTCACCAAGACCGAAGGCAAGGTCAAAGTGCCGCTCTTTATCATTGGGTTCATCTTCGCAGCGGCGTTGCGCAGCCTTCTACCGCAGTTCATTTCGGCGTGGAGCACCCTGGCTACGATTGCCCGCCAGGCGCTGGTTGTTACCCTGTTTCTGATCGGCGCCGGGCTGAGCCGTGAGGTGCTGAAGAATGTCGGCGTCCGCCCCCTGGCCCAGGGCGTCAGCCTCTGGCTGCTGGTCGGCGGGCTGTCCCTGGCGGCGATTCTGCAGGGGCTGATCGGGTGACCCAGGCCCACCTTGCCAGAAGGGTTTCTGTTTGCCAAGCAGACGGTTTTGCCTCAAAGTACTGAACAACCATGTAGCCAAAAGGGACAGTTCCGATGGATCACCTCAGTCTCGCCGCCGCGCTGGTCGCGCTCACCGTTTTGACCCTCACGCCGGGGGTCGACACCATGCTGGTCATCCGCAATACCGCCCGCGGCGGCTGGCGCGACGGCGCGGTCAGCAGCCTCGGCATCTGCTCGGCGCTCTTTCTGCACGCCGGGCTTTCGGCCCTGGGGATTTCGGTGATTCTGATGCAGGTGGCCTGGGCCTACGGTCTGCTCAAGCTGGCCGGTGCCGCCTACCTGGTCTGGCTGGGGCTTGCCAGCCTGCGCAAGGGGCTGCGATCTGAAGGTCTTGTCCTGGAGAACGGTCAGGCGGTGGGGCGGGACAGTTTTGTCGTCGGTCGCTCCCTGCGTGAGGGTTTCCTTTCCAACCTGCTCAACCCCAAGGCGGTGGTCTTCTACATGGCCTTCCTGCCCCAGTTCATCGACCCGGCCGGCTCGGCGCTGCTGCAGTCGCTGTTTCTGGCCGGCTGCCACTTCACCATCGCCATGCTCTGGCAGTGCCTGCTGGCGCTGATGGTGCGCCAGGTCAAAGGCTGGCTGCAGCGCCCACGGGTCAGCCAGTGGTTCCACGGGCTCACCGGCACGGTGCTGGTCGCCCTTGGCCTGCGGGTTGCTTTGGAGCAGGCCTGACGGAGGAACAACGATGTCCGAAATTCACCGTTCCGTCTGTCCCTATGACTGTCCCGACGCCTGCGGCCTGCTGGTCGAAGTCGAGAACGGCCGCGCGGTCAGCGTCAAGGGAGATCCGGAGCATCCCTTTACCCAGGGCGTGCTGTGCGCCAAGATGCAGCACTACGAGCGTACCGTCCATTCTCCGCTGCGCCTGACCGAGCCGCTGCTGCGCGTCGGCCCGAAAGGGAGCGGCGCGTTTCGCCCCATCGGCTGGGATGACGCGATCGCGCGGATCGCCGATCAGTGGCGTCGTATCATTGCCGAGTCCGGTCCCGAGGCGATCCTTCCCTACTCCTACGCCGGGACCATGGGGATTTTGCAGCGCAACGCGTTGGTACCGTTTTTCGCCCGCATGGGCGCATCAAGGCTCGACCGGGGCATCTGCACCCCCGCCAAGGACGAGGGCTGGACGGCGGTGATGGGCGACACGCCGGCGCCGCGGCCGCAGCAGGTCCTCGACAGCGATCTGGTTATCCTCTGGAGCAGCAACGCCGCCGCCACCAATCTGCATTTTTACCGGTTGGTGCAACAGGCGAAAAAACGTGGCGCCAGGGTCTGGCTCATCGACCTGTACCGTCATGCCGGCAGCGCGGTTGCTGATGAAGTTTTCTGCGTCCGCCCCGGCAGCGACGCCGCCCTGGCCCTGGGCCTGATGCACCTGCTGGTGCGTGACCGGTTGTGCGACGCGGACTTTATCGCCCGGTCCGTACAGGGATTCGAAGAGCTGCGCGAGCAGGTTCTGCCCGATTATGCGCCGGAACGGGTCAGCGCCCTGACCGGTCTCTCCGTGGCGACCCTGGAGCGGATGGCCCGGGAGTTCGGCCGCGCCCGCGCCCCCTTCATCAGTGTCGGCGGCGGTGTGGCCCGTTACCGCAACGGCGCCATGAACGTACGCTGCATCGTCACCCTGCCGGCCCTCACCGGCGCCTGGGCGCGTGGCGGCGGCTGTTTCGTCGGCACCAGTACCGGCGCCGCCTTTCCGATGGCGAAAATCACCCGACCCGATCTGCAGCAGGGCGACCCGCGCACCCTCAGCATGAACCGGCTGGGCGAAGCGCTGACACAACGCGATGATCCTCCGGTGCGCTCCCTCTACATCAGTCACAGCAACCCGGCCGCGGTGGCACCCGACCAGAACCGGGTGCTGGCGGGGCTTGCGCGCGAGGACCTGTTCACCGTGGTGCACGAACGTTTCATGACCGACAGCGCCCGCTACGCCGATATCGTCCTGCCGGCGACCAGCTCGCTGGAACACGCCGACATCTACCGCTCCTACGGCTGGTACGGGGTGCAGCGCAGCCGGGCGCTGATTCCGCCGGTGGGACAGGCCAGATCGAACCGGCAGGTGATGGCCCTGCTGGCCAGGGAGCTGGGCTACGACGAAGAGATCTTCTACCGGGATGACGAAAGCCTGATCGATGAGCTGCTGACCGAACCGAACGACTGGTGGCGCGGCGTCGATTTCGAGGCCCTGCGCCAGGGTCGGGCAGTGGAGCTGGCGCCGCCAGGGGCGGGGCGGGTGCTGACGCCCTCCGGGCGCATCGAAATCCTCAACCCGCGTCTGGCCGAGCCGCTGCCACGCTACCTCGACCTGGAGCCCGATCCCTGGCCGCTGCAGCTTGTGACCGCTCCGGCGACCACCACCCTCAACTCCACCTTCTTCGAGCGCGACGAATTGCGGCCCAGGCGGATGGAGCTGCGCCTGAATCCCGCCGAGGGACAGGCACGGGGCCTGACGGACGGTCAGCAGGTTGTCGCCTGCAACCATCTGGGCGAAGTCCCCTTTGTCCTCAGGCTCGATGAACGCGTCCCCGAAGGGCTGGCGGTGGCCGAAGGGGTCTGGTGGCATCGCTTCACCCCCGGCGGCCGCAACGTCAACGCCCTGACCAGTCAGCGGCTGACGGATGCGGGGGGAGGGAGTACGTTTTATGATAATCGGGTCGAAGTGAAGGGCGGCTGATGGTTCCGGGCGGCCGATACGCACGCATCTGCGGCGTTATGCTCAGTCTTCAATCCTCGACGTAGCCTCCGGCTACGCCTGCGGTTTCATTCTTCGCAAGCCTTGCATCTGTGTACGTCTCGACCGCCCGTGGGTCGTTTTGGGCCGGGGCGGTCGATAAGCATTCGCCTGCTTCGTTACGCGCTCTCTTCGGTCCTCGATGTAGCCTCCGGCTACACCTGCGGCCTCATCGGTTGCAAGCCTTGCATTCGAACGCTTCTCGACCGCCCGTGGGGCTGGGAAGATTTGCAGGCATTCTCCAGCAACGCTTATTGATACGAGCCAAAAGGTGAAAGGCCAAAGATTAAGGGCTTGAAGCCCCATTTCCCCATGCAAGCCACTGAACGGAGGGGGCGGCCGGCGGCATGAGAGCCATGAATGTTTGAGGCGCAGCCGAGTTTTCATGGCTCCCGCCGGGCGGCCCCGGAGTGAAGGAACCCGAAGGGTGGCTTGGTTGGGGCGCCTTTTCTGCCTACTCTTTTGGGCGCGCAAAAGAGTAGGGCGGGGTGCGGGGTGGCAACCCCGCGGTTC
>CAZCUR010000120.1:0-5533 GCA_964501815.1 uncultured Geothermobacter sp.
AGTAGACCAGCCGGTTGGTGGTGGCCAGAAACGTCGCGTCGATCAGCCCGATGCGACGCAGCATCCAGCCGAGCAGGATGACCAGAAAGACAGGCAGGACGATAGTGATGATTTCGAAGAAGAGCATCTGATAAACCCGTTCCCGGCGGTTGTTGTGCCGGGGCAGGATAAACCAAAAATGACGCGGGGAAAATGACTGATTTTTTTCACGATATGGGCTTGAACTGTCCCCACAGATGAGAAACAATCACACCATGCGTCGCCAGATTCTCATTCGCCTCACTGTCCTTGCCGTCCTGGTGCTTGGAGTGTCGCTGCTTCACTACCTGACCACCACCGAAAAGGACCAGTTCCACGACATCTACCGGCGCCTCTACTACCTGCCCATCGTTCTCGGCGGTCTCTGGTACGGTTTGCGCGGCGGTCTGGGCGTTTCCCTTGCCGCATCGATCATCTACGCGCCCCACGTGGTCTTTCAGTGGGGGCATCACCCCGGCACCAACCTGGAGCAGTACCTGGAGATTCTGCTCTACAACGCCATCGGGCTTCTGACCGGCGTGCTGAGCGAGCGGGAACAGGCTCAGACCCGACGTTACCAGAAGGCGGCCGAACGCCTGGAGGAAAGTTACGCCCGTTTGCGCCAGCAGGCAGACCAGCTTTTGGCCGCCGAGGAACAGTTGCGCCGGGCTGACCGGCTCTCCGCCCTGGGTGAGCTGTCGGCGGGACTGGCGCACGAAATCCGTAATCCGCTCGGCTCGATTCGCGGCACCGCCGAGATCGTGCGCGACGGTGTGCCGGAAGAGAGCCCACTGCGCGAATTTGCCGAAATCCTGCTGCGCGAGGTCGACCGGCTCAACCGGGTGGTGCAGGATTTTCTCGATTTCGCCCGTCCGGAACAGCCCGGAGAAGACCGCGTCGATCTCAACCAGCTGGTGGACGAGGTGCTGGCGCTGACCGGGCGTATGCTGGCCAAGAGCCACATCGAGGTTCGGTTCAATCGTGGTGATCTGCCTTTGTGCCGCGGCCGTTCGGAACAGCTGCGACAGGTGCTGCTGAATCTGGTTATCAACGCTCATCAGGCCATGTCTGACGGGGGAACCCTGACCCTCGCTACCCGGTGCGATGGCCAGAGGGCTCAATTGCAGGTACGGGACACCGGCGTCGGTATCGCACCTGAAAACCTCGAACGCATCTTTGATCCCTTCTATACCACGCGCAGCGACGGCACCGGTCTGGGCCTGGCGATTACCGCCCGTATCATCAGTGGTCATCGCGGTACGATTGCGGTTGACAGTTCCCCGGGGCGGGGGACGGTTTTCACGATTGAACTTCCCTGCAGCGAGGAATGCCATGACCGCGACTGAACATATACTGCTGGTCGAGGATGATGACTCTTTGCGGCGCGTCACCGAGTACCAGCTGTCCGAAGCGGGATATGAGGTGGTGGCCGTGGAGAGTGGCGAGGCCGCCCTGGAAGCCCTTGCTCAGGACCGTTTCGATCTGGTGCTGACCGATGTGCGCATGCCGGGCATCAGCGGGGTCGAGCTGCTGGAAAAAGTGGTGCATGAGCATCCCGGCCTGCTGGTTATCGTCATGACCGCCTATGCCACCGTGGAACAGGCGGTGGCCGCCATGCGCGCCGGCGCCCACGATTACCTGACCAAGCCTTTTTCGCGCGACGGTCTGCTCCTGGCGGTCCGGCGCGCCTTCGACTACCGCAGCCTGAGGCGGGAAAACCTGCGCCTGCGCGAGGAACTGCTGCGGCGTAGTGGCGACGAGATTGTCGGTCAGTCGGAGGCTGTCAGAAAATTGCGCGAAGTGATCGGCCGGGTTGCCGGAACCAATTCTTCGGTCCTGCTGCTGGGGGAGAGCGGCACGGGCAAGGAGCTGGTGGCCCGGGCGCTGCATCGGGGCAGTCCGAGACATGAAAAGCCTTTTGTTACAGTCAATTGTGCCGCCATACCTGAGAGCCTGCTTGAAAGCGAGCTGTTCGGTCATGTGCGCGGTGCTTTTACCGGAGCGCACCAGGACCGGGAGGGAAAATTCGTTCAGGCCGACGGCGGTACCCTCTTTCTCGACGAGATTGGAGAACTGCCGCTGGCGCTGCAGCCCAAGCTGCTGCGTGCCCTGCAGGAGATGGAGATCGAACCGGTCGGCGGCCGGGCCCGCAAGGTCGATGTCCGGGTCGTGGCCGCCACCAACCGTGATTTGGCGGCCATGGCGCGCGAAGGTGCTTTTCGCGAGGATCTCTATTACAGGCTGGCGGTCATCCCGGTCGACGTTCCGCCCCTGAGAGAACGGCGTGAGGATATTCTGTTGCTGGTGCGGCATTTTCTTCAGCGGCACGGGGACGAGCGGTCGTTGACGCCCGAAGCGGCTGACGCGCTGCAGTCCTATCCCTGGCCCGGCAATGTGCGCGAACTGCAGAACTGCGTCGAAAGGATGTGCGTGCTGGCCACCGGCCGTCGTTTTGAACTGGCGGATCTTCCTGAGGCGGTGCGCGGGGATGCCGGAGCGGCCACGTCACCTGTTCTGCGGCTGCCGGCGGACGGCTATTCTCTGGAGGAGCTGGAAAAGGAAGCGGTGTTGCAGGCTTTGGAGCGCTGCGGCGGAAACCAGTCGCAGGCGGCGCGTTTTCTGCGTATTCCGCGTCACACCCTGATTTATCGTATGGAAAAGTACGGTATCAGGGCCGGAACGCGTGAACAGGGATGAGGTGGTGATGAAACAGGTTGGTTTTCTGATTGTTCTTCTGTTGTTGGTAGCGGCGCTGCCGGTTGAGGCGGCCTCGCCGCGCCGGACACCGGTGGTCGAGGTTGTGGAGCAGGCCGGCCCGGCCGTGGTCAATATCCGCACCGAACAGATCGTCCAGCGGCGCAGCTCGCCCTTTTTCGGTTTCGGCGGTTCGCTGTTCGAGGAGTTTTTCCGCGATTTCGCTCCGCCACGGCTGTACACCACCGAATCGCTCGGCTCAGGAGTCATCATCGAACCGGACGGACTGATTCTGACCAATGCCCACGTCATCAGCCGCGCTTCAAAAATCTTTGTCGCCTTGCAGGGAAGGCCGAAGGAAGTCGAGGCGCAGCTGGTGGGCGTGGATGAAAGCCTCGATTTGGCGCTGATTCGGATTGCCGGAAAAAAGAAAGGGAACTACCCGCATCTGCAGCTGGGGCGCAGCGACGACCTGATGGTCGGCGAACCGGTGGTCGCCATCGGCAATCCGCTGGGGCTCGGCTCGTCCATCACCACCGGCGTGGTTTCGGCGCCGTTGCGGGCGCTCAGCCTTGACAAGGATTTCACCGCCGTATTCATCCAGACCGACGCCCTGATCAATCCCGGCAACTCGGGCGGACCGCTGGTTAACATGGAGGGGCGGGTCATCGGCATCAACACCGCCATTGCCAGGCAGGCCCAGGGGATCGGCTTCGCCATTCCGGCCAATGTCATCCGTCGGGTGTTGCCCGACCTGAAGGCGTACGGGCATCTGAGGCGCAGCTACTTCGGTATCGTCCCCGGTGCCACTGGGGAACAGTTTGCCGCCGCCCGCGGCTATGGCGGCGTACTCGTGACCGAGGTGCTCGACGGGTCCCCGGCGGAAAAAAGCGGACTGGAACTGGCCGATGTCATTCTCGACATCGATGATGTCCCGGTGGAGACACCGGGCGAATTTCTCAATATCCTCCGGTCCTATGCTCCGGGTAACCGGATCCAGGTCCGTTATTTGCGGGGGAACCGGACCGGCACAACGACCGTGCAGCTCATCGCCTTCCCCAGGGGGGTGGCCCTGCGCTGGGCCGCCGATACCTTCGGTTTCACTCTCGAGGAGTGGCGGGGACGTCTGCGTGTGGCCGATCTGAGCCCGACGGGGCCGGCCGCGCGGGTCGGCATGCACCGCGGCGACCTGGTTGTCGAGGTGGCCGGCAGCAAGGTCGAATCCCTCAAGGATTACCGTGAGGCGGTCGAAGAGAATTTCGGCCGGTTGCCGCTGCAGTTTCTGGTCGTGCGTGGCAATCAGGGTTACTATATCGACCTGCCCTGATGCGGCCTCGCTTGACTTTGTCCGGCGTGAAAGATAAAACATTCAGGATTTTCTATTGTTAACCTGTTCCCGCACGCGAGGATTCATCCATTGAAAAATCGACTGCTGCTTGCTCTTATCTTCCTGTTTTTTGTACCCGCTCTCAGCCTGGCGGGTGCCTCCCGGCCCGACAAGGCTCCGGGAGGTGCCGCTTTGGTCGGCCAGTCGGCCCCTGATTTTCAGCTGAAAACCGTGGACGGACGCACGATCCGCCTGTCGGACCTGCGCGGCAAGGTGGTTCTGGTCAACTTCTGGGCCACCTGGTGCCCTCCGTGCAAACAGGAGATGCCGTCCATGGAGCGGCTCTACGCCCGCCTGCACAACCGGGGGCTGGAAATTCTTGCCGTCAATATCGAATCGGATGGCGATGAGGTTCTGCCCGGTTTTCTCAAGCAGCATCCGCACACCTTTCCGGTACTGATGGACCTCGAAGGGGAGGTGCAGCAGACCTACGGAGTGTTCCGGTTTCCGGAAACCTTTGTGGTCGACAGGACCGGCAGGGTGGTCCAGCATATCATCGGCGGGCGAGACTGGGCCTCCCGCGACATGATCAGCGCCCTGACCAATCTGCTGAAATAGGATTTTTTTCATGGAATCAGGCCATATTACCGCCTGGATTGCCTTCAGCGCCGGGGTCCTCTCCTTCTTTTCCCCCTGCGTGCTGCCGCTGATACCGAGCTACCTGACCTACATCACCGGACTTTCCTTCGGTCAGCTGCAGGAGCACCACCCCGGCGCCCGGGTCAAGATGACGGTTCTGGCCCACTCGGTTGTTTTCATCCTCGGATTTTCCACCGTCTTCATTTCTCTCGGTGCTCTGGCCGGTCTGGCCTCCAGCGCCTTCCAGACCCACCTGCGGGAAGGCCTGGTCTGGGTGCAGCGCATCGGCGGCGTGCTGATCTTCCTGTTTGGCGTCCACCTGTCCGGCCTGTTTCATTTCGGGGTGCTGCTGGGGGAAAAACGGGTGCAATTGCATGCCAAACCGAGCGGCTTTCTCGGCACCTTCCTGGTCGGCCTGGCCTTTGCCGCCGGCTGGACCCCCTGCATCGGCCCCATTCTTGGGGCCATCCTCGCCATGGCGGCCGGGACCTCCGGCGGATCGGGTCGGGGCATCTTCCTGCTCACCCTCTATTCGGCCGGCCTGGCGGTCCCCTTTCTGGTCTCCGGCCTGCTGTTTCATGGTTTTCTCAATTTCTTCAACCGGTTCCGCAAGCATATCCGCCTGGTCGAGATTGTCACCGGGGTCTTGCTGATGATTGTCGGGGTGATGCTCTTTTTCAACCTGTTCGGCCTGCTGACCGGCTGGCTCTACCGGATTTTGCCCGTGACCGGATAGCCTTCCGGTTTCGAGCCCCTTTTTTGAAACCCGGCAGTCTTCAAGGACTGGCGGGTTTCGTTTTTTCAGCGGATCATCTTTTGCGGCAGAAAAAGGGCCAGGTCGGGAAAGACGGCGAG
>CAZCUR010000121.1:0-5408 GCA_964501815.1 uncultured Geothermobacter sp.
TTGCCGTTGACGTTGACGCTGGTGAAGGTCGGCGCCGGATCGGGGGTGCAGGACGGGCCCTCCACACACGGCGAGGCATTGCTGTATCCGTCATCCCGCTTGATCGCCCGCTGGAACCGGTATTTGTTATTATTGACCTGGGCCTTGACAAAGCCCCAGTCTCCGTTGGAAATGCTGGCTCCGGAAGCATCGAAGGTGAAATGGAAGTTAATGGTTGAAGAACCGTTGCCGCTGTCAATAGACACTGCAAAATCAGTACTGGAACCGTCTGATTTCCACTGCCGCTTGTTGTTCCAGAAATCACTGATTTCGACTTGCTTAAGGGTATCACTCCCCGCCAACTTCATCGTGGCGTAAACCGTATCCCCATCGCCGAAGGTGTCGGTCTGGTTGGTGCGGGCCGAATCGCTGTAAAACCAGATACCAACAGCGGGGGATCCCAGCTCAACCTGGCCGCCGACCTTGGCGTTTCCACCTCCGTCATCCTTGACTTCGATCTGGTAGAAATCGACGCTTTCGCCACTGGTGTTCCAGTCAAAATAATAGGTCGTCGGATTGGACCCCGACGTCTGCATCGAAGCCTTGTCATACAGCTTGTTATCCGAGCTGTCCTTGATGGAAATGACCGGGGTCTGAATCGTGGTACTGGTGATAAACTCGATCCGGACCGTATCCCCGACACTGAAAACAGTTCCGGGCACTCCGCCGACGCTGGTGCGGAAGGTATCGCCACTGGCACCAACATACTCACCTGTACCGATACAGACATCAGCGAGGGCAGCACCTGCCCACATGGTCAGCATAACCACAAGGGCCAGCCCCCAAAAAGCGACCAGCCTCCGCACCCCTGCCTGCTTCCGGATACCCTCACTCATTGCCGTTCCTTCCTTATAGGAAATAGTGTTCTCTGCCATTGGTTTGCCCATAACCGCCCCCTAATGCATCAGCCCGACAGGCCGGGCCACAACTTCCTGACCTGCGGACACGGCCGCACCGCCGTGCCGAAAACGCCTGTCCGATAGAATCCGCTCAATTTCCTGGACCAGCGCCTCGCCCTTGCCGGTCAGATACACGGCAAGGGCGAGAGGGTTGTGACGGTCGGGCTGGGTGCGCAACAGGCCATAGCCGCGGGGGCGCAAAACCCCTTGCGCACTCCGGTCGATATAGTGCGAAAGCATCTTGACGTTACGACTGACCGTTCCCTGAGGCATATCCAGCAACCGGCACAGCTCCGGCATGGTAATGCCGGGGTTTTCGGCCACGGCCAGCAACAGGGAGAGCTGCTGGGTCGGTATCGCCTTGTTCAGGCGTCTTCTCACAAGCTCAAGAGCAGCAAACATGCGCGCAACGTCACTCATATCACCTTGCTCCAGAAAACTTTGATGTTGATTCCGTCATTACACGTTAAATTTCCGTCAGAGCCGTTCGAAGCAATTTTTATTCCTAAAAATAAAAGTATTTCATGCGCTCAAAAAGACACAAAGAAGCAAAAATAAAAAAACATGCCATTTTTTTATGTGTGTAACAAATCGGTAAAATCATTTGTTTTTCCAACAAAGTCTCAACTGTTAAATGGTGTGACTTTTTTCAACCTTGTTGTTGACCCGAGACAGCCTCAGGCCCATATCCTCTCGTCTTGAATTGGCTGTGCGCTTTTTCCATCTGTGCCAAAATGCACAGGGTTGCGTTTTGCTGGCAGCATGACCCCATTGGGTCGCGCAAAGCATCCGTTCCGGCCATTTCCCCGAACCTTGGTCTTCAGACCATAAAAAAAGGCCCGGCAAAGCCAGACCTTTAAAAAGTGTCGGTGCACACATGAGCGCGAGGATCAGTCCGGCGGGCTGTCCTGCTGCATCTTTTTCAACCGTTTGTTCAGCGCGGGTCGGGAAATCCCCAGCAACCGAGCCGCCAACCCCTGGTTGCCATCGGCCCTGCGCAGGGCCTCATTGACCAAAGCCTCGGCGGCCTCGCGCAAAGTTGGCAAAGACGAACCGAAGCGAATGGAGTCGTCCTCATCCCTGGCAATGGACGGCCGCTCGGCCCCTGTGGAGGCCTCGGAATCCAGTCCCATGGCGCGACGGAAAGCCTCCAGCCCCAGGCGCCGCCCCCGGCACAGAGCGACCGCATCAAACACCATCGCACGCAACTCCCTGACATTGCCGGGAAAATCGTAATTGCGCAACAGAGCCTCAAGCTCCCGGGGGACCGCGGGGCAGGGCCGTTCCAGCTCACGGGCAGCCTCTCGCAGGAAGGACTCAACCAGAAGCATCAGGTCCCCCTGACGTTCGCGCAGGGGAGGCAAATGGAGATGATGGGTGCGAAAGCGATAGTAGAGGTCCTTGCGAAAACGGCCTTCCTGCTGCAGCCTGTCGAGATCTTCATTGGTGGCGACGATGACGCGCGCCTGCATTTTCTTGGGGCGATCGCTGCCCAGGGGATAGTACTCGCCATCCTGCAGAACCCTGAGCAGTTTGGCCTGGGACTCGAGCGACAATGAGCCAATCTCATCGAGAAACAAGGTTCCGCCGCGCGCCTGGTCAATCAGGCCGGACCGCTCCTGACCGGCATCGGTAAAAGCCCCCCGGGCATGGCCGAAAAGGGTGTCGGCAAAAATGGCATCGTCAAGCCCGGCGACATTGACAGCCATCCACGGGCCGCCAGCCCGTCCGAGCTGATGGATGGCACGTGCAACAAGTTCTTTGCCGACACCGCTTTCTCCGGTTATCAGCACCGGTTGACGGCTGGAGGCGATAGCCTCGGCGTAATGCAACAGGGCATGCATGCGCCGGTCGCGGGTGACGATGGCGTCGAAGACCTCGGGATGATCCAGCCGGTCCCGGGCAAGCCCTTCCTGCAGCTTGCGCGTTTCATAGGCCAGTTCCCGCATACGCAAGGCGCGCTGGACCCCGGCTACAAGACGCTCATCTTCGCTGGTCTTGACAAAATAATCGAAAGCGCCCGCCTTGATGCAGGCAACCGCCGATTCGACCTGGTTCACCCCGGTCAAAATGATGACCGGAACATCGGGATGGTTTTCGACAATCTCGGGCAACAGTTCCAGCCCTGACAGGTGAGGCATGATATTGTCGAGCAACACCAGGCTGTATTCCTTTTGCCCCAGCCGGTTCAGAACCTCACGGCTGTCGTAACAGGTTTCGACATTGGTCACCCCCCCAAGCCGCTCGAGCATCAAGGTCATGCTGCGCAGCCAGGCGGGCTCGTCATCCACCATCAGAACGGGACAGGCAGGATAAATCGTCGCTCCCAAGAACAAACCTCCTTGTCAGAGATGAGAACTACCCCGTCAGAACACAGGCATCGGCAGTATCGGACCGCTCTTCTTCAGCCGTTTCGACCGCCGGCAGGCGCAACTCAACCCTGGTCCCCCGCCCCAGCTCAGACTGGAAGAGCAGTTTGCCTCCGTGTTCCCGGACAATGCGCTGCGAAACCGACAGCCCCAGCCCAGTTCCGCCCTGGGTGCGCCGGGTGGTGAAAAAGGGATCGGTCACCCGGGGAAGGTCCTGGGGCGCAATCCCCTTGCCCCCGTCTTCAACGGCCAGGACAACCTCCTTCTGCTCTGTATCGTACCAGGTGCTGACAGCCAGGGACGCTCCCGGCTTTTCGAGGGCCTGACAGGCGTTCATGACCAGATTGATAACCACCTGCTCCAGGTGGCGGAACTGTCCATGAACCGGCGGCAGGCCGTGCATGAGATGCTCCCGATAAGCAGCCTGGCATTTCTTGATCTGGTTTCGCAGCAGGCGTGCGGCCGTCAGGTAGACCTGATTGAGGTCAATGTCCTCCATGCGATCTTCGTCCTGCCTGCGCACAAAACTCTTGAGATCTTCGACAATGCCTTTGATACGAAAACTGGCATGCAGCATGTCTTCAAGAACCTGGGGCAGCTCCATGCGCAGGCGCTCAGCCGACAAACCGGCCAGACTCAGGTCGGGCTGCCGACTCTGGGCATCATCGAGCAGCGGCTGCAGATCATTCCAGACATCGGCAATCAGGCCCAGGTTCATCTGTATCATGCCATTGGGATTATTGATTTCGTGCGCGATGCCGGCCGCCAGTTCGCCAACCGCCGCCAGACGGCTCGCCTGCTCGTGTTCCAGCCGCAGCCGGTGTTCTTCGGTGACGTCGGTGGTTATCCGGATCACCCCTGAGTTGTCCGGAAGGGGAATCGCCTTGATGTGCCAGAGCCGATCCCGTTCATCACCCACCTGTTCTTCGCAGGGACGCCCGGAGCTGAGCGCACAACAGACCGGACAGCGTTCTCCCAGGCCGTAGCAGTCATGCAGGGGGCGGTCGCCGGAGTGCCCGACATCGGTTGGAGATTGCCCCAAAACGCCCCCCGACCGCCGGTTGCTCCAGACCATCCGCCCGGCAGCGTCAATCCTGGCGATAGCGCTCGGAAACCCTTCCAGCATCGCCTCGAATTCCTGACTTAAGCGCCGGTACCGCATTTCATTGTTTCGCCGCTGCACCGCCGCCTGTCCCAGCCGGTCCATGATGATGTAAATCAGCACCGCCGTCAGCAGACTGAAGGTCACCGTCCAGAGCAGAAAAGAATAGGTTGTACGCATCCCCTCCCGGTAAATGGCGCGGGGCATCCTGGTCACAATCGTGGGCACAGCCTGGCCGTCAAGGGTCGGCAAAATGACCCGGCCCGAAAGCCAGTCGTCAGTCGGCCTGTCGACGATCAAATGGGGATCCTGAAGAGCGCCCACGGCATCCGGGGCCTCTGCGGATGCCAGCTCCAACTGCAGCGTCAGTCCAACCTGCCGTTCGAGCTCGGGAAGAATGGCGGTGGAAAACCGCCGCGCCATCACCAGTACCCCACGTGGTGACGCCCCGGATGGGTTACTCGGAAGAACCGGTTCCAGAGCGACCAGCCATAAATCTTTCTGGTGGGCAAGAACGCCCCCTTGCTGGTGTTGTCCGGTTGCCAACAGTGCCATGGCGGACTGTACCAGCTTGTCCAGCAGAAGCTGCTGCTGGCCCGCCTCCGGCTTTGCGTCATGCCAGCGATGCCAGATGTCCTCTCCGGAGAGACCGACAAAGGCAAACAGGTTCAGCTCCAGGTCACCCAGGGTCCCGTCGGGCAGGTTGGCATCGATATAGGCCGGGTCGCGTTCCGCCATATAGCGGTAGCTGTCGTCCCACTGGGCCCAGTCGTGGCACAAAAGGCTCAAGGCATGGAGTTCATGGTCAACACCATGAACAATCCGCTCAAGATGTTCGTGGGCCACCCGGCGCTCGAGGGCGGCAAAGTTGGCCAGATAAACCTTTTGGGCGAGGAGATACAGCCCCACATTGACGGCCAGAACCAGCCCAAGGAGCATAAAGACCTTGTCCGGCCTGAAGGTAATGCGCATAAAGCCCTCCGATCCAGAGATGACAGC
>CAZCUR010000122.1:0-2609 GCA_964501815.1 uncultured Geothermobacter sp.
CGGCCAGGACATCATGGATTCGGACGCCAACGTCGGCACCGCCTACCTCGGCTCCACCTACGCCGCCGGCGACAACGTCGCCCTGAGCCTGTCCCTCGGCATAGGCGTCACCGACGACGCACCTGATTTCAGTATCGACCTCCGTCTGCCCATCACGTTCTGACCCCGAAGAGGCGAGTCAGGCCACGGCCTGGCCCGCCTCTTTTTCCGCCCGCGCCCCATTCAAAACATCAAACGTTTTTTTATTCCGCACAAACGAAAAAAAATCGTGTATCTTTACAGGGTGTTGTCCGGACTCCCTCCAGGCCCTTCACCTGAAGAGGCCGCGGGTCCGGGCTGGCTGTTCGTGCCGTCCCAAAACATCAGAGGAGGAAAAGAGAATGAGACGTATCGCAACCCTGCTGTTGTCCGTCACCCTGGGGCTGCTGCTGGCGCTGCCGGCTGTTGCCGCCGACACCATCAAGATCGGTTTCAACATCCCGCTGACCGGTGATATCCCCAAAGTCGGCGAATCGTCCAAGTTCGCCGCCGAAATGCTCAAGGAAGATATCAACGGCGCCGGCGGCCTCGAGGTCGGCGGCAAAAAGTACAAGCTCGAATTCATTTACGAAGACAACGAAGCCAAGGCCGAATCGGCCGTCACCGCCGCCCTGAAGCTGATCGAAAAGGACGAGGTGCTCGCCATCGTCGGCCCCAACTCCTCCAAGCAGGCGGTCCCCGCCGGTCAGGTCTGTGACGACAACGGCACCGTGATGATCTCCCCCTGGTCGACCAACCCCGATACCACCCGCGACCGCCCCTGGGTTTTCCGCGCCGCTTTCCTCGACCCGTTCCAGGGCCCGGTGGCGGTGAACTTTGCCGTCAAGACCTTCAACGCCAAGACCGCGGCGGTGCTCTATGACCTGTCCAACGACTACTCCAAGGGCCTGGCGGAAATCTTCCGCGATGTCTTCGAGAAGAAAATGGGCGCCGGCAGCGTCGTTGCCTTCGAGTCCCACGGCACCAAGGACCAGGACTTCTCCGCGCAGCTGACCAAGATCATCGCCGCCAAACCCGACTTCATCTTCGTGCCCGACAACTACAACCAGGTCGCCCTGATCGTTCCCCAGGCCCGCAAGCTGGGCTACAAAGGCGAATTCATGGGCAGTGATGCCTGGGGCAGCGCCGAGCTGATGACCCTGTGCGGCGACGCCTGCAAGGGCCTGCACTTCTCGACCCACTACGCCGCCGCCGGCGCCAAAGGGGCCACCAAGGAGTTCATCGACCGCTACACCAAGAAATACGGCTATGTGCCTGATGATGTCGCCGCCCTGACCTGGGATGCCACCCGCGTGGTACTCAAGGGGATCCAGAACGCCGGCAAGCTGACCGGCAAGCTGCGCAAGGACCGCAAGGCCGTGCGCGAAGGCATCGCCGCCATCAAGAGCTTCGCCGGCATCACCGGCAACATGAAGTTCGACGAGCAGGGTGACCCGGTCAAATGCGCCGTGGTGGTGCAGATCAGCCAGACCGGCGAATTCGAATTCAAGGAATCTGTTTGCCCGGAGTAAAACAAAAAGCGGTTTGACAAAACGCCGCGATTCGCGTTACAAACCGGCGGGTCGAAGGTATCGACCCGCCGGTTTTTTTCACGGGGCGCCGTTCCGGATGCCTGACAGGCCTCCAGCCGCGACGCCCCCTCGAACCGATGTCAGGCACCATGCTCGCTTCTCTTTTTCAGAACATCATCAACGCTCTGCAGTGGGGCAGCTTTTACGCCCTGATCGCCCTGGGATACACCCTGGTCTACGGCGTGCTGACCCTGATCAACTTCGCCCACGGCGACGTCTTCATGGTTGGCGCCTACATCGCCTTTTTCGTCGCCACCTTTTGCCTGTCGGCCCTGGGGATGCCCGGCTGGGCCGCGCTGGCGCTGACCATCCCGCTCACCATGATCCTGACATCCGTGGTCGGGGTCACCCTGGAGCGGGTCGCCTACCGGCCGCTGCGGCGCAAGGGGGCCAACCGCCTCTACGTTGTCATCACCGCCCTGATGGCAGGCCTGATCCTTGAACACGCCAACCTGGCGCTCCTGGGAGCCAGCCGCAAGGCCTTTCCGCCCCTGATCCAGGAGACGGTCTACACCATCGGCGGCGTCAGCTTCACCAACCTGAAAGTCGGTGTCATCATCACCGCCGTGCTCGTTTTCCTGTTTCTCCAGTGGGTGGTCACCAAAACCCGGGTCGGTATGGCTATGCGGGCGATTTCCTACGACAAGTTCGCGGTGCCGCTGATGGGCATCCCGATGGACAATATCATCGTTGCCACCTTCGTGCTTGGCTCCGGCTTCGCCGGTCTGGCCGGTCTGCTCTTCGCCATGAGCTACCCGGTGCTCGAACCCTACATGGGCGCCCTGATCGGCTGGAAGGCCTTCATTGCCGCCGTGGTCGGCGGCATCGGCGACATTCGCGGCGCGTTCCTCGGCGGTTTTTTGCTCGGAGCGGTCGAGATCATGGTGGTCGCGGTCTTCCCCTCCACCTTCCGCGACCTGATCGCCTTCACGGTGCTGCTGGTGATCCTGACCATGAAGCCGACCGGCCTGTTCGGGGTGGCCAAGACGACGAAGATTT
>CAZCUR010000122.1:2709-5372 GCA_964501815.1 uncultured Geothermobacter sp.
TATGCTGCGACGCTACTCTGTACATACCCTGGTCATTCTCGCCGGTGGCCTGCTGACCTGGATCGCCTACGAGGAGATGGTCAGCCTGTACGTGCTGTCGGTG
Organism: uncultured Geothermobacter sp.; assembly: GCA_964501815.1. Taxonomy (GTDB): domain Bacteria; phylum Desulfobacterota; class Desulfuromonadia; order Desulfuromonadales; family Geothermobacteraceae; genus Geothermobacter. Next base: position 2,813 of record CAZCUR010000122.1, read on the forward strand.
CTCATGTTCATGGGCATCAATGTCATCATGTCCACCAGCCTCAACCTGGTGAACGGCTACATGGGGGAATTCTCCTGCGGCCACGCCGGCTTCATGTGCGTCGGCGCTTACGTCAGCTCGCTGCTCGGCGTCTGGCTGTTCGCCAGGGACAAGGTCTTCGGCGCGCCGGTTCTCGATCCGGATCTGGCCATCTACGCCTTCCCGGTGCTGATTCTGGCCGGTGGTTTGGCGGCGGCGCTGGCGGGCCTGCTGGTGGCGATTCCGTCCTACAAGACGCGCGGCGACTACCTCGCCATCATCACCATCGCCGCCAACTACATTGTCATCAGCACCATCGAAAACATCGGCGCTATCGGCGGCAGCCGCGGCTTCATGGGCATGAAGCGGGTTCTCAATGCCATGGAGGATGTGGTCGAGCTCCCCTGGATGGTGATCTGGACCTTCATCTTCACCATCTTCAGCGTCTGGCTGCTGCGCCGCTACGTCTCCTCGACCTTCGGCAAGGGGGTCTCGGCCATCTGCCAGGACGAGGTGGCCGCCGAGATCATGAGCGTCAACACCAACAAGATGAAGACCATCAGCTTCATGGTCAGCTCGGGACTTGCCGGTGTCGCCGGCGGCCTGTTCGCCTTCGTGGTCGGCTACGTCAACCCCGGCTCCTTCAACATCCTCAAGTCGACCGAGGCACTGGTGATGGTCTATCTGGGCGGCATGGGATCGCTGTCGGGCTCTGTTCTGTCGGCCATCCTGTTCACCCTGCTGCTCGAGGCGCTGCGGCCGCTGCAGATCATCAAGTGGATCGTCATCCCGCTGATGCTCATCATTCTGATGCAGTTCCGCCCCGAAGGGATCATGGGCAACAAGGAGCTGGGGGATGTGTTTCCCTGGCTGAAGCGGTTTTACCGGTTCAAATAAAAGCACAAAGGATTAACCAGAATTTCGGCGGCCAGGACACCAAGGCGCCAAGAGAAAAAAAGTGACTTGAATTTCCCGGCGATTTGGCGCCTTGGCGGCATAAGGCTTTTGGGGACGCTCGTTGACTGGTTGGCAGATTTTTGAATCATGACCCAGACGCAGACACAGACAGACTCCGCACCGGTGCTTGAGATTCGCGGCCTGACCCAGCGCTTCGGTGGGCTGACGGCGGTTTCCGATTTCAACGAAACCCTGCAGCCGGGCGAAATGGTCGGCCTGATCGGCCCCAACGGCGCCGGCAAGACCACGGTCTTCAACCTGGTCAGCGGCTTCTACCAGCCGAGCGAGGGGGAGATCCGCATCTGCGGCACGCCGACCACGGGGCTGAAGCCCCACAAGGTCACCGCCCTGGGCGTGGCGCGCACCTTTCAGAACATCCGGTTGTGGAACGACATGTCGGTGCTCGACAACATCCGCGTCGCCCGCCACGGCAAACTCGGTTATGGCTTTTTCCACGCCATCGCCCGCACCCGCACCTACCTGGAGCGCGAGGCCGAAATCGAGCGCGACGCGCGTGAACTGCTCGAAGTCTTCAAGCTCGACAAATACGCCGACGAAGTGCCGAAAAACCTTCCCTACGGCATGCAGCGCAAGGTCGAGATTGTGCGCGCGCTGGCCGAAAAACCGAAGCTGCTGCTGCTCGACGAGCCGGCCGCCGGCCTGAACTCCGTCGACATGCTCGAACTGATCGAGCTGATCCGCTGGATTCACCAGACCTTCGATGTCACCATCTGGATGATCGAGCACCACATGGACGTGATGATGGAGCTGTGCGAGCGGATCAAGGTCATCGATTTCGGCCAGACCATCGCCGAAGGGTTACCGGAAGAAATCCGCACCAATCCGGCGGTCATCACCGCCTATCTCGGGGACGACAACATCTGATGCTGCTTTCGGTCGAAAATCTCGAAGCCAAGTACGGCAACATCCAGGCGCTGCACGGGATCAGCTTCCACGTCAACGAGGGGGAGATCGTCACCCTGATCGGCGCCAACGGCGCCGGCAAGACCACCAGTCTGTACGCCATCGCCCGCCTGCGGCCGCCCGAGGCGCCGCGCGTAACAGCCGGTGACATCAAGTTCCGCGGCAAATCGCTGCTCAAGACCCGGCCTTCAGATGTCGTGAGCAAACTCAACCTCGCCCTGGTGCCCGAGGGCCGGCGCATCTTCGGCAACCTGACTGTTTTTGAGAACCTGCAGCTGGCCACCTACGCCCGCGGCAAGGACGAGGACCTTGAGCAGGACTTCCAGCGCGTCTTCGACCTCTTCCCGCGCCTGGCGGAGCGCCGGCATCAGCGCAGCGAATCCCTCTCCGGCGGCGAACAGCAGATGCTCGCCGTCGGCCGGGCGATGATGACCGGCTGCACCACCCTGCTGCTCGATGAGCCCTCCATGGGTCTGGCCCCGGTCCTCAAGTACGAACTTTTCCGCACCCTCAAGCGCCTCAACGAAGAGGGCATGACCATCCTGCTGGTCGAGCAGAACGCCAAGCTCGCCCTCGAGCTGGCCCACCGCGGCTACGTCCTCGATACCGGCACCATCGCCGCCGAGGGGACGAGCGAAGAGCTGCTCGGCAACCCCGAAGT
>CAZCUR010000123.1:0-5209 GCA_964501815.1 uncultured Geothermobacter sp.
GTCAAGCCCAGGTCCCGCTGCCCGGCCTGCGGCAAGATGATTGCCTGGTACGAGAATATCCCGATTTTGAGCTGGCTGCTGCTGCGGGCGCGCTGCAGCGGATGCGGGGCGGCCATTTCCTTTCGCTACCCCCTGGTCGAGATTTTGACAGGAGTACTCTTTGTCGAGGTGCTCTGGACCTTCGGGTTTGGGTGGGGTACGCCGGTCTATTGGGTCTTTGCTGCCATGCTGGTGGCGATCACCTTTATCGATCTGGACCATCAGATTATTCCCGACGTCATCAGTCTGCCGGGGATTGTCATCGGTTTTGCGGCCTCTTTTCTGCTCCCCTGGGTGGACTGGCTCGATTCCCTCATCGGTATCCTGGTCGGTGGCGGAAGTCTGCTGGCCATCGCCCTCGGCTATCAGCTCCTCACGGGCAAAGAGGGAATGGGTGGGGGCGACATCAAGCTGCTTGCCATGGTCGGCGCCTTTCTCGGCTGGCAGGCGATCCTGCCTGTGGTTCTGTTCGCATCGATGGCCGGGACGCTGGTCGGGGTGCCGCTGATGCTGGCAAAAGGGGAGGGGGGCAAACTGGCTCTGCCCTTCGGCCCCTTTTTGGCCTTTGGGGCTCTGGTGCAGCTTTTCTGGGGGCGTGAGATTTTTTCCTGGTATCTCTCCTTTTTTGTCTCCTGACAAGACCGCCCTTTCCACGAAATATCCAAGATGTTGGGTTGTTGTCATCCCGCGTCTACACCATATGGATATTGGCAATTTTTTATTTAATTGGATTGACATGGTGTTTAATTTACCTATAATTAGGCTAAATTTCCCTTTTATTTATTATCAGCCGGAAACTTTACTATGAGCCAGAATCGGGTAAAAGAGATTCGAGAGGCCCAGTTGATGAGCAAGGCGGAGCTGGCCCGCAAGGCCGGAGTTTCGCCCTTGACCATTGACCGGATCGAAAAGGGCGCGGCATGCCGTGTGACGACCAAGCGCAAAATTATTCTGGCGCTGGGTTATGACCTGTCCCGCAAGGACGAGGTTTTTCCTGAATAGGTTTGGTATGTCGCTTGCTTCAAGAAGACGACGTCCGTTACGTCAACCCTTCGCCGGTCGGGATTGGGGAGTCTTATGTTAGGAAAGAAAAAAGATCTGGTTGGAATTGACATTGGCACCAGCTCGGTCAAGCTGGTGCAGCTGCGCAGTGTCAAGGGGGGATATCAGCTGGTCAACCTCGGTTTGCTGCCCCTGCCACCGGAGGCTATTGTCGACAATGCCATTATGGATTCGGGCGTGATCGTCGACACCATTCGCAATCTGGTGGAAAGCCACAAGATCAAGACAAAAAATGTCGCCGCTTCGGTTTCCGGGCATTCGGTCATTATCCGCAAGATTCAGTTGCCCATCATGACCGAGGACGAAATGGAAGCTTCCATTCAGTGGGAGGCGGAGCAATATATCCCCTTCGAGATCAGTGAGGTCAACCTTGACTTTCAGATTCTCGGCCAGGATACCAAAGACCCCTCCCAAATGAATGTCATCCTGGTGGCGGCCAAAAAGGACTTTGTCAACGATTACGTCGCCCTTTTCCAGGAATGCGGTCTGACACCGCTGGTCATGGATATCGACTGTTTCGCTCTGGAGACCGCCTTTGAGGCCAACTACGGTGATGATGAAGAGGAGATTATCGGTCTGGTCAACATGGGCGCCAGTGCCATGAATATCAACGTCCTCAAGGATGGCATCTCCGTTTTTACCCGTGATGTGCAGGTCGGCGGCAACAGTTTCAACGAGGAGCTGCAAAAGCGACTCGGACTTGCCAGTGAAGATGCCGAAAAGGCCAAGCTGGGGGCCGAACTTCCCGATATTGACCGCGCCAGCATCGATGAGGTGTTGCTGGATGCGCAGGCCAATCTGGTTCAGGAAATTCAGCGGTCGCTGGACTTTTATTCGGCCACCTCGGCGGATGACAAGGTGCAAAAGGTCTACATATCCGGAGGGGTGGCCAAGGCGCCAGGCATCAGGGCGGCCATTGAAGAACGTTTGGGGATTCCGGTCGACGTGCTGAATCCCTTCAGACATATCACTGTCTCGGACAAGGATTTCGATCCTGAATACATAGAGGCGGTGGCGCCGCTGTTTGCGGTTGCCGTCGGGCTCGGAATGAGGAGGCTGGGCGACAAATGATACGCATCAATCTTTTGCCCGTCCGGGCTGTTCAGAAAAAGGAGCAGTTGCGCAGCCAGGTTGCCATTCTCGTTCTGAGCGTCATCCTCGTGGTCGCAGCCTGCGGTGCCCTGTATATGTCCATGGATAACCGGATCAAGGATGTCCGGGCTGACATTGACCGAAAAAATCGCAAGATTGCCGAACTGCGCAAGAAGATCGGTGAGGTGGGGCGTGTCAAAAAGCTGCAGGAAGAATTGAGAGGCAAGATCGAGGTTTTGCAGGCTCTCAAGAAAAACCGCAGTGGCCCCGTCCATCTGCTGGATGAACTGAATCGCAGCCTGCCGGCAAAGCTCTGGTTGACCAAGTTTCGGGAGTCAGGTAACAGCGTGCAGATTTCCGGCGTTGGCCTCAGTGAGGAAATCGTTGCCGAATTTATGCGAAACCTTGAAAATTCGGACTACTTTCAGAATATCCAGCTGCGGGTGACCGAGCAGATGCCCAAAGACGGTCTCAAGTTGCAGCGGTTCGATTTGTCGGCCCAGAAACAGCGGCCGAAGAGTCAGGGATAGCCGGGGAGTGCTGCTATGAATCCAACGGTTGAAAAAATCATCAAGCTGCCGGCTTATCAGAGGATTTTGCTGCTGCTGTTGCTGCTCGGTGTTATTGCCGGCGCTTTCGTCTGGTTTGTCTTTCTGCCACAGCAGGACGAATTGAAAAGGCTGCAGAATGAAAGCAGGCGACTTGAGGTCCGGTTGCAGCAGGACCAGCGCATCGCCAACAACCTGCCCAAGTTTCAGGCCGAGTATGAGCGTTTGAAGAAGAGGCTGGAAGACGCCCTGACCGAACTGCCCAACAAGCAGGAAATCCCCTCGTTGCTTACCAGTATTGCTGCTGTCGCCAAGGATAACGGCCTTGATGTCGTCCGTTTTCAGCCCGGCGCCGAGGTCAACAAGGGATTTTATGCTGAGGTCCCCGTATCGCTGAGGTTGTCGGGGACCTATCACCAGGTGGCCCTGTTTTCCTATGCGGTTTCCAAGCTGCCCCGGATTGTCAATCTGGTCAATCTCGATTTGAAGCCCAAAAACACTGACGGTGGACGAGCCATTCTGGATGTCAGTTGTACGGCGGTCACCTTCAGGTTTGTCGAGAAGGCCCCCCAGGGCAGGAAGAAATGAGGCGGAACATGAGACGCTTGCTGATACTGATTGCGGTTTCGTTGTTTCTTCTGGGGTTGGCAGGCTGCGAGGAGAATGCGCCTGCCCCAGCCCCGGTCCACAAGGCCAGGCCGAAGCCCAAACCCAAGCCCAAGGTTGTCGCCAAGGCCGAAGCCGTACCTGCCAAAAAGGACGTTGCGGAATATGTCTATTCTCCGAACGGAATGCGCGACCCCTTTGTCCCGTTGCTGCAGGTCCGCAAACCGGTCAAGGGAAAGAAGGCGGTTCCGTTGACGCCGTTGCAGAAATTTGACCTGCCGCAATTCCGGATTCTCGGGATCATCATCGGCAAGGGTGAGCCGACCGCCATGGTCGCAGCGCCGGGCGGAAAGTCTTTCATTGTGCGTAAAGGGACCAAAATCGGCAAAAACAACGGTGTCATAACCAAAATCACGTCTGATGGCATCTATGTACAGGAAAAATATTACGATTTTTCCGGGGCGGTGCGTGTCAACGAGCAAGTTATCAAGCTGCCGCCGCGCAGGGGAGTCTAAGATGAACCGGCATTTTCGGAAAATACTCAGGTCAGGGGGTCAGGACATGCGTTTGAAATCCATCTTCGTACTTGTTGCGGCGTCCGTGCTGCTGCTGGGGCAGACGGCGTTTGCCAAACAGGAGAACAGCCTTCTGGCCATCGGGATGGACACCAAGGCCAAACAGCCGACCGTCGTGCTCGAAACCAAAGATCCTGTCGGCTACAGGTACACCGTCTATGATTCCTTTGACCCCATCAGGGTTGTGGTCGACTTTCCGGGGATGGACGTGTCAGCCGTCAAGCCGGAAATCGCCTTTGACAATCCTGTCGTCAAAGGTGCGCGGGTCTCATCCTTTGACTTGGAGAGTGGCAAACTTGGCCGTGTCGAGCTGATGCTCGCAAAGAGCACCGAATACGACGTCAAGCAGCATGACGGCAAATTTCAGGTGGTCTTCAAAGGCATGCAGCCTTCCTCAATCGGTCAGAAATTGACCGGTTCTCTCGCCGGCAACGCCTCCGAAAAGGCACCTGTTGCCGGCAACAGCAAACCGGCCGAAGCGAAACCTGTTAAAGCGCGCCCTGAGCCAAAACCTGCCTCCGTGGCATCGGAGAAGCCCGTTCAGGCCCGTAAGCCCTCTGTGACGCCCCCTGCCGGAAAGGTTGCCTTTACCGGTGTCAAGGGCCCCCGGGCCGAATTTTCCGCCCCCGGGATGGATCGCTATCAGTACTTCCGTCTGGCCGGACCTCCCCGACTGGTGGTCGATATTTACGGCGTCAAACCTGACTTCCCTCAGCGCAGTTTTCCTGCGGCCGACGGCTTCAGCCGGGTAAGGGTAGGGGTTTACAAGGATAAAACCCGCTTTGTTTTCGACGCCGCAAACGACAGCTTCCCGGCCTATGACGTCAGCCGGGCGGGCGACAGTGTTATTGTCGATTGGAGTGGCAAGGCCGTCGCCGACAAGCCAGTCAAGACTGCGGCACCTCAGTCTGGAAAAGTCAAGGCACCCACACGTTCGGCCCCTGCTGTTTCCCAGGGCGCACCGGTTGCAGTTGAGGCCCTCGATTTTGATAGCGAAAAGGGCCGCTCCACGTTCGTAGTGACCCTGTCTGCTCCCGGCAAATTGATTCCGGCCGTGCAGGATGGTGACCTGGTTCGGTTTGGGGTGGCCAATGCAACGATCAGCCGCAGCCTGCGTCGGGTGGTGGATACTTCTTCCTTCCCGTCCGCGGTCAAGCTGATTACGCCCTACATCGTTCAGAACAAAGGGGTCCAGGAAGTCCGTTTTGCCGTGGAGTTGAAAGGGCCCGTCTCCTACCAGCTCAAGCAGGACGGTCAACGCATTGTTTTCAGTACCGATGATGGCTC
>CAZCUR010000124.1:0-5053 GCA_964501815.1 uncultured Geothermobacter sp.
GTGGGCCTGGCCGGCCTCGTCAGGGGTGGGCAGCTGGTCCGCCGGACCAGGACGGCTGCCTGAGAGCAAGGACCGGTACCGCCTTATGGGACAATTGGCGCCAGAGGCCGGCGGCGTCTCCGAACACCAGTTCCACTGTGGCGGGCTGCACCTGCCAGTCGCCGCGGGCAATTTCCCCGGCCAGCTGTCCCGGCGCCCAGCCGGCATAACCGGCATAGACGCGAAACCGACCAACATCTTCGCCCTGTCCCAAAGCCTGTATCAGCTCCCTCAGACCACTGACCCAGACACCGGAGAGCACCGGCTTGCCGGCAAGACGATCGCTGCTCGTCAGCACCAGAGCCGAACCGGGCGCCACAGGACCGCCGAGCCAGAGCAGCCCCTTTTGGTTACGGAAAACGTCGGCGTTGGGTACGGCCTCGGCCAAAGGCAACCGGGACGGGCGGTTGAGCACCAGCCCAAGACTGCCTCGCCGGTCATGGCGCAACAGCAGAATGACCGTTTCCCGGAACCGAACATCCGCCATGGTATCAGCCGCCACCAGCAGACGTCCACTCGCCGGCTCAAGCGCTGAGGCGGCAGGCGGCAAAAAGAGAAGACAAAAAAGGAGAATGCAAAAACGCCGGATCATGCCGTCAGTATAGCATCGGATCCGGCGTCTGGAACGGACGTGACGTGGACAGCTTCAACCCAGAAAGGCGCTGCGCTCCTTTTCGAAGAAGCTGCGGAACTCTTCCACCAGCTGGCCCGTCTGGTCGGGATCAAGACCGAGAGCACTGGCACTGGGCAAAGCGAGAAGATCGACGCTTTCATCCGGCTCGCGCCGGCCGATACCGAGGCGGTTGACCATGGCGTCGGCAAACTGAACCGTGGCCACCAGCCGGTAGCGTTCGGGCGATTCGACCGGGTCGACACCGGACAGGTCGTGGTGCCAGCGGGCCACCGCCGTCAAATCCTCGGAAAAATTCCACTTGTTCAACACCGCCTCGCCGACTTCGGCATGGCCGTACGGGAAGAAGAGGGTTTCCAGTTCTTCTTCGGTCCCCTCGCCGTTGTAGACGGCCTCAACCACCTTGCGAAAGGCTTCAGGATCAAGGTTGTTGAGAACCATGCGGCCGATGTGACGAAACAGCCCGGCGACAAAAGCCTCCTCCGGGTCGGCGCCGTGCAGCCAGACGGCGGTCATGCGTGAGCCGATGGCACAGCCGAGGGAATCCTCCCAAAGCATCTTTTCCATCAGCCCGAAGGACTTGTTGATCCCCTTGAGACTGGCGGCGAGCACCAGACTTTTCAGGGTCTTTTCTCCCAGAATGACGATGGCGTGCTCAAGGGTCGTCACCTTGCGGCGCAGACTGTAGAAGGATGAGTTGGCGATTTTCAGCACCCGGGCCGAAACCGCCTGGTCACTGGAGATGATACCCGCCAGCTTTTCCGCAGTGGTATCCGGCTTCTGCAGCTGCTCCAGCACCTTGACCGCCACAATCGGCATGGGCGGCAGGTCCCCGATCGCCTGCACGACGGATTGCAATGCTCTGTTTTCCATGGGTGTACCCCTCCGCTGCAAGAAGGTTCGGATAGTCACTTATCGGACAACCACAAACAATCTTAACGACAAAAGCGCACATTGCATCACTACCTGGACGTTTCGACCCCGGGAGGCAACACGCCACGGGGCAAGAGCAGCCACAGGCGCAACGGCTGCCGGGTCCGGCCGGCCAAAGCTCCGGCTTCGGGCCCCATGCCCCAGAAAAAATCGGCACGCACCCGCCCCTTGATGGCCCCGCCGGTATCCATGGCCAGCATCAGACGCCGCAAAGGCGTATCAGTCATCGGCCAGCTGGAATCAAGCCAGACCGGCACGCCCAGGGGTACGAATCTGCGATCAACGGCCAGGGAACGCTCGGGCAGCAGGGACAGGCCCATGGCGCCTGGGGGGGCATGCCATTTTGGACCCAGCTCGCGAAAGAAGACATAGCTGGGGTTCTCTCCCAGAAGATCGGCGACCAGCTCCGGGTGCTTGCGCGCCCAGGCGCGGATATTCTGCATCGACATCTTCTCACGGCTCATGGCGCCGCGCTCGATCAGCAGCCTGCCGATGGACCGGTAGGGATGACCGTTCTGGTCGGCGTAATTGATAAGGACCTTGCTACCGTCAGGCAGGACCACCCGCCCCGAGCCCTGAATCTGCAGAAAAAAGAGTTCCACCGGATCCTCAACCCAGAACAGCTCATGTCCGGCAAGCAGGTCCGGTCGCGCGTCAATCTCCCGCCGTTCCCAGTAAGGCACGACACGGCGCCCGTCAAGGCGACCGCGCAGCCGGTAGCCTTCCAGTTCGGGATAGACCGAAGCCAGATCGACAATCAGCAAATCATCGGGCACGCCGTAGACCGGGTAACGAAAACGCTCATCGGGCACCCTGCTGCCGCGGATGTCGGGGACATAGTAACCGGTGAGCAAACCGGTATCCGAGCCATCCTCCTGCTGCAGTTTCCAGGGCGTGAACCAGTTTTCAAAAAAGGCACGCGCCTGCCCGGCGTCTTGCGGCTGACTCAGAGACACGGCGGCACAGACATCCTGCCAGCCGTCGCGCCAGCGCAGGGCGCGGCAGGTCGCACGCAGCCCCTCCAGCACCGGACGCGGGTCGTCCCGTTCCCAGCCGACCAGATCACTCCAGTCGGCCTGAACGGCGGCGGGAACCTGGGCCGGCGGCTGAACTTCGGGGACTTCTTTGGGCGGCCGCGCACAGGAGACCAGCACAAGCACGACCAGCACCACCAACAAGCCCGGTTTTCGCCTCATATCCATCGCTCCCGAGATAAAAATCAGGTCAGAACATATCCACCGGATCGACATCAAGGGTGAGCGACACCCCTGATGGCACCGGTTTTTTCCGTGTCTGCAGGCGGCTGAGCAAACGATGCAGCGGCGCACGGCTGGAGGACTTGAGCAGGATCTGGCGGCGATGCTTGCCGCGCAGACGCGCCAGCAGACAAGGCGCCGGGCCCAAAAGTTCTACGCCTGCGGGCATGGGGCCGAGATGGGCAACCAGTTCCTCGGCCGCCCGGTCCACCCGCTGGGCATCATTTCCTGCCAAAACCAGATTGACCAGATACCCGAAGGGCGGGTAGCCAAGCTCCCGGCGAAAGGCCAGTTCCTGTCGGCAAAACCCTTCAAAATCATGGGTTTTGACCGCTCCAAAAAGGTAGTGGTCACAACTGTAGGTCTGCAGCAGCACGCGACCTGGCCGCTCTCCCCGCCCGGCGCGACCTGCCACCTGGGCAAGCAGGGCAAAGGTCCGCTCGGCGGCGCGAAAATCGGGAAAGTTCAGCGGCGCGTCGGCATTGACAACTCCGACCAGGGTCACCGCCGGGAAATCATGTCCCTTGGCCACCATCTGGGTGCCGACAAGGATGTCGAACCGCCCGGCCATCATCCCCTCGACCAGTTGGCGGTGCGCCCCTTTGCCGCCGGTGGTATCGCGATCCATCCGGGCAATGCGCGCATCAGGAAAGACCTTTTCCAGCTCCATTTGCAACCGCTCCGTCCCGGCCCCCATCGGTTCGAGGTCCGTCCCGCCGCATGCCGGACAGGACTCGGGTGGTATCTGGTGGTAGTCACAATAGTGACAGCGCAGACGCCGCTGTTGCCGATGCCAGGTCAGACTGATATCGCAGTTGGGACAGGTGAAACCGCGGCCGCAGTCGCCGCATTGAAGAAATGCCGCAAACCCGCGCCGGTTGAGCAGCACCAGACTCTGCTCACCCCGTTCCAGAGTCGCTTGCAACGCCCCCAAAAGTGGTTCCGACAGCAGGGTGCGGTAGGGCGTCTGGGTCATGTCGACCAGTTCCACCTGTGGCAGCGGACGCCCCCCGGTTCGCCGGCCAAGCCGGAGAAGGGTCGTCTTGCCGTCAACCGCACGTTGCCAGCTCTGCAGGCTGGGCGTGGCGCTGCCGAGCAGGACCGGCAGGTTCTGCTGCTGCCCACGCAAAAGGGCCAAATCCCGGGCATGATAGCGAAACCCTTCCGACTGCTTGTAGCTCGCCTCATGCTCCTCGTCGACCACAATCAACCCGGGCTGCGGCAATGGGGCGAAAACCGCCGAACGGGCTCCGATAACGATATCGGCCTGCCCCCGCAGAATCTGGCGCCAGGCATCAAAACGCTCCCCATCCGACAAGCCGGAATGGAGCACACTGATACGTGCGCGGTCACAGAACCGGGCCCGAAAGCGGCCGACCAGCTGCGGGGTCAGCGCAATTTCGGGCACCAGCACCAGAGCCTGACGCCCATGCGCCAGAACCTCTTCGATGGCGCGCAGATAGACTTCGGTTTTGCCGCTGCCGGTGACGCCGAACAGCAGAAACGAGGAAAAAACCGGCTCATCGAGAACGGGAGCCAGTCTGGCCAGTGCCTCGGCCTGCTCGGCGGTCGGCTCGGGAGGGGTATCCGGCTGCACCGGCCAGCTCAGAAAAGGGTCGCGCAGCTTCTCTTCGGTACGGGCGGTGATAAAACCCGCCTCCAGCAGACGTTTGATCTGGGGGCCGGGATTGGGGAAGAGCGCGCGCAGCCGGTCGTGCTCGACCTCCCCTTCCCTGCGAATCAAGGCGAGAATCTCCTGCTGACGCGCGCCACGGGGCTGATCGTCACAATCGGTGGCGGCATAGAGGGTACGCTGCAACACCGGCGGCGCTTCTCCCCGTCCGGAAAGTCCGGCCGGCAGGGCGGTGGCGATCACCTGCCCCAGCGGATGGTGATAATAGGCGGCGGCACGCCGGAACAGCGGAATCAGCGCCGGCGGCACCAGCGGTTCCTCGTCCAGCACCGCCGCAATCGGTTTGAGCCCCTCGGAATTGCCACGAGCCAGCTCAAGCAGAAAACCGACCGCCCGTCGACGGCCGAGAGGGACCTCCAGGCGCGCACCGACCCGCGCCCGGTCCGTCATCTCGTCCGGCACCAGGTAGGACAGGGTCTTGAACAGGGGAGCGGCGACGGCCACTTCGGCTATCAGACACGGGTTCGACATAAAGACGTATTCTATCCCAGCCTCCCCGGG
>CAZCUR010000125.1:0-5052 GCA_964501815.1 uncultured Geothermobacter sp.
CGCCTCTGTCGCCCCCTCCCCCGGAGGGAGGGGGCCAGGGGGAGGGGGAAGCCAGCAACGCAAGCAGGACCTGTCTTCGCAAGAGTGGACACGTTGATTTTCCCGAGCAGCCATTTTGTCCATTGGCGACATGGGCGGGCTTTCAATGAGCGTTTTCCCCTTTGCCCTTTGACCTTTTGCCTTTGGCCTTTTTCCCTATGACCTTCACCCATCTGCACGTCCATTCCCGCTTCTCGCCCCAGTGGGGCCTCCACGACCCGGAGCGGCTGTGCGCCGCGGTCCGGGAGCTGGGCATGGACAGCCTGGCGCTGACCGACCGCAACGGGCTCTACGGCATTCCGCACTTTATCGCCTGCGCGCGCACCGCCGGGCTCAAGCCGGTCATCGGCTGCGAGCTGGTTCACGCCACGGGCCGTGCCCTGGTCTGGGCCCGGGGGCGAAGCGGGTACGCGCGCCTGTGCCAGCTGGTCTCCGCCCGGCATGAACAGGCGGACTTCGATCTGGCCCGGGCGCTGGCCGACCGAAACGGTCTGATTGTCGCCAGCGACGTGCCGGCGCTGCTGGAGCGCCTGGCCGTGCTCGACCGGCGTGACCTTTACGTGGAGGTTTCGCCCGGGCACCGGCCGGAAGCGGCGCTGCAGCTGGCGCGCCGCCTGCGTCTGCCGCCGCTGGCCAGCTGTCGGGCGGTGCTGCTGGAACCGGAGGACCATCTGCTGCACCGGGTGCTGCGCGCCATCGCCGCCAACACCACCCTCGACCGGCTGTCTGCCGAGGCGTGCGCCCGCCCTGACGACAGCCTGTGGCCGCCCGCCCGGCTGGCCGCCCGACTGCCGCACTGTCCCGAGGCGCTGGCCAACTCACGGCAGATCGCCGAGACCTGCGCCGTCGACTGGGAATTCGAACTGCAGCTGCCCGCGCCGCCCGGCCTCGCCCCGGAGCAGGCCCCGGCCGAGCTGAAACGCCGGGCGCGTGCCGGCGCGCTGCGCCGTTACGGCCGTATCGACGCGCGCATCGAGGCGCGTCTGCAGCGCGAACTGGAGCTCATCGGCCAACGCGGCTTTGCCGGCTATTTTCTGGTGGTGGAGGAGATTGCCCGGCAGTCGAGCCGGATCTGCGGACGCGGCAGCGCCGCCGCTTCGCTGGTCGCCTACTGCCTCGGCATCACCCACGTCGACCCGTTGCGTCACAACCTCTTTTTCGAACGCTTTCTCAATGAAGGGCGCATCGATCCGCCGGATATCGATATCGACTTTCCCTGGGACGAGCGCGACGCCATCCTCGATTTCGTCTTTGCGCGCCACGGACGGGACCGTACCGCCATGGTCGCCAACCAGATCGGTTTCATGGGGCGGGGTGCCCTGCGCGAGGTCGCCAAGGTCTTCGGTGTTCCCGCCGCCGAAATCCGCACCGTGACCCGGCGCATCTCCGGCTACTGGCGCGGGGCCCAGCTGCTGGACGCCGTGCGGGAACACCCCCTGTTCCGGGGCGAAAAACTCGCCCACGAATGGCCGACCATCTTCGCCATCGCCGCCCGCATGCGCCACCAGCTGCGCCATCTCGGCCTGCACTGTGGCGGTGTCGTCATCACCCCCGGGCCCATCCGTTCCACGGTTCCGGTCCAGGTCAGCGCCAAGGGGCCCGCCGTCATCCAGTGGGAGAAGGACCAGGCGGAAAGCGCCGGCCTGGTCAAGATCGACCTGCTCGGCAACCGCTCGCTGGCGGTCATCCGCGACGCCTGTCGGGCCGTGGAGAAGAACACCGGGCGGCACATCGACGATGCCGACTGGCAGCCGCTCGAGGATCGCGCCACGCGCGCCCTGCTCTGCCGCGGCGCCACCATGGGCTGTTTTTACATCGAATCACCCGCGACCCGGCTGCTGCTGCGGCGCATGTTCGGCCCCGGACGCGAAGATGACATCCATCCGGATGACCTGTTCGAGCACCTGGTCATGGCCAGTTCGATCATCCGCCCGGCGGCCAACGCCTACATCAACGAATTCATCGCCCGCATGCGCGGCAAACCCTGGCGCTGCCTGCATCCCGACCTGGAACCGGTGCTGAACGAGACCTACGGCATCGCCGTCTACCAGGAGCAGATTACCCGGATGGCCATGGCCATGGCGGGCTTTGACGCCTTCGAGGGGGACCAGCTGCGCAAGATTGTCAGCAACAAGGCGCACGGCACCCGGCTGGAGGCCATGCGGCGGCGCTTTTTTCAGGGCGGCCGCGCCAGGGGACACAGCGAGGCGCTGCTTGAGGCCTGCTGGGGGCAGATCCTCTCCTTCGGCGGTTACTCCTTCTGCAAGCCCCATTCGGCCAGCTATGTCCTCGTCAGCGCCCGCGCCGCCTGGCTCAAGGCCCATTACCCGGCCGAGTTCATGGCGGCGGTGATCAGCAACCGCGGCGGTTTCTACAGTACCGAGGCCTACCTGTCCGAGTGCCGCCGGCTGGGGCTGACCGTTCTGCCGCCCGACATCAATGCCAGCGACTGGCATTTTACCGGCCGCGGCCGTCAGCTGCGCGTCGGCCTGATGCAGGTTCACGGACTGCCCCGGCGTGAGGTGGACTCCCTGCTGGCCGAGCGCCGGCGGGGCGGGGCCTTTCGCAGCTTTGCCGAGCTGCTGGAACGCTGCTTTCTGGCGCGCGAGACCCTGTTGCTGCTGGTGCGTTCGGGCTGTTGCGACAGCCTCGCCGGCGGCAGCGGCCGCCGGGGTCTGCTCTGGCAGGTGCTGGGTGCCCGGCCCGGGGGGGAGCGGCAGGCGGCCCAGGGCGATCTCTTTGCCGCGAACGCACCGCTGGCGGCGGAGGCGACAACCCCATACCGGCCGAATGTCCGGTCGCAGGAGGCAGACGGGACCGACCACGCCGAAGAACTTCTCGGTCTGCGCCTCGGTCCCCATCCGGTCCGTCGCTGGCGCGACCGGCTTCACGACCTGGGAGCGATCTGCGCCCGCGACCTGGAGCGTCATGCCGGTCGCCGGGTGCGCCTGGGCGGCTGGTGGGTCACCGGCAAGACGGTGCAGACCCGCAAGGGCGAGCCGATGCAGTTCATCACCTTTGAGGATGAAACCGGCCTGTTCGAAACCACCTTCTTTCCCGACGCCTACCGGCGCTTCTGCCGCCTGCTCGGCCTGCGGCGCCCCTACCTGGTCGAGGGCCGGGTGGAGGTCAGTTACGGGGTGCCGACCCTGACGGTCAGCCGACTGCGGTTTCTGGATGAGACGTGAATGAATCGGGAGCGGACGCGGCCATGTCCGCCCCGGATTTCAGAGTTTCAGCATTTTGGCCGCGTCCCACAGGGTTTCGGACAGGGTCGGATGGGGGTGGATGGTGGCGCGCAGGTCTTCGGCGGTGGCAGCCATCTCCAGCGCCAGCGCCGCCTCGGCAATCAGCTCGCCGGCGTTTGGGCCGACCAGGCCGACACCGAGCAGACGGCCGGTCTCTTTGTCGACGATCAGCTTGGTCATGCCGTCATCGCGCCCCAGGGTAAGGGTGCGGCCGTTGCCGCGCCAGGGGAGCTTGGCCGTTTCAAAGGCCCGGCCCTCGGCGCGCGCCGCGGTTTCGGTCAGGCCGCACCAGGCGATTTCCGGATCGGTAAAGACCACCGCCGGAATGGCCCGTGGTTCGAAGATCGCCTTGCGGCCGGCGGCCGCCTCGGCGGCGACGCGCGCCTCGGCGTAGGCCTTGTGCGCCAGCATCGGCTCGCCGCAGACATCGCCGATGGCGAAGATGTGCCCGACTTGGGTGCGCTGCTGGCCGTCGACCGGGATGAAGCCTTTGGCGTCGGTCGCAAGGCCGGCCTGCTCCAGCTGCAGGGCGTCACTGTTGGGCCGACGGCCGATGGCGACCAGAACCTGGTCAAAACGGCGCTGTTGCGCCTCCTTCCCCCTGGATTCCAGCCGGGCGGAGACGCCGCTTTTCTGCACCTTGAGCTCCGTGACCGCGGTGCTGGTGAGCATCGCCTCAAACCTCTTGTCCAGCCTTCGCTTGAGCACCGACACCAGGTCGCGGTCGCAGCCGGGCAAAAGCCCCGAGGTCATCTCGACCACCGTGACCTTGCTGCCGAGGGCGGCGTAGACCGAGCCGAGTTCCAGACCGATGTAGCCGCCGCCGACCACCAGCAGTGATTTTGGTACCCGCTCCAGCGCCAGGGCGCCGGTGGCGTCGAGAATCGGTCCGCCCGGTTCGATGCCGGGCAAAAGGGCCGGGCGGGAGCCGGTGGCGATGATGGCCTGGTCGAAGGCCAGTTCCGTCTCCGTCCCGTCCGTGCCGGTGACCACAAGGCTGTTGGCGGAGGCAAAGCGCGCCAGGCCGCGCACCCGGGTGATCTTCAGCCTGTCCGCCTTTTTTCCCAGGGCGCCGGTCAGGGTTTCGACCACGCCGTCTTTCCAGGCCCGCACCCGCTCCAGGTCGATGTTCGGAGCGGTAAAGTGCACACCCAGCTCCTCGGTTTCAGCGGCGGCACTCACCAGGTGGGCGATGTGCAGCAGGGCCTTGGACGGGATGCAGCCGCGGTGCAGGCAGACGCCGCCCGGCTGCTCCCCGGGATCGACCAGGGTCACCTCCAGCCCCAGTTCGGCGGCATGAAAGGCGGCGCTGTAGCCGCCGGGGCCGGCGCCGATGACGACCAGACGGTTGCGTGTGGCAGGACTCATGGCTGGGCCTTTCGTCATGGTCGGGCAAAAGCCCGGTTATTCCCAGTTTGGTGCATAGTTGAATATTCCCTCCCCCTTGGAGGGGGAGGACCTTGGTGGGGGGATGCGGCGAAAACGAGGTCCCTGATGTTTTGGAGCGTCAAAAAGCGTTGCCGGCTTCCCCCTCCCCCTGGCCCCCTCCCTCCAGGGGAGGGGGAGCTAGTTGTGCGTCTGCGGATCATCCAGTTTCTTTGTCTTTTGGTAATCCGCAGCTTGGTGCCTATCTAAATGTTCCCTCCCCCCTTGAGGGGGAGGGTCAGGGTGGGGGGGATGCGGCGAAAACGGGGTTCCTGATGTTTGGAACGTCAAAAACGACGTTGTCGGCTTCCCCCTCCCCCCGGCCCCCTCCCTCCAGGGG
>CAZCUR010000126.1:0-4615 GCA_964501815.1 uncultured Geothermobacter sp.
GTTCTGGTTGAAGTCCTGAACGTACTGTGCCCCCACTGCCAGAAACAGACTGGCCCCTACAACCAGCTGTTCAGAAGGATTGAAGACGATCCGCAAACCCGCGGGAAAATCAAAATGCTCGGCATCGCAGTGGGGAATACCCAGGCCCAGATTGACGATTTCGTCACCGTCTATGATGTCGCCTATCCGATCATCGCCGACCGTGATTTCTCCCTGCACATGGCAATCCGGGGCGGGCCGACCCCGCTGTCGCTCTATGTCCGTCTGGATGGGCCGGGAAAACCGGGCATGGTGGCAGGCAGTCATCTCGGCGAAGACCGCGACATGGAATCCCTTTTTGCCTATCTCAAGGAACTGGTCACCATGCGGGCCGCTGATTTCGAGGGACTGGCCGACCCGCCCCAGCCGGTCTTTCCACCGGTCCTGCACATGGCGGAACCTCGGCTGCTGGACCGGATCAGGCAGGGATATGCCAAACTGGGGCCCACCACCGAACTGAGGCGGCTCGAACGCGATACCCCCGAAAGGGTCTACGTCGCCACCGTCAACGGCGAAAAGATTTACGCGGCCGTCGTCAGTCGCTGGGCTATCTGCGACGTCTGCCACAATGTCCATTTCATCATCTACTTCACAGAAGATGGCGACCTGAAGGGGTTTGAACCGCTTCACCTGACCCGGTACGGGAATGAACTCTGGGATGACAAAGAGGTGGAGCAGATGCGCCGCCGGCTCGTCGGCGGCCGGCTTGGGCAGGGATGGGCTTTCAATCCGGAGGTCGATGCGGTCACCAGTGCGACCATGACCTCGGCGATTATTTTCGACAGCCTGCGGCGTGGTTCCAGCCTGCTCGAAGCGATCCAGGCCGCAAAACCCCGGACGTCAAGATAGCCCCGGCTGGTGCCTCAGGGGTCTGTCTGCGCCAGCTTCTCCAGCCAGGCACGTTCCTGACGAACAAAGGCTAGCAGGGCTGATGCCCCCCAGGTGTAGAGGCTGTGGGCGTCCCCGGGCAGCCGGGAGCCAAAGACTTCCAGCCAGGGAAGCAGCAGCTCGGCGAGAAAGTAACGCTGGGCCCCGGTTACCTCGGCCAGACGGTCGGTATCGCGGGCAGACAGAGCCGAGATTTCCTCATTGACCAGAAAATAGAGGAATTCCAGCTCGGTGGGGAGAAAATCGGGGGGCTCGCCATCCGCCTCCAATTCCAGTCTCCAGGTTTGATACTGCCGGGCGACCTGAAGGGTGGACGGCCCCATCAGCTGGCCTTCGTCGAGATAGACCGACCCATACGGAGGAGCCGGGAGCCCTCCCTGGCGGGCGATGAAAAGTTCGGTATAGGCCTGCTGCAGCAGTTCGAGCTCCATCCCGGACATTCCGTCCGGACAGGGAGTCTGCACCAGCGCCCCGATTTCCTCAGCACGGCCGGCATTGAGGGTCTCAATCAGCTCCGTGTCCGGATAACGGAACAGCTGGGAAAAAAAGCGATACATCTGGTGGCGCTGGCGCACATGCAGCATGGACGACTCCGTTTTGGGGATAACATATAATTAACCAAATATATTGTTGCAGGCAACTCTTTTCCGATGGGGACGCACCGTAAACATTGAAAAGACCTGTTGTTTAACGTTACGGTTCGGTGTATAAAGGTCCAACCTACCACGCAGGAGGCAACAAGCCATGTTCGGACTCGGCACTCAGGAACTGATCATTATTCTCATCATCGTGCTGGTGATCTTCGGCGCCGGCAAACTGCCCCAGGTGGGCGGCGCGCTCGGCAAAGGCATCCGCAATTTCAAAAAGGGCATGAGCGAAGACGGTGACGAACCCGAAGAACTCAAGCGCCTGGATGAAACGGAGAAAAAAGAGACGGACAAATCCGGTCAGGACTGACGCGACCTGCCGGTCTTTGTCGTCAACCATAAAAAAAGCCCATGACCCTTCCGGTCATGGGCTTTTTTCTTGCGCTGCCGATCATTGCTGGCGGATCGGCTCGATACGAATCTCCACCCGCCGATTGAGCTGACGGCCGCTTTCCGAAGCGTTGCTGGCGATCGGCCGGGTTTCCCCATAACCGATGGTCCGGATCCGGTTCGGATTGACACCATTGCCGACCAGGGCGTTTTTCACCACCTCGGCGCGCCGTTCCGACAGGCGCTGGTTATACTCTTCGCTGCCGGTGCTGTCGGTGTGACCGGCGACCAGCAGGGTGGTTTGGGGATACTGGTTGAGGACCTTGGACACCCGAAACAGTTCATCATGAGCTCCGGGCTTGAGGCTGGCCGAATTGACATCGAACAGCACGTCCGACTTGAACGTCAGGGCCAGGGTATCGGCATTGCGCTGGATGCTGGCCCCTTCAACCGCAGCCAGTTCCTGACGAAAAGCCGCCTCCTGGGCATCCATGTAGGTGCCGATCTGGTGCCCGGCCAAACCACCGGCCAAAGCGCCGATACCCGCCCCGATCAGGGTCGACTTGGTATCACCGCCGATGGCCTGACCAAGGCCCGCGCCAACCGCGGCGCCGATACCGGTTCCCCAGGCGGCTCCCTGGCCTGCCTTGGTCTGCGGCTGGGCGCAGCCGGCAAGCATAAGTGGGACAACAAGCAGCAGCAACAATCCGTAACGCATGGGACGTATCTCCTTTGACAGTGTATGTGACACCGGCTTCCCCGGCTTTTGCCTCTGAATCGATATCATACCACAACCGCGGCCCAGGCGGCGCTGCCGGCATGGGTGGGGCACCCGCGCCCTTGCCCGGGGCCGGTTTGGCATGCTATTTTACAGCACTTCGCCGGGCGCGCGCCCGAGCCTTCCCCAGGAGACACCCATGAAAATCAGCCGCGACCAGGTCGCCCAGGTGGCCCGGCTGGCACGCCTGAACCTGCCTGCCGAAGAACTTGACCGCCTGACCCACGATATGGAGGCGATTCTCGCCTACGTCGACAAACTCAACGAACTCGACACGGAAGCCATCGAACCGACCGCGCACGCCGTGCCCATGGACAACGCCTTTCGTAACGACGAGGTTCGCCCGTCCATCGGCATTGACCGGGCCCTGGCCAACGCCCCCGAAAAAGAGGACGACTGCTTTGTCGTCCCCCGGGTCATTGAATAGTTTCTCTTATAATTTGACGAACCAACTCCCAACAGGTTGACAGACATCATGACTTTTTTTGACCGCGATCTGCTCCAGCTGCGCCGGGCCCTCGACAGCAGGGAGGTCAGTTCCCGGGAACTGACCGAAGCCTGCTTCGAGCGCATCGGGCAGACCAACGAACGCATCAACAGTTTCATCAGTATCAACCGCGAGGCGGCTCTGGCCGCGGCCGAACAGGCCGACCGGCGCATCGCCGCGGGCGAGGCGGCACCGCTGACCGGCATCCCGCTGGCGGTCAAGGACATCTTCAATCTCGAAGGGACCCGCACCACCGCCGGTTCGCGCCTGCTGGAGAACTACGTCGCTCCCTACGACGCCACGGCAGTGGCCCGGCTGAAGCAGCAGGACGCCGTTATCCTTGGCAAGCTCAACATGGATGAGTTCGCCATGGGCTCTTCCAACGAAAATTCCGCCTTCGGCCCCTGCCGCAATCCGTGGAACCCGGACAAGGTGCCCGGCGGCTCCTCGGGCGGCAGTGCCGCGGCGGTCGCCGCGCGCCAGGCCTTCGCGACCCTGGGAACCGACACCGGCGGCTCCATCCGCCAGCCGGCCAGTCACTGCGGCGTCGTCGGCCTGAAGCCGACCTACGGCCGGGTGTCCCGCTATGGGGTCATCGCCTACGCCTCCAGCCTCGACCAGGTCGGGCCGGTGGCCCGTTCGGTGGCCGATGCCGCTATCCTTTTGCAGGCCATTGCCGGCTATGACCCCGCCGACAGCACCTCGGTCGACTGCGAGGTCCCGGACTACAGCGCCAGTCTGGGGCAGGAGGTACGCGGCCTGCGCATCGGTCTGCCGCGGGAATACTTCATCGACGGTCTCGACCCTGAGGTGCGCGCCGCCATCGACGCCGCCATCGCCACCTGGCGCGAACTGGGGGCGGAATTCGTCGACATCAGCCTGCCGCACACCGACTACGCCGTCGCCTGTTACTACCTGATCGCCACCGCCGAGGCCTCCAGCAACCTGGCCCGCTACGACGGCGTGCGCTACGGCCGGCGGGTCGACAACGGCAACGGTCTGATCGACATGTACTGCGCCACCCGTTCCGAAGGCTTCGGCACCGAGGTCAAACGACGCATCATGCTCGGCACCTACGCCCTGTCGAGCGGCTACTACGATGCCTACTATCTCAAGGCCCAGAAGGTGCGTACCCTGATCCGGCAGGACTTCACCCGGGCCTTTGAATCGGTCGATCTGATCCTGACCCCGGTGGCGCCGACGCCCGCCTTCGGCCTGGGCGAAAAGCTGAACGATCCGATCCAGATGTACCTGTCGGATATTTTCACCATCCCGGTGAACCTGGCCGGCACCTGCGCCATGAGCCTGCCGTGCGGCTTTTCTTCCCAAAATCTGCCCATCGGCATGCAGCTGATCGGCCGCCCCTTCGCCGAGGCGGACCTGATCCGCGCCGGCGACGCCTTCCAGCAGGCGACGGACTGGCATCGGAAAACGGCGGAGATTTAA
>CAZCUR010000127.1:0-4517 GCA_964501815.1 uncultured Geothermobacter sp.
TGTGTCGACATCAGCCCCGATGCGGTACGCACCTGCCAACGCAACGCCGAACTGAACGGCCTGCAAGACCGGATACGCCATGTCACCGGAACCATCGAGGCGGTACGTGGGGAGGTCTTCGATCTGGTGCTGGCCAACATCTACGGCGATTTGCTGCTCGATTTGGCGTCGGATCTGGTCGCCTGCTGCCGGCCGGGCGGGCACCTGCTCCTGTCGGGGATGCTCTGGGAATACCACTCGGATGTGCGCCGGACTTACGAACGGCTCGGCTGCACCCTGCTCGAACGTAGAATGCTGCCGGAGTTCTGCACCCAGTTGTTCATCCGCTCCTGATCTGCTCAGGCGTCGAGAACGCTGCGAATGCGGCTGAGCAGTTCCATGGGAGAGACGGGCTTGAAGATGATGTCGAGCTCTTCCTTGTCGATACCGTGGTCCTCCAGGGCGTCGAAGGTGTAGCCGCTGAAGAAAATAAAGCGGGTCTTTGGATGGCTGGCGCGAATCTTCTGGTACATTTCCACTCCGGTCATGTTCGGCATGATGATGTCGGTCAGCACCAGAGCGATTTTGTCAGCGTTCTGTTCGAACAGGCCCAGCCCTTCCACGCCGTCCTCGGCGGCGTACACCCGGTAGCCGACCTCTTCAAGCACTGATTTGGTCACCTGACGCACGGCCGGGTCGTCCTCGACCACCAGCAGCACTTCATTGCCGCCGATGGCCAGATGGCTCGTGGTCGCCTCCTCGGCCCCGGCGACACGCTCGGTACGCGGCAGGTAGACGGTAAAGCTGGTCCCCTGCCCGGGCTCGCTCTCCACCACAAAGCCTCCGTGATGCTGGCGCACGATACCATAGCTGACCGACAGCCCCAGACCGGTCCCCTTGCCAACCGGCTTGGTGGTGAAAAAGGGGTCGAAAATGCGCTCGACGATTTCGTGCGGCATGCCGCAGCCGCTGTCACTCACCCGCAGCCAGGCGTAAGGGCCCGGCACACCGAAACCATGCCGGCGGACAAAATCCTCGTCAATCGCATCCTGGCCGGTTTCCAGCCGCAATTCCCCTCCCGCCGGCATGGCGTCCCGGGCGTTGGTCACCAGGTTCATCAGCACCTGTTCCATCTGTGACAGATCGGCCAGAACCAGCAGGTTGCGCTCATCAAGACGGCAATCGAACCGAATGGTTTCCGGCAGGACCCGACGCAGCATCTTTTCCAGACCGCGCACCACCTGGTTCAGGTCGATGGGACGCGGCTTGCTGGTCTGCTTGCGGCTGTAGGCAAGCAGGGAATAGGTCAGTTTGGCGGCCCGTTCGGTGGTGTCGAGAATCTGGTCGACGATCTGGCTCATCTCTGCCTCCGGCGGCAGCTTCAGCTTCAGGATGCTGGCATAACCCATGATCGCCGTCAGGAAATTGTTGAAATCGTGCGCCACGCCACCGGTCAGGGTCCCCAGCGCCTCGACCTTCTGGGCATGGCGCAGCTGCTCCTCGAGCCGCTGATGGTCCGACAGGTCGAGGATCGCGCCAACGATCCCGAAGGGGGTGCCGTCCTCGCGCTCCATGACCGCCTTGTGAATGATGACGCTGCGCCGGGAATTATCCGCGAAGCGCACCTCGGTCTGGTAGGTCTGGGTCCCGCCCGAGCGCAACACTTCCCTGTCGGCATCCTCGTAGAGGCGGGCCAGATCGCGCGGCGCGATGTCGTACATGTTGCGACCGACAATCTGCTCCTTGGGCAGACCGATGACCCCTTCGGCGAAGGCGTCGTTGCAGCCCCGATAGACCAGGTCGGTGTCCTTGTAGAAGATCGGCAGGGGGATGGTGTCGATCAGGTTGCGCAGCAGGGTCTCCTGCTCGCGCAGGGCCTGCTCTCCAAGGCGTCGGCCGATACCGACGGCAAGGATATCGGCACAGGTCTCCAGCAAGGCCAGGTTGTCCGGACGAACGCTCACCCCCGGCAGGGTATAAAGACAGAGCACACCGACCAGATCGGCACCCGATTTCAGCGGCAGGATAACGTGACCGTGGATGCCGCCGGTCTCAAAACGGGCCGGCTGACCGGGGCCGTGTTCACCGATATAAGCCTCGCCCCCGAGCGCCACCCGACCGCACAGGCATTGGCCGAAAGGGACCCGGGCACAGGCCTGAAGCTGACGCGGCTGCAGCT
The DNA here is from genome assembly GCA_964501815.1 of uncultured Geothermobacter sp. Classification (GTDB taxonomy): domain Bacteria; phylum Desulfobacterota; class Desulfuromonadia; order Desulfuromonadales; family Geothermobacteraceae; genus Geothermobacter. The sequence goes on from CAZCUR010000127.1 coordinate 2,159, forward strand.
GGTGCTGGGCCGCCAGGGTCAGCTCCCCGGCCTGGGTATCGACCTGGAAAACCGCCCCCTTGTCCACCAGCCCAAGCCACGGAGTCGCAACGATGGCATCGAGCGCCTGCTGGAGAAAATCGTCAAGGCTCAGGGGCTGCAGGGCCAGCCTGAGCAGGCTGGCGCGCAACTCCTCTTCGCAGGCCTTGCGTTCGAGGGCTTCAGCCTGCTGCCGGGTTGCGGTGATATCGTGACCGATAGCAAGAATTTCGGTCAGCCTTCCGGCAGCATCCCGCACCGGCTTGTTGCTCCAGGACAGCCACAGACGGCGACCGTCCTTGCAGACATTCTGATTGACATTCTCCTGGAAGTTGTCGGGATGGGCCAGAACCCGTTGCACCATCAGCTTGAGGTTGCGCCCGCCATCCTCGACATCGGGGACGATGGTCTGCCAAACCGGCCGGCCGACCAGTTCGTCGGCTGAAAATCCGAACAGTTCCTCGGCAAAGGGATTGGCGTAGGTGATCATCCCCTCAGGGTCGATCCGCAGGATGACACTGCGCGCGTGTTCGACCAGATCGCGGTAGCGCTGTTCGCTGGCCCGCAGCGCCTGTTCCGTCTCCCGCCGACGTTTTTCCCGGGCCAGATTCCCCAGAGCAAAAGAGGTGTTGGCCACGATCTCCTCAATCAGACCGCGTCGCCCTCCGCGGAAAAAATAGGGCTCACGACTGTAGACCACAAACAGGCCGCACACCTCATCTTCCCGTGCCAGCGGGAAAGCCGCCAGGGATGTCAGGTTGAATTCCTCCAGCACCTCTCGGCAGGCAGCGAAGGAGGGTTCGGCGGCCAGGTCGTCAATGACCAAAGGTTCACTGTCACTGCTGATCGTCCCCAGACAGGCTCCCTTGCCCCCCTCGCCAAGACGAAACTCGTGAATGGCCGGCAGGGCGGCTCCGGCCCAGGCGACCGGGGCAACACAGCCGTCTTCATCGGGGACGAAACCGATCCAGGCCAGGGCAATCTCCTCGATGGAGGCGGCGATATCGCAGATCTGCTGCAGAAGCAGCTCCTCGTCCCTGACCTTGAGGATGGTTTCGTTGATGCGGGAGAGGATGGTGTAGAGGTTTTTCAGCTGCAGGTTTTCGCGCGAGACCAGCTCGTAGTCGGTAATGTCCCGCCCCTCGACCAGCAACTGGCCGGACTCACCGAAGGGCTTGATGGTCCAGTCGACGTAACGAGCCTCGTCCGCGTCTTCGTAACAGGCCTCGAAACGGACCAGGTCCCCTGCTGCGGCCTCAGCGAGCAGGTCTTCAACATGGCCCGGCTCCAGACCGGCGCCGAGCACCCAGGGGCTGTGGGCAAAGACGCACGACGAAGGGCCCGGGTGACCGGTATCCAGAAGAGCCCGTGCCGAACGATTGGCACGCAGCACCCGGCCCTGGCCGTCGAGCAAAATCAGCAGGGCGAAGGCCTCATCAAAAAAACCGATTCCCGAATCTGAAGGATTGTCCGCAAAATGTTCTGGCAAATGAAATCCCCGCTAACCTTGTTGACCAACCCATGCACTGCAAGTTTAATGGACCCATACCGGGCTGACAACGCCGGTACCCAAACATCATCAAAAAAAAGGAAATCCCCATGCGTCCACTGACCGCCATTGAAACCCGGGTGCTTGCCTGTCTGGCCGAAAAGGAACTGGCCACCCCGGACTACTACCCCCTCTCCCTCAACGCCCTGGTCAACGCCTGCAACCAGAAGTCGAACCGTGACCCGGTCATGCAGCTGAGCGAGGAGGATGTCGCCGAGGCGATCGAAGCCCTGCGCCCCCTCGGGCTGATAATGCTCTCGGGCGAAGGCGGCCGCGTGGCCAAATACGCCCACAACCTCTCGGGCAAGTTCCATCTGGCTCCGGAGGAGCTGGCCATCATGACCGAGCTGATGCTGCGCGGCCCGCAGACACCGGGCGAACTGCGTCAGCGCGCCAGTCGCATGGTCCCCTTCGACAGTCTGGAAAAGGTCGAACAGGTGGTGGGTGAACTTTTGGAACGCGAGGAGCCTCTCATTCGCCGCCTGCCGCGCCAGCCGGGCCGCAAGGAGCAGCGTCTGGCGCAGCTTTTGGGCGGCGAACCGGAGATCGATGCGTCGCCGGCGGTCGAGCCGGCAGCTGTCACCCAGGCGCGCGAGCGCCGGGAGCGCATCGATGAGCTGGAGCTTCAGGTGAGCGCCCTGAAGCAGGAGCTGGCCGAGCTGCGTGACGCATTCGAACGCTTCAAAAGCCAGTTCGACTGAGGCGGCGCCGGGCGCGAGTGGTTTTGAACCAATGCGCCTCAAACGCCATAGCGCTCACACAGGGCGCCCAGATAGCGTGAGCCGATCTGCT
>CAZCUR010000128.1:0-3238 GCA_964501815.1 uncultured Geothermobacter sp.
TTTTTGGTGCCGAAGGGGAGACTCGAACTCCCACGGCCCTACGGCCACTAGACCCTGAACCTAGCGTGTCTACCAATTCCACCACTTCGGCGTTGAAGCGAGGCAATGTATAGCAAAAGGCTTTGGCCATTGCAACAAAAAATTTCACCTGTTAGCCGTCTTGCCCGTCAACGGTTTCCGGCAGAGCCGGAGCCACTCTGAGGGTCTTGAACCGGGGGACCAGAACCTGGCCGGGATGACCGCCCTTCGGTCGCACCAGGTCGCGTACCAGGGCGCACATGACCTCGACAGCTGCCTCGTTTTTGCGACGCGAATGCACAGCTGCGATGGCGGCGGCGAATGCCAGGTCGGCTTCGGACACGGTAATCCGGTCGCTGTCGCGCCGCAGAATGACATGGGCTCCAGGGCTGTCCTTGGCATGGAACCAATAATCATGCCCGGCGGCCAGGCGATGGCTCAAATGATCATTGGCGCGGTTGTTCCGGCCCCAGAGGACTTCGAACCCACCTGGACTGCGCGTCCGCCGTACGGCAGGCGGATTGTCGAGCCTGCGGCGGGTGGCCGGCTCGGTCCGCGTCGGCCGGTAGAGGCCCGCCTGGCGCAGATCGGCGGCCAGCTCGCGCAGTTCCTCGGGCGTTTCGGCCTGGTCGAGATCGTGGCGCAGCTGTTCAATCCAGGCCAGCTCCTCTTCCGTTTCGCGCTGGCGCCGGGCGACATGGTCGAGGCCGCGCCTGTCCTTCTTGTAGCGCTTGAACAGCGCCTCGGCATTCTCCTGCGGTGACAGGCGCGGATCGAGGGGAATGACCACCCGGTTCGGCGGCTGGCTGGTATAATCGTCGACCTCGACCTCGGTCATCCCCTTTTTCACCCGGTGCAGGTTGGCCAGCAAAAGCTCGCCCAGATGCCGCCCGGTATTGAAATCGGCCTTCTGCTCCCCTTCCCTTCGAATCTTCTCCAGTCTGCGCAGGAGGCGTTTGCGTTCGCGGTTCAGGATCTGCTGCAGCACGCCCCGGTCGCCGAGCTGACCGGAACGGAACTGTTTCGGGTAATACTCCTCGTCCAGCTGCCGTGAAAGCTGATGGATGTCGACCGCCTTCTCGGCAGCCATCTTACTCGCCTCTTCCGGACCGAACTTTTGGGTTGCGGGCAAAACATAGGGCCGCCCCGGCAGCAGCGCGCGCTCCCCCCTACCTTCCTTGCGGCGTACCAGCGCATCGATGATGCGGCCACCGGCATCGACCAGGATGGCGTTGCCGGGCCGACCGAACAGCTCGACATAGAGATGACAGCCCCCTCCGGGGCCATGACAATCAAACCGCACGATTCGGTCATCGTTCACCTGCTCCAGGCTCTCAATCCGCGTGATGCGCGCCCGCAACAGCTGGCAGAAGCGCGGCGGCGTGTACGGATTGGGATAATCCTTTTCAGTCAGGTGAAGGCGGGCATACGGCCCGGTGCTGATCAACAGCCTCAGATTTTCCCGACCATTCCAGAGTCTGAAAATCAGGGTATCGTCGGTAGGCTGATGGATTTTGCCTATCCGGGCACCGTTTAATATTTCGGCAAGGGCGGGGATGAGAATTGTCAGCTGTTTGACCTTCATGTGCGTCTGGCGCCTCTCCGAAAGCTATCTGAACGGCTGCGGTCCTTGTCTCAAGCCTTCATTCTGTTATAGTCGCAAAACCGGTTTCAGGCTATCACCGATATCGGCCAGGACATTTCTACATGTCTTTAGTGTGTTTTTGTTTTGTTTTTTCTTGACTTTTCCAATACGGTTTGCTTCATTGCCGACTGAGCCAAGAGCTCAATTCACTTCGAGGGAGAGATGACTATGGCAGATGAAAAAAACTACGGACTCGGCACCCGCGCGCTGCACGCAGGACAGACACCCGATCCGGCCACCAATGCCCGTGCGGTCCCCATCTACCAGACCACCAGCTATACTTTCAACTCATCAGAGCACGCCGCCAACCTGTTTGCCCTGAAGGAAATGGGCAATATCTACACCCGGCTGATGAATCCAACCACGGATGTGCTGGAAAAGCGCCTGGCTGAACTGGACGGCGGCGTCGGCGCGCTCGCCCTGGCCTCCGGGTCAGCAGCCATCACCCTGGCGATTCTCAACCTGGCCAAGGCCGGTGACAATATTATTTCGAGCAGCTACCTCTACGGTGGCACCTACAACCTGTTCCACCACACCTTCGCCCGCATGGGGATCCAGGTCAAATTCGTCGACACCTCCAATCCGGCCGAAGTGGCTGCCGCCATCGACGACAACACCAAGGCCATTTACACCGAAACCATCGGCAACCCGAAAAACAACGTCGACGACTTCGAGGCACTGGCCAGGGTGGCTCACGACAACGGGCTGCCGTTCATCGTCGACAATACCGTTGCGACTCCCGCCCTGTTCCGTCCCATCGAACACGGCGCGGACATCGTCTGCTATTCACTCACCAAGTTCATCGGCGGTCACGGCACCAGCATCGGTGGCGCCGTCGTCGACAGCGGCAATTTCGACTGGTCGAGCGGCCGTTTTCCCGAGTACACCACGCCCGACCCGAGTTATCACGGTCTGGTCTACCATGAGGCCCTGGGCAACCTCGCCTACATTCTCAAAATGCGCATCACTTTGCTGCGCGACATGGGCCCGTGCCTGTCTCCCTTTAACGCCTTCCAGTTCCTTCAGGGACTGGAGACCCTGCACGTGCGCATGCCGCGCCACTGTGAAAATGCCCTGAAAGTCGCACAATTCCTTGAAGGACACCCCTGCGTCTCCTGGGTCAACTACCCCGGGCTGGAAAGCCACCCGGACTACGAACGGGCGCGCAGGTACCTGCCCAAGGGCCAGGGCGCCATTCTCGGCTTCGGTATCAAGGGGGGAGCTGAGGCCGGAGCGAAATTTATCGACAACGTTCAGCTCGCCAGTCACTTGGCCAACATCGGCGACGCCAAGACCCTGGTCATCCACCCGGCGTCGACCACGCACCAGCAGCTTTCGGCCGAAGAGCAGCTCGCCGCCGGGGTCACGCCTGATTTCGTTCGGGTGTCGGTCGGCATCGAAGATATCGATGATATCCTGGCGGACCTCGACCAGGCCCTCAAAGCCAGCCAGAGCTGACGCGATCCTGGTCTTTCATCCAAAGCCCGAACGCCATTTTGGTGTTCGGGCTTTTTTTATGACTCCCTGCCAAAATTCGTCAGCCTTTTGGCCTTTTGCCTGATTTTTGACGGGCAA
>CAZCUR010000128.1:3338-4426 GCA_964501815.1 uncultured Geothermobacter sp.
CCTGCACAAGAATCGGGCCGGACACGAAACCGGCGTCACCGGTTCTCCACGACGCGGCCTGCCCGCGTCACGGAAACGAAAGGAGCTTTGCCCATGAGCAAAAAACGTCTCTTCTGGTTGTTGGCCGCAGCAGGCATCCTGCTGCTGGCCGGCTGTGGTGGCGGAGGCAATGGAACCTCTACCGTCAACCCCAACCTCACCGGCATCACCGGCGGCGTGGCCGCTGACCCCTATATTACGGGAGCGGTCTTTGAAGAGATCGCCGAAGACGGCGTCACCGTCCTTCAGCGCGCCTCGACCCCAAGTGACAGCCAGGGCCGCTTTGAGTTCGCCCGGCCTTTGACCAAAGGCTCAACCGTGCGTATCAAACCGTCCCAGCGCGGCAACCACGGTCTGAGCGCCTACACTGGCATGATCAAGGCAGTTGTCAACCAGGCCGGCCCCCGCCTCGTGGTCACACCGCTGACGACCCTTGTTGCCAATGGTTCGACACCGGCAGAGGTCGTGCAGCTGTGCCAGGATGCCGGCTTCAGCATCAGTGCCGACCAGATTGACGATGATCCCATGGCGCCACTGGTCGGGGCCAGCACGGTCCGTGACGCTGATCTGGCCCTGTTACAGGCCAACCTGACGGTCAATGCCGCCCTGGAGGCCCAAAACGGGACCAACCCGGCACCAACGACTCCTGCGGTCAACATCGACCCGACCCTGTTTCAGGAGATGGCCTCAGCCATCAAAGCCATGGTCAACAGCACCGTGATTTCCCAGATCAAACAGGATCTGTCCCAGGACCCGACGTTAACGACTCCGGTTCAGGTTGAGGACATTCTGGTGGCCGCGGCCGAACAGGCCAAGACCCTGATCGACCAGGCGCGGACCCACATGCAGTCCGGGGGCATTCACAACGGCGATCTGTCGGGCCAGGTTCCCGGCCTGATCGCCAACCTGCCGCAGACAACCAAGGATGTTGCAGTGGGCAGCAGCGGAGGGAACGGAAACAGCTCGCCCGACGGCGCAACCTTGTACGCGGACAACTGCGCTGTCTGTCACGGTCCGCTGGCCAGCTCCAGCAAATCCGGTCGGACTTC
>CAZCUR010000129.1:0-4273 GCA_964501815.1 uncultured Geothermobacter sp.
AAAAATCGATTGGGCTTATCTGCGCAAGGGCTGAACGTCCTGCAAGTATGCCCAGGAGTTTCTTGGGCCCAAGGGGGTTGAGATTGTCGAAACGGTTGACGCGCGCAAGCAGCGTATCGATGCCGATGCCGCCTGGCAGCTGCTGAAGGACGCGCGCAGCATTACCGTTGCCAAGGGGAAAAAGGTGGTGCGCTTTGATGATGTTGCCGGTGCCCGCGAGGATGTGCTCAGGCATGTCATGGGACCGAGCGGCAACCTGCGCGCGCCAACCCTGCGCTGCGGCGATGATGTCATCGTCGGTTTCAACGCCGAACTCTACAGCGAAACCTGGAACTGAACCTGCGGGCGGCTGAGGCCGCCCGCACGCGTATCATGCACCCGATTCTCAGCGAAGCCATCGTGCTGCGGCACACCGATTACGGCGAGGCCGACCGTATCGTCTCCCTGTTTACCGCCGACCACGGTCTGCTCAAGGGCTTCGCCCGCGGCGCGCGCAAGAGCCGCAAGCGCTTCGGCGCGGCCCTGGAGCCGTTTGCCCGGGTGCGGCTGCTCTGGCAGCAGCGGTCCTCCTCCAGCCTGGTGCAGCTGCGCGAAGCCGAACTGGTCGCGTTGCACCCCCGTCTGCGCACGGACCTGAAGGCGATGGCGCTGGCCGCCTACGGCTGCGAACTGGTCGAGCAGCTTTTCGGAGAGGGGGGTGAACATCCGGAGGTCTTTGCCCTGCTCGCCAGCCTGCTGGCCAGTCTCGACCGCATGGGAGGCTGTGCGGAACACAGATTGCTGCTTGAATTGCGTCTGCTGCGCCTGTCGGGGCATGAACCGCACCTGCTGCACTGTTCCCTGTGCGGCGGCGGTCTGCCGGACCAGGCGCGTTTCAGTCCGCTCCACAACGGCAGTCTCTGCCCCCATTGTGATGTCCCCGGCTCGCGTCCGGTGCTGCGGACCACGCTCGGCTCTCTGGCACGCTGTCGGGAGAGCGAGATGCTCCGATTCGACGGTTTCCGCCTCGGTGAACGGACTCTGGGGGAGGGCGCGCCGCTGATCACCGCCTGTCTCGACCAGGTGTTGCCGCATCCGGTCAAAAGCCGCTCGTTTCTGGAGCGTCTCGGCCCGTTGCCGCCGGCGCGCACGGTGATGTCAGCGTCCGCCAATCCTTGACACCCGCAAAGGGCGGGCGGTAGAATTGCCGCCGGCCTTTTGGCCTGTATACTGTATACTTTCTCGCCGTTTACACCCGCATCTGGAGGCAACGTGACCTTTCAAGATCTGATCCTCGCCCTGCAGAAGTACTGGGCGGAGCAGGGCTGCATCATTCAGCAGCCCTACGATATGGAAAAGGGCGCCGGCACCTTCCATCCGGCCACCTTCCTTCGCTCTCTCGGCCCCGAACCCTGGAAAGTCGCCTATGTCGAGCCGTCGCGCCGTCCCACCGACGGTCGCTACGGCGAAAATCCCAACCGGCTGCAGCACTACTACCAGTTTCAGGTGATCCTCAAGCCGTCCCCCTTCAATATCCAGGAACTCTATCTCAATTCCCTCAAGGCCTTCGGCATCGATCCGGCCAAACACGACATCCGCTTTGTCGAGGATGACTGGGAATCGCCGACCCTGGGCGCCTGGGGGCTGGGCTGGGAGGTCTGGCTTGATGGCATGGAAATCACCCAGTTCACTTACTTCCAGCAGGTGGGCGGTATCGACCTCAAACCGGTTTCCGGCGAGCTGACCTACGGCATCGAGCGCATCGCCATGTATATCCAGGGGGTCGACAACGTCTATGACCTCGACTGGGGCGGCGGTCTCAAGTACGGCGATGTGCATCACCAGACCGAGGTGGAATTCTCGCACTACAATTTCGAGGCGGCCGACACCGACATGCTGTTCAAGCTGTTCGACATGTACGAGAAGGAATGCCTGCGGCTGGCCGAGAAGGAACTGGTCTTTCCGGCCTACGACTTCGTGCTCAAGTCGTCGCACGCCTTCAACCTGCTCGACGCCCGCGGCGCCATTTCGGTGACCGAGCGCGCCCACTACATCGGCCGGGTGCGCAACCTGGCGCGCACCTGCGCCGAGGGGTATGTCAAACAGCGTGAGAAGATGGGTTTTCCGCTGCTGAAAAAAGCCTAGCCGGGAGGTCGGGAGAAACGGCCGATCGTGCCGTCAGCGTCTCCTGGCTCCTGTCTCCTGACTCCTGGAGTTGACCGACATGTCTGCTGAACTTTTTCTGGAAATAGGAACCGAAGAAATCCCCGCCGGATTTCTCACCCCGGCCCGGAAGGATCTCGAGCGCCTGCTGCGCAAGGACCTGGATGCCGCCGGACTTGATTACGGCGCGATTCGTACCTTTGCCACCCCGCGTCGCATTGCCATCGCCGTCGCCGATCTGGCCGAGGCCCAGCCGCGCCAGGAACTGAACCTGACCGGCCCCTCCGTCCAGGTTGCCTTCGATGCCGAGGGCAAACCGACCAGGGCGGCCGAGGGCTTCGCCCGCAGCAACGGCGTCTCCGTCGAGGAGCTGGAAAGGGTCGAAACCGACAAGGGGACCTATGTCTGTGTCCACAAGGTCATTGAAGGCAAACCGACCGTGGAACTGCTCCCCGACATGCTGGCCCGGATCGTGGCGGCGATTCCTTTCCGCAAGTCGATGCGCTGGAACGATCTCGACGTCCGTTTCGCCCGTCCGGTGCACTGGCTGGTGGCTCTTTTTGGCGGCCAGGTCGTTCCCTTCGGGTTCGGCAACCTGACCAGCGGCCATCTCAGCCGCGGCCATCGTTTCATGGCGCCTGAAGAATTCGAGGTGACCGGCTGCGACCAGTGGCTTTCGGAGCTGGAAAAGCGCTTCGTCATTGCCGACCAGGACAAACGGCGGGAGATGATCGCCCGCCAGGTCGATGAGGCCGCATCCTCGCTCGGCGGCCGCGTCAATCTCGATGACGCCCTGCTCGACGAGATTACCCACCTGGTCGAGTATCCGGTGCCGGTGACCGGGTCTTTTGAGGCTGACTACCTGCAGCTGCCGCGCGAACTTCTGATCACCAGTATGCGCGAGCATCAGCGCTATTTCACCATCTCCGATGATCAGGGGCGGCTGATGCCGCATTTCATCACCATCTCCAACACCGCCGCCGAGGACCTGTCGGTGGTGGCACGCGGCAACGAACGCGTGCTGCGCGCCCGCCTGTCCGACGCCATGTTTTTCTGGCAGGAGGATCAGAAGCAGAAGCTGGAGACCCGGCTGGAGGCGCTCAAGAAGGTGGTCTACCAGCAGAAGCTCGGCACCAGCTACGAGAAGGTGATGCGCTTTACCGCCATCGCCCGGGAGCTGGCCGAGCGTTTCGAGCCCGGGGCGGTCGCTGACACTGAACGGGCCGCCTTGCTGGCCAAGTGTGACCTCGAGACCGGCATGGTCTACGAGTTCCCCGAACTGCAGGGGGTGATGGGACGCGAATACGCCCGCCTCGAAGGGGAAAAAGAGCGCATCGCCGTGGCCATCTACGAGCATTACCTGCCGGTGGAGGCCGGCGGCGAGCTGCCTTCGGACAATGTCGGTGCCTTCGTCTCCATCGCCGACAAGATCGACACCATCTGCGGCTGCTTCGGCGTCGGCCTGATCCCGACCGGCAGCGCCGATCCGTACGCGCTGCGCCGCAGCGCCCTGGGAATTTTGAACATCATCTTCGACCGCGGCTTCCGCCTCAGTCTCGCCGGGCTGGTCGACCGCAGTCTCGAACTGCTCAAGGAAAAACTGACCCGACCGGTCGAGGAGGTGCGCAGCGACGTGCTGAACTTCTTTGCCGGCCGTTTCCGCAACATGGTCGAGGATGTACCGGCCGATGTGCTCGACGCGGTCATCGCCGCCGGCTTCGACGACCCGGTCGACGCCCTGGCGCGCGCCCGCGCCCTGGCCCAGCTCAAGGGGCGGGAGGATTTTGAACCGCTGGCGGTCGCCTTCAAGCGCGTCGGCAACATCCTGCGCAAGGCCGATACGGTGCCGCAGGTGGACGACAGCCTGTTCGAGGCCGACTGCGAGCGCGAACTCTGGCAACGGGTCGGGCAGGCCCGGTCCGAGGTCGAGGCGGCTGTCGGGGCCGGCGACTACGGAGGGGCCCTGCAGGCCATCGCCGCGCTCAGGCCCCAGGTCGACGCCTTCTTCGATGGCGTCATGGTCATGGCCGAGGACGAACGCCTGCGCGGCAACCGCCTGGCCCTGCTTAAAAACGTCGCCGACCTGTTTGCCGACATTGCCGACTTCGCCCGGATCGCTTGATCCGGGCGT
>CAZCUR010000130.1:0-4264 GCA_964501815.1 uncultured Geothermobacter sp.
ACCAGTGCCATCAGTCCTTACAAGGCCCCATTGTCCCGCCGGCAGCTGCGGCAGATGCTTGAGGCGGTGCGGTTGCTCTACCGGCTGCAGGCGACGCCCGGCTATCAGCGCCTGGTGGAGCCGGAGCTGCCGGATACGGCCCGGTTTGATCCCGGCCATGACGCGGTGATGATGGGCTATGATTTTCACCTGACCGAGGCCGGGCCGAAGCTGATCGAGGTCAATACCAACGCCGGCGGCGCCATGTATGCCTTTTTTGCCGCGCATCCGGAGCTTTTGGGCAAATGCCCGCCGCCGTCCCCCTTTACCCGGCGCCTGCTGCTGACCTTTTTGCAGGACTGGTGGCGTTTTTCCGGCCGGTCCGGCAGCCTGCCGCGGCGTATGGTCATCATCGATGAGAATCCGCCGGCACAGAATCTCTATCCGGAGATGGAGTGCTGCCGGGCCCTGTTTGTGCGCGAAGGCATCGCCTGTGACATTGTCGATCCGGGTGAACTCCGTTTTTCTGATGAGGGTGTGTTTCTGGGCGGTGAGCCGGTCGATTTCATCTACAACCGCCATTGCGATTTCTATCTGGAGGATGACGCCCTGGCCGGGTTGCGCGCCGCCTGGCTCAACCGGCAGGTCTGCCTGTCGCCCCATCCGCGTGCCTACGGGCTTTTGGCCGACAAGCGCCGCATGATTGTCTGGTCCGACCCGCAGCTTCTTGCCCACACCGGGCTGACCGGCATGCAACGGGCGTGGCTGCTGAGGCGGGTGCCGCAAAGCCGTCTGCTGGCCGATCTCGACCCGGACCAGGTCTGGCAGGAGCGCAAGAACCTTGTTTTCAAGCCGGTCGACCGCTTTGGCGGCAAGGGGGTGCTGCTCGGTCGCTCCACCAGCCGCAAGCGTTTTGCTGACCTGGACCCTGAACATACTCTGGTGCAGGAACTGATTCCGCCGTCCGTATCGCCCGGAGGTGAGGAGGGGTTCAAGACCGATTACCGCGTCTATGCCTACCGGGACCGGGTCGTCGGTGTCGCCGCCCGGCTCTGGCGCGGCCAGCTGACCAACCTGAGTACTCCTGAAGGCGGGTTCGCAGCCGTCGAGCTGACCGACTGAGCATGCTGCTGGCCGTCGATTTGGGGATCCGCAGCGGCCTGGCCTGCTTCGACGCAACCGGTCGGCTCCTCTGGTACCGTTCGACCAATTTTGGCGATGCGAGCCGCCTGCGGCGGGCCCTTCCCGGAATCTTTGACTCCATCCCCCGACTCCATTATCTCGTCCTCGAAGGAGGCGGGCCGCTCTTTGATCTCTGGTGCCGCCAGGGGCAGAAACGGGGTGTGCAGGTGTTGCAGGTGCAGGCGGAGGACTGGCGCCGGGAACTGCTTTTGGCACGCGAACGCAGAACGGCGCGCCTGGCCAAGGCGCGCGCGGCTGAGCTGGCGCAGGAGGTCATCCGTTCGTCGGACGCTCCGCTGCCGCGCGGAGCGCTGGTGCATGATGTCGCCGAGGCTGTGCTGGTCGGTCTTTATGCCTGCCGGCGCCTGTATCGTGAGGGGCTGGACTGAGAGGAAAGAAAATTTGACCGTTTCGGTTTGGAATCGGGTGGGCCTTTGTTAGAATCGAATCACTGCCACCCTGATTTTGTGACGCTTCATGACCATACGAAAACGGATCATCCTGCAGGTTCTGCTCCTGGTTCTGTTGCTGGGAGGGTTGACCTGCTACCTGCTGGTCGGCACCTGGCGCATCAACAGCCGGCTGTCGGCCTTTCGCCACTCGACCACGGTTTTGCTGGGAATCGCCGATATCCAGTTGGGTCTGGCTCACGAACTGCGTTCCATCTGGACGTCCCTGGCGGTCGGTCTGCCGATCGAACGGGAGGGCCTTGATGCGTCCGGGGCGCTGATTGACCGGACGCTGGAGCGTCTTTCCCGGGCTGCGCCGAACCTGGTCGAACGCGGGACCACCAAGAATGGCGACTGGCCTCAGCGCATCACCCGGCTCAGTCAGCTCCATCGCCTTTGGCGCCGGCATCTGGACCAGGTATTGGCGGCCCGGGACCGGGACCAGCTTAACGCGTCTGCCCGGCTGCTGCTCGAAGACCAGATCTTTCCGGCCCTGGACGCTCTTCTGCGTCAGGGGGCGAGTCTGGCACGCGGACAGCAGGATCGGCTGGAAGCGGCGCTCGGCTTTTTTCCCTGGCTGCAGGAGTCGGCGCGACGCCTGGCCCGGCAGGTCGAGGCCGATCTCGACTTTGTTGTCGCCGGCAATCAGGTTTATGCACTGCTTAACCGGCAGTTCGCCTTGCTGCAGGCGTTTCGTACCCACAGGAGCACGGCTGACCTTGGACGTCTGCGGCTGTTGCTGGAGCTGACCGACGAGAGCCTGCTCGACTGGCACCGTCAGGCCCTGCAGCGTCTGGGGGCCAGCCAGGATGAAAACGAGCGCCAGCTCGATTTGCGTCAGGTCGAGACGGTCAAAAACGGGTACGCCTTGCTCGGTGAGTTGTATCAGGAGGTGCTGTCCTACGGAGATCAGGCCTCAAACGATGTGCTCGACAGCCTGGTGGAAGAAATTGAAACCCTGGTCCAGGGCAATCTTCGTCCCGGAGTCCTCAGTTCGATCCGCAATGGCATCGAGGCGATCCATGACCAGGCCAGCCAGTCCGGCCATTTCGGGATTTTGGCTCTCGCCGCACTCCTGACAGGCATCATCGTCCAGGCCCTGGTATCGGTCCGTTCCCTGTTTCGGGAGCTGAAAGTCCTTTCTTTCGGCGTGGCGCAGTTTCGCAGTGGCAATCTGGCTCATCGCATTGTGCTGGATGGCCGGGACGAGCTGGTCGAACTGGCCCAATCCCTCAACCGCATGGCCGAGGAGCTTGAACGAACGCGACAGGAGCTGGAGGAAGCCAATTCCAGGCTGGAGTGGAAGGTGGCCGAGCGCACCCGCCTGCTCGAGGAGAACAATCAGGAACTTCTGGCGTTCAATCACATGGTTTCGCATGACCTGCGAAACCCGCTGTCGGCGGTTCTGGGGCTGAGCCAGGCTCTGTACGAAAAGGCGCGTGAGGCAGGGGAGGCGACCGAGGGGCCTTTACGCCATATTGTGGCCGGGGCCGAAAAGATGGACCGCATCATCAACGCCCTGCTGGTCCTGTCGCGGGTTTCCAGCCAGCCCATGCATCTGGACGCTGTCGATCTGGCCCAATGTGTCCGCCGTTCCTTTGCCGACATGCAGGAACGCCAGCCGATTGCGGGCGCCGAACTGGTCGCGCCGGACAGCTTCAAGGTGCCAGGGTCCCCGGACCTGCTCTTTCTGGCTCTTGACCATTTGGTGCGTCAGGCGTGGAAAATGGCGGAGCCTGGTCGTCCCCTGCGTCTGGAACTGCGTTGCGAAACGGGTCCGGAAGGGACCCGCTGCCTGTTGGTGGACAATGGTTCGGGGTTCGATCCCGCCAGTGTCGGTGACCCCTTTGACCTGCGAGGGGCGCTTGGCAACGCCAGGAGTTTCCCGGGAGCCGGTCTGGCCATCGCTGCCCGCATCTTTCGCAGGCATAAGGGGGATATAAGGGTCGAATCCGCTCCCGGACAGGGTTGCCGTTACCATTTCACGATTGGTGTACCGGAGGAGTTGGACGGATGAGCCAGACAGACGGTGTCATCAAGTTCAGACTCGAACATGTCGACGCCCCTGCCCATGATTGGCAGGATCTGGCCGGGCTGAATGCCTGGCGGCAGGTTCTTTTCCGCCTTGGTCTGGTGGGGCTGGATCCGCAGCGCTACGGCGGTGTCGGCTACGGCAATCTCAGCCTGCGCTATGGCACATTCAGGGGCGATCCGAGTCAGCGGCGCTTTTTGATCACCGGCACCCAAACCGGTGGCCTGGAGCGTCTGGGCCCGTCCCACTACACGCTGGTGCGCGAGTGCCATCCGGAGGAGAACCGGATTGTCTCCACCGGCCCCGTCAAACCCTCATCCGAGGCCCTGACCCACGGGGCTCTCTATGCCGCCGACGATCAGATCCGTGCGGTTTTTCACATTCACTCACCGGAAATCTGGCAGGCGGCCCTGACTTTGGGACTGCCGGTGACCGATCACCGGATTGCCTATGGTACGCCGGAGATGGCTGCGGAGATGGCCCGCCTCTACCGTGACCCGGCGGTGCGCGACGGTGGGGTTATCGTCATGGGCGGACACGAAGATGGTGTTGTCGGCTTTGGCCCGGCGCTGGATGTCGCCGGTCAGGTGCTGGTGCGCACCCTGGCCCGGGCGCTGGCGGT
>CAZCUR010000131.1:0-4224 GCA_964501815.1 uncultured Geothermobacter sp.
AAGCAGCTCGGGCCCACCTCGCCGCCGGACAGTTCCGGGCCGTGGCAGGCGGCGGTGGCACAGGTGGTCCAGCTGTAGCTGGCGGCAAAGCCCTGATGGTCCGTCACCACATTGGTCCATGCCGCCGGGTGGATCGAGAAAGGCGGACCGTCGAAATGGCAGTCGAGACAGCCGGGTACCTGGCCGCTGCCGGTGAAATCAAGCCCGTGACAGACCTGGCAGTCGGTGACACCGGCCCGGGCCGTGGCCCCATGCTGCAGCAGCCATCCCGCCGGATGGGGCTCGCCCACGGTCGGGGCACCGGAATTCCCGCTCGAGCAGCCGAACAGGGCGGCCGCAGCCATCAGGCAGGTCCAAAAAACGAATGTCCGCATCATCCCGCCTCCTTTCAACCGTGACAGCGCGCGCAGGTGGCGGCCGACTTGGGATTGCCGTGGCAACGGAAGCAGCTGGTCGGGTCAACCCGACCGTCGATCCGGTGCCGGGCCAGATAGTCCCCCCGGTGCGGCATGCGCCGGTAGGTATCGGTCTGGTTCTTCAGCGACGGCTTCAGCTCCACCCGGGTGGCGTGGCAGTCGTTGCAGAAACTGGTCTGATGGCACATGGCGCAGACGCGCTCCTGCTGGTAGGCCGCCTGCCGGTGACTCTCGCCCCAGTAGGGGCCATGAACGAACCGCTCAAAGTGGAGCGGCCCGTCGGCACTGTCATGACAATTGGTGCAGGTTTTCGGCTTTTCGCCCAGGTCAGCGGCCGCCGGATGGGACGCGGGCAGCTGAAGTCCGCCACCAAGGCCGGCACAGGCGGCCAGCAGAGCGGCCGCGGCGATCAGGACCACGAGGATGACATGTCTTCTGTTCATGGCAGTATCTCCTGTCAACGCGAATCGGCGCCTACTGGCCGGAATCGTAGAGGTAGGTGAGGGTGAGCATGGCGCGCAGGTCCTCGTCAAAATAGGGGTCCTGGCTGTAGTCGCCCGAAGCCTTGAGAATCACCCGACCGTCGAAGAAGCTGCGGCCGATGCCGAAGCTGGCGAACAGCGAGGTGTCCTCCCCATAGATGGACCGGTCATAGCCGACATAGAGCAAATCCGCTGAAATAAAATCGAGCCAGTATTGGCCCCGCAGGCCGTCGATATAGGCGTAGACCCGTCCCTGGACGTAGCCGGTCCGGTCGGTATCGCCATCCATGATGCCGAATTCGCCCCCGACCTCGGTGTTGTCGGCGCCATGCCAGGAGACCAGTGCCGCGTAGTACCTGTTGTCACCGGCCTGGTCATAGCTGTAGCTGCGCACCTTGCCGCCAAAGGTCCAGGCCTCGCCCCGGTGGGTCAGATCAGCGCCGTAACTGGTGACTTTTTCACCGGTTGCGGCCAGATAACGGAAGGGATTGACGGCATTGGCGCCGGTACCGAAATAGTCACTGTATTCGAAGATGGAAACCAGGGGCCGCAGGCGCCAGGCGCCATGGTCGATCTGCAGCTCCCAGGAGTGCTCGGCCCAGCCGTCGGTTTCGAGATTGCGCACCGAGGTGCCATAAAGACCGATGCCGCCGGGCAGAATGAGGGAAAGATCGATACCGCCCATCTGCTCGGCTGTATTGCTGTCGTTGTCGATGTTTTTGTAGGAGAATCCCAACGCGCCGTAGTCTTGCAGTTTCAACCCGACCCGGCCGCCGTAGATGCTGTCCCCATTACGGCCGTTGGTCGAATCGAGGCCGACCGGCTGCCCGGCATAGACCGACACCCGGGTCATGTCCCCGACATCGGCGGCCAGGCTGAGGCCGTCGATCGCCTCGTTGCTCACTCCGGCAAAGAGCTGCTGGCGCCCGAGCCGGGCCAGCAGGCCGTAGTCGTCCTGCCGGTACTGCACATAACCGTAGAGCACCTCGCCGGCGGTGGTATCCTCGTAAAAATTGTTGTCGGCAAAATCCGCCCGCCCCCAGCCGTACAGATGAACCGACAATCCGGGCTCCGTCAGGGCGCCGGCATCGATACGCAGGTACTCGTAACCGGGGATGACCGCCTCATCGACCCCGGTGCCGGGATCGCGCTCAAAGCCGCGCAGGATGGTATCGGACTGGATGCGCAGCTCAGCCGCCATCAGACTGCCCGGCAGCAGCAGGGCAACAAGCAACAGGAGCAGGCCGGACAGCCTGCCGGGACAACAACGCACGTTCATAAGGGACCTCCTCGTCCGGGCGACCAAGGTCGCTGGTCGATAAAAACGTCGTTCGGTATGCCATGGCGCCCAAAGGCACCTCAGGTTGCGGGAAGTCGCGCCCATATCAGTCGAACGGTCCTTGCGGGCCGATCAATACATAACCTACCGGGTAATCATAACAGGGGTTCAAAGCTGTGCAAGGTGGGCAAGGTACAAATTTGTTGGCGGAACCCTGCAGCCGGCAACCTGCAGGACCGGCACATGGTGGCTGTGCGTTTGAACAGGCCGGAGGGGACTAGTCGCAGACCCCGCAGCGTCGGCAGCCCGGACGGCAGCCGGGGGTGGTGCGGGCCAGCTGATAACGCCGGTATTCCTCCACAAGAACGGACTTTTGCACGCCGGTATCGAGGATGTCCCAGGGAAGCGGCGCCTCAAGATCCCGGTCGGCAAACAGCTCGATATCGGGGTCCATCCCCAGCTGGGCACAGGCCTGTTGCAGGGACATACCCGCACCGAGCAGGGGGAGGATTTCCCCCATGCGCCGGTCACCGCGGGCCAGCAAAGCCTGCAATTCGGCCTGGCGCGGCGACTCGACATGCAGCTCGGTATTGGCGAGCGAACCGGTCAGGGACCGCAGGCGCCGGAACACCTGTTTGATCCGGCTGCGCGGCGCCATGCCGCACCACTGCAGCGGCGTGGCCGGTTTGGGAATGAAGGGGTTGACCGACAGGATGATGCGTCCCATGTGACCGCGTTCGCGCCCGTGCAGGCGCCAGCGCTCGTGAATGGCCCGGATCAGCTCTTCGGTCTCGGCCAGGTCCTCTTCGGTCTCACCGGGAAGGCCGACCATGAGATAGAGCTTGATGTTGGCGATGCCGCCCGCACCGAGCAGGTCGACTGCACGCAGGATCTGGTCGCGGTCGATCTGCTTGTTGATGGCGTCGCGCAGGCGCTGGCTGCCGGCTTCCGGTGCCAGGGCCAGGGTCTTGTGCCCCGAGGCCGCCAGTGCCTCGACCTCGGCGGCTGTCAGGCTGTCGATGCGCACACTCGCCAGGGAGATGCCGCCCCCCTGCGCCAGAATGGCGCCGCTGAGCTCCTCAAGCTGACTGTAGTCGGAGACAGCAGCGCCGACCAGACCGATGCGCGCCCGGCAGGACAGCCCCCACGCGGCCTGTTGTTGCAGGCGCTCCAGACTGCGTTCGCGCGCCGGCAGGTAGAGGTAGCCGGCGGCGCAGAAGCGGCAGCCGCGTCCACAGCCGCGCGCCACCTCCATCAGATACATGTCGCCGAATTCGGTCTCGCGCGTCTGAATCGCCGCCACCGTCGGACTGCCATCGAGATCGCGCAGCCACTGCCGCCGCACCCGGGCCGGGGCATCAGCCAACGGCGCGCCGGCGATCCGGGCCCCATCCGGCAACACCCTCTCCTCGTAGGCCGAGGGGACATAAATCCCGGGGATGCCGGGCAGCCCGGCAAGCAGTTCTTCGCGCGTACCGCCGGCCAGCAGCCGGTCGAGCAGGCCGGGCAGAATCACCTCCCCCTCGCCGACGACGAAGGCGTCCATGATATCGGCCAAAGGTTCCGGGTTGAGAAAGGCGACCACGCCGCCGCACAGCACCAGCGGATGACGTTCGTCGCGTTCCCGCCGCCAAAGCGGCAGGCGGCCCAGTTCGAACAGGGTCGGCAGGTTGAGATAGTCGTTCTCAAAGGAGATGGAGAAGGCGACCAGATCGAAGTCGCTCAAGGGTCGCTGGCTTTCCAGAGAAAAGAGCGGCGTACGGGTGCGGCAATGCTCCTTCAGATCACTCGGGTCGGGCAGGAAAAAGCGCTCGGCCAGAGTGTCGTCACGGCTGTTGAGCAACTGGTAAACGGTGAGGAACCCAAGGTTGCTCATCGCCTGGGCGTAGGTATTGGGAAAGACCAGCGCGACACTCAGCCGCCCCCCCCAGGGATTGCTGCGACAGCCGGTCTCCGCCGCCAGGCGCTTTTTGGCTTTCTGGATCAGTTTGACGGACGCCATGGGGTGATTCTGGCACGGGAAAGAAAGGGGGTAAAGTCAGAAGTC
>CAZCUR010000132.1:0-4223 GCA_964501815.1 uncultured Geothermobacter sp.
TGCCGAAAGTGCAGCCACAGTTTCCCCTTCGACCGCCGACGCGCACTGGAAAAACCGGTGCCCGATCCGCACCCGCTGTTCGACAGGCAGCAGCATGCAACCTCCCCGCCCGTCAGACCGCGCAAGAGAAGGGGCTCCCGCCTGCCGGTTATGCTTCTGGGCATTCTGCTGCTGGCCGGCGGTGGTCTCTTCTTCGCCCTGAGGCCTTCCGCCTCGCCACCGGTCGACACCAGCGCTTTCGAAACGCCCACCACCGCCGGGCAAGTCCGGACAGGAGCGCAAAAACAGGCCCCCAAACCGCAAATTCACATTCAGGCGGTCAACTATCGCGGCCGGGTTCTTCTGAACGGACAGCAGATTTTCGTCTTCGAGGGGGAAAAAGATCGTCTGTACGAG
The DNA here is from genome assembly GCA_964501815.1 of uncultured Geothermobacter sp. Taxonomy (GTDB): domain Bacteria; phylum Desulfobacterota; class Desulfuromonadia; order Desulfuromonadales; family Geothermobacteraceae; genus Geothermobacter. The sequence continues at coordinate 397 of CAZCUR010000132.1, forward strand.
CACCTTGACACGGCCCAGCTGGTCCCGGGGGACAACCGTCTGATGGTCGAATATCATCGACGCCATGCTTCCGGGGCGCCCCACATCAGCCTCAAGCTCTATCAGTTCGACTGGGAAACAGGCGAGGAAACCCGCCTGGCTGACTGGACCCTGAGAAACGAACGCGGCCGCAAAACCTTTCTGCTCTCCTACCAGCCGGCACAGCCGTGATCCTGCCGCCGGGTTGTCATCGCCGCACCCTGCTGCGTTACCTTTTGCTGCAACTGCCCGGCACCGCCCTGCTGGTGCTGGTTCTGCTGATTATCGACCACTTTCGCCCTCTGCCGGATCACTGGTTCTGGGGCATCCTTCTCCTCTGGTTGGGCAAGGAAACCGTTCTGTTTCCCCTGACCTGGCGCTCCTGGCAACCTGAGCCACCAAAGGATCGGCTGATCGGGCAGAAGGGCCGTTGTATAACCGACCTGGCCCCTCAAGGGAGTGTGCGTCTCGGACATGAACTCTGGCAGGCTCAGAGTCAGGACGGCACCCATCTTGACGCCGGCACCCGTGTGCGGGTAACCGGGCGCACAGGAATCAGACTGGAGGTGAAAGAGGATCAGGAGGACTGACGCCGGTCAGGCCGTCTGGGCGGAATCTTTACGCTGCGCCAGCCAACGCCGCCAACCATCCCGGCAGCAGAATTCGTGCAACTGGCCGGCGGCCAGCCGGCGGCCATCAACCACTGCGTGCAACAGACGCAACCTGACAAGAACCCGCCCAAAAAATTTTGAGCAGTCAACAACCTTGCCCACCAGCTCGACTTTGCCAAGCCTGAAAAAGAGGGCTTCCCCCGATTTCGGCATATTCCCGACCACCCCCTGGCACAGGCCGATATTCAGGACCGGCCCGTCATCACAGACCAGACCAAACCACGTCACCGGCAACTCTTCTGTCTGCCCGGCACGCATCCCGCGCAACCACCCATGCGGTCGCGGAGGCTGACTGGGAATACGTTCGAAATCCATGGTTTCTCCTCCAGGCCCACACCCAATCACGAAAACGTCGGTCGCAACCCCAAAGGGCCCTGCGAGCGAGTCCGGCCTGATTCAATTCAACCAGCTTTTTCGCTCATGGCAAGCCATGAAAAGGACCCGGTTATTCTTGACAAAAATTCTGTATTTTTACAGAATCGCTTTATCTGAATTCAGGAGAGCAAAAGCCATGAAATTATCCACCAAAAGCCGCTATGGCTTGCGTGCCATTTTCGACATGGCCTACAACGCCGGCGGTGAGCCGGCGCAGATCAAGGACATCTCGCGGCGCCAGAATATATCCCCCCGTTATCTGGAACAGATTTTTCAGGACCTGAAAAAAGCCGGTCTGCTCAAAAGCCGCCGGGGGCCTCAGGGGGGCTACACCCTGGCCCGCGCCCCCGAGGAGATCACCGTCAGGGATGTCATCGAAGCCGCCGAGGGAGAGGTCTTTCTGGTGGCCTGCACCGCACGCGAAAAAACCTGCGCGGCCCAGTGCGAATTCGACCAAAAATGCGTCACCCAGAAGATCTGGGAGGAGGCCAACAACCGGCTCAATGACTACTTCGCCTCCGTCACCCTGAAGGACATGTGCGACATGGCGCGCGCGATGGGCATCGAAAAGGAAATCGAACACCGCTACATGTATTTCATCTGACCCGGCGTTTCGACGACGGGCCTGTCATGGTAAACGGGACCAACGTGAAACAGGACACTCTGGAGCGCAAGTACGCGCACCTGCAGGACATTCTGCAAAAACTCGAATCGGTCGTCATTGCCTTTTCCGGCGGTGTTGACTCGACCTTTCTGCTCAAGGTTGCCATCGACACCCTCGGACGGGACCGGGTGCTGGCCCTGACGGCCACTTCCCCCACCTATCCCCAGTTCGAGTTCGAACAGGCCTGCCGCCTGGCCGAGGATTTTGGCGCCCGCCACATGGTGGTTGAGAGCAACGAACTTGAAATCCCCGGTTTTGCCGAGAACCATCGGCGCCGGTGCTACCACTGCAAGCACGAACTGTTCAGCATCTGTCGCGCCAAGGCACGGGAACTGGGCTACAACGCCATCCTCGACGGTTCCAACCGGGACGATCTGTCGGATCACCGCCCCGGACGGGATGCGGCCGCAGAACTGCAGGTGCGTTCGCCCCTGCTCGAGGCGGACCTGGGCAAGGAGGAGATCCGTGTCCTGAGCCGCCGGCTCGATCTCCCCACGGCCGACAAACAGGCCTTTGCCTGTTTGTCGTCGCGCTTCCCCTACGGCACCCGCATTACCGCCGAGCGTCTGACCCAGGTCGACCGATGCGAAACCTGGCTGCGCGAACAGGGCATCCGCAACTACCGGGTGCGCTACCACGACACGGTGGCGCGCATCGAAGTAGCGCCGGAGGAGATCGAGAGGTTTTTCGACCAGAAATTTCGCGCCCAAGTGGTCGAAGCCTTCAAAGGCTACGGCTTCACCTATGTGGCGCTCGACCTGCAGGGCTACCGTACCGGCAGCATGAACGAAGCCTGAAACCGCCTTCGGCGGATGTGTTGTGTTGTGCCCGGACCTTGGTGTTCCCGGAGGGACCGGAGGGGGACGAGGTTCGGACCGGACAGGAGGAATCATGAACCGCAGTCCAGCCCTCTTCGCCGTCTGCTTTACTGCCGGAGCGCTTGGCGCCCTGGTCAACAGTCTGGCGGCCCACTACGCAGGCAGTCTGGGTCTGTTCGGCCTGCTCGGCGTCAAACTCCATCCCCCTCTGACCCTGGCCTGGCTCTATCCGCGCCTGGTCTGGGGCGGGCTCTGGGGCCTGGCCTATTTCTTCACCATCGGCCGGGTGCGCACCCGGCGTCACTGGGTGCGCAAAGGGCTCTGGGTCAGCCTGCTGCCGACCGCCGTGCAGCTGACCATCATCTTTCCCAACTTCACCTCCCACGGTATGTTCGGCCTCGGGCTGGGCACCCTGACGCCGCTGGCGGTGCTGCTGCTCAACGGCATCTGGGGCCTGTTCACCGGCATCTTCACCCGCGCCTTCTGGGGCCGCGGATGACGCGCGTTTTTGCCGGCCTGCTCTTTGTCCTGCTGCTGGCCGGGCAGGTTTTGGCCGACCCGACCGGACGGGTCAGCTGGATCTACGACGGCGACACTCTCAAGGTCGAAGGCATCGGCAAGGTCCGCCTGCTCGGCATCGATGCTCCCGAGCACGAGGACTCCTATCGCGACCGATTCTACCGCCGCTGGGGCATCCCGCCCAAACGCCTGCGCGCCATCGCCGCCGAAAGCCTGCGGTTCCAGATCAACACCGTCAAGGGGAAGATTGTCACCCTCTCCTTCGACAGGGAACGCACCGACAAGTACGGCCGGGTGCTGGCCTATGTCACCCTGCCCGACGGCCGCCTGCTCAACCGGCTGCTGTTGCAAAAGGGCTACGCCACCGTCTTTCGACGCTACGATTTCAGGCTGAAACAGGATTTCCTCAGCGCCGAGGCCGAGGCTCGCAGGGCCGGAGTCGGGTTGTGGCAGCGGTAGAAGAAGGAATGGGGGATGGAAGAGCCTCAGCGACCGGCTTCGGCCCGTTCCCTTTGCCAGGTTGCGTAATCGTGACGTTTGACACATTCGGCCCATTCCGGGCCGCTGTCGGTATACTGGGCACACTGCCGCTGACGCCAGCTCTCCAGGGTTTCGAAGCCGATGCGCTGCCAGTCAGGAGCGCCGCAACCCGCAAGAGACATCAGTAGCGCAATAGCCAGAATCTGTTTCAAAGCCACATCTCCCTCAGGTTTTCACCCGGAACGGCAACAGACCTTGAAATCCGGGACGGTTGCCTGAAGA
>CAZCUR010000133.1:0-4129 GCA_964501815.1 uncultured Geothermobacter sp.
TTGCGCTCGATGACGTGGCGCTTTTTCTTCAGGGTGTTGGTCAGCTCCTCACCGACCTTGAACTCCTGATCGAGAAAGCTGATGTTGCGCAGCTTTTCATAGGGCTTGAACCCCTTTTTCGGGTGCAGCAGCCGGTTGATCTCCTGGCGGATGGTCTCGATGACCCGCTTGTCGTGCAGAAAATCCTCGGTTTCGGTCACCAGTTTTGAGAATTTGCCGGCGACGAACTCCTTCAGCTTCTCCTTGTCCGGAACCAGCAGGGCGCCGAGGCCCTTCTGGTCCTGTCCGACCAGAACCGCATCATTGACGAAGGGGAGCATGGTGATCGTCGCCTCGATGTTGGTCGGGTCGATGTTTTCGCCGCTGGCCAGCACGATGATCTCCTTGCTGCGCCCGGTCAGGACCAGCTCCCCGGTCAGAGTCAGTTTGCCCAGGTCGCCGGTTTTGAAAAAGCCGTCCTCGGTAAAGGCCTTTTTGTTCTCCTCGTCATTGTTGTAGTACCCAGGCATCACCTGCGGACCGCGCACCTGGACCTCGCCCTCCTGACCGCGCGGCAGCTCGTTGCCGTCTTCATCGACAATGCGCAGTTCGGTCCCCGGGAAAGGCGGCCCAAGGGTGCCGAAGATTTCGCAGTCGAGGCCGCGTCCGGCGATGCCCGGAGCGCATTCGGTCATGCCGTAGGCGTTGGCGATACGGATGCCGATGGCGTCGATCCATTCGTCGAGATAGGGAGGCAGGGCGCCGCCGCCGCTGATGGCGATGCGCAACCGGCCGCCGAAGCGTTCCTGCACCAGCTTCATCTTCTTCTGTGCCAGCCGGTACAGGGGCCAGAGGAAGATGTTCTGCACCAGCGCGACCATTTTGCGCCACATGCCGACCGGGAAGGGGACCGGTTCGAAACGCGGCAGGTGGTCGTGCAGAATCCGGCTGTTGCGCCGGTAGCGGGCGGAGATGGCGACCAGCTTGCGGAAGATTTTGGCCTTTTTGGCGCTCTGTTTCTCCAGTGCCGTATTGATCTTGCTGTAGAGCGATTCCCACAGGCGCGGCACCGAGGCGACCAGGGTCGGCCTATAGTGGGCCAGGTCGTCGGCAAAGGTTTTCAGGCTCGAGTAGACGGTGCAGGCGCCGGCGGCGATGGTGATGTATTCGACCGCGCGCTCAAAGATGTGCCAGGTGGGCAGAATCGAGACCCACACGTCGTTCTCGTTCAGGTCGATCAGCTGCGGCAGCGCCTCGACCTGGTAGAGCAGATTGCGGTGCAGCAGCTGCACCCCCTTTGGGGTGCCGGTGGTGCCGCTGGTGTAGACCAGGGTGACCAGGTCGTCGCGGCCGATGTTGTCGGCCAGTCCCCGAAACCAGGCGATGTCCTCCTCGGTAATGGTGCGGTCATCGAGCAGGTCCTGGTAGGCATAGACCGGCTGCAGGAACTTGTGGCGCTTTTCCGAGGCGATGATGAAGCGCATTTTCAGATCGGGCAGCTGGTCGATCATGTCCAGGTGGCGCTGCAGCAGCTCCTCGGTTTCGCAGATGAGGAACTCGCAGCTGGCATGGCGCATGATGAAATCGAGTTCCTGGCCTGGTGTTTCGCTGCCGCGCGGCACGCTGATCGCTCCCAGGGCCATCAGCGCCAGGTCGGTGACGATCCAGCCGTAGCGGTTGTCCGACAGCAGCAGGACCTTGCTCCCCTTGCGCACATGCTTTTCATGAAAAGCGCGCGCCAGCAGCAGGACGTCCTCGAACAGCTTGCGGTAGCTGACCTGAAATTCCTGCCCGTTACTGCGATAAATGCAGGCGATACGCTCGGGGTGGCGGTCGCAGGTGTCGAGAAAGGTGTGAAACAACGAATTCCACTGGCGTGACTGCGGCATAACTTGACTCCGTCAGAAGAAACTGTCCTCTCTTCTACCGGCAGGATGTCGCTTCGGCAAGGAAAAATAATCTCATAATCGCCCGTTGGACCGAAACGCGGGCTGAAACTTGGTAGAATGGTCTTCCGACCCTGGAGAACAAGGAGCTGTTTCATGTCTGCACTGACATTGTACGACAAGATCTGGCAGGCGCACGTGGTGCGTACCCAGGAGGATGGCACCTGCCTGCTCTACATCGACCGCCAGCTGCTGCACGAGGTGACCTCGCCCCAGGCCTTCGAAGGCCTGCGCCTGGCAGGCCGCAAGCCCTGGCGGGTCGAGGCCAACCTGGCGGTGCCCGATCACAACGTACCGACGGTTGACCGCATGCTCGGCATCGCCGATCCGGTTTCAAAACTGCAGGTCGACACCCTGGTGGCCAACTGTGAGGCGTTCGGCATCCGGATGTTCAGCATGAATGACATCCGGCAGGGGATCGTTCATGTCATTGGTCCGGAGCAGGGTTTCACCCTGCCGGGTATGACCATCGTCTGCGGCGATTCCCACACCGCCACCCACGGAGCTTTCGGAGCACTCGCCTTCGGTATCGGCACCAGTGAGGTCGAACATGTGCTCGCCACCGGCTGCCTGCTGCAAAAAAAATCGAAAAACATGCGTGTGCGGGTCGAGGGGCAGCTGGGCCGTGGGGTGACGGCCAAGGATATTGTGCTGGCGATTATCGGCCGGATCGGCACCGCCGGCGGCACCGGCTACGCCATCGAGTTCGCCGGTGAGGCGATCCGTTCCCTGAGCATGGAGGGGCGGATGACGGTCTGCAATATGGCCATCGAAGCCGGCGCCCGTTCGGGGCTGATCGCTGTGGACGAGACCACCATCGCCTATATCGAGGGGCGTCCCTTTGCCCCCGCGGGCGAAATGTGGGAGCGGGCGGTGAGTGCCTGGAGGCAGCTGAAGAGTGACGATGACGCGGTTTTCGATCGCGAGGTGGTGCTCAATGCCGCCGAGATCGAACCGCAGGTCAGCTGGGGGACCTCGCCGGAGATGGTGGCGCCGGTTTCGGGCCGGGTGCCCGATCCGGCGGACGAGCCCGACCCGGTCCGGCGCCAGGGAATGGAGGCGGCACTGGCCTACATGGACCTGCAACCCGGCACCCGCATGGTCGATATCCGTCCGGACAAGGTCTTTATCGGCAGCTGCACCAACGGCCGCATCGAGGATTTGCGCGCCGCCGCGGCCGTGCTCAAGGGGCGGCGCATCGCCCCGAACATCCGGCTGGCCATGGTGGTGCCCGGCTCCGGCCTGGTCAAACAGCAGGCCGAGGCCGAGGGACTCGACCGTGTTTTCATCGAGGCCGGCTTCGAATGGCGCGAGCCGGGCTGCTCCATGTGCCTGGCGATGAACGCCGACCGGCTTGAACCGGGTGAGCGTTGCGCCTCGACCTCGAACCGTAACTTCGAGGGACGCCAGGGGCAGGGCGGCCGCACCCACCTGGTCAGCCCGGCCATGGCCGCTGCAGCCGCGGTGGCGGGGCATTTCGTCGATGTCAGGCAGATAGAGGTGAAAGGCTAAAGGCGCAAGGTTCAGGGGTGGGCCCCTTGGCCTTGCGCCCTTCGCCGTATTGATTCTTTTTGGAGCTGACACATGGAAAAATTCACCCGCTTAACCGGACTGGTCGCTCCGCTCGACCGGCCCAACGTCGATACCGACGCCATCATTCCCAAGCAGTTTCTCAAGTCGATCAAGCGCACCGGTTTCGGCCCCTACCTGTTCGACGAGTGGCGCTATCTCGATCACGGCGAACCGGGCATGGACTGCTCCAGCCGGCCGCGCAATCCCGATTTCGTCCTCAACCAGCCGCGCTACCAGGGGGCGAGTATCCTGCTGACGCGGCGCAATTTCGGTTGCGGCTCCTCGCGCGAGCACGCTCCCTGGGCCCTGCTCGATTACGGTTTCCGGGTTATCATCGCCCCCAGCTTCGCCGATATCTTCCGGGGCAACTGCTTCAAGAACGGCATCCTCCCGGTCGAATTGGACGAGGAGACGGTGCAGCGGTTGTTCGAGCAGGTCGAGGCCAATGAGGGCTACCGCCTGACCGTCGACCTGGAGCAGAAGCGCATCGAGACGCCGACGGGGGAGATCATCGCCTTCGAGGTCGATGAGTTCCGGCGCCACTGCCTGCTCGAAGGGCTTGACGAGATCGGCCTGACCCTGCAGCATGCCGACGCCATCCGCGCCTACGAGCAGCGTCGAAAAGAAGAAGC
>CAZCUR010000134.1:0-2832 GCA_964501815.1 uncultured Geothermobacter sp.
AAAATGAATGGTTTCAAAGTGCCCAAGGGCCGGGCGAATGTCAAGCAAAGGCGCTGAGACCGCCCGGTTTCGTGCCGGGTCTTCTTGACCAGTCCGGGCTAGCGGTCGCCGGTCAGACGCTGCAGGGCGAGGACCTTGGGGTTGAGTTCGGCGACCGTTTGTACCATCTGTTTCAGGGTCGGGGCATCGACCCCGGTCTCTTCCTCGCCGTCCTGGAACCAGGGGTGCCCCTTGGGCAGACGAGACGGATTCTGGCCTTCGAGCAGCATGACGTCGACCAGGTCGTTGACCCGTCCGGTGGTTTCCCAGGGATCGCGGTAGTTGTACTGGCGCGCGACAATGTGCAGGCCAAGGCCGTTGGCGAACTGGCCCCGTACCTCAAAAGAGAATTCGCGCGGCGAACCGTAGTTTTCGGTGCGGCCGCCGCGCGAGGCGACCCGGGCGCCGAAACGTTCAAGCAGCGCACGCACCGATTCTTCCGTCATGGCTTCGGTGGAGGGCATGGTACGACTCCTTTTGTTTCAGTTCGTTGCAACGCTCCCTCAGGTGGCGGCGTCCAGACGCAAGGCGACGCCCCAGTCGGCCGGTTTGCGACCATCCGCCGTCAGCACCCACAGGGTGGGAAAATCCATGCGCTCGGGCGCCTCGCCGTAGCCGTCGGTCAGGTAGATGACCGCGGCCGGAGGCGGCACCATCTGCCGTCCGTAGTCAAAGACCGGACGCAGGTCGGTGAAGCCGCCGCCGTGGTAGACCTCGTGCACCATCTCGCTGCTGCGCAGGGAGCGTATCTGCTGAATCCGGCTGCCGCTGTAGAGGATGGTCAGCTGGCTGTCCGCCCCCCGGGCGATGCGCATCAGTTCGGCCCCAAAGGCCTCACGCAGCTCAGGTTTCATGGTCGAATCGGAGACATCGACGCCGACCAGCAGGTTGAGCCGACGGCGTTTGCGCTGTCCCGGCGTCTGGTGCTGAAAGCGGCGGTTTTCCCTCTTCCAGGTGCTCTGATGCCCCACCCGGCCGACACTGGCGACAAACTGGCGCAAAAGATCCCGCCAGGGGATGACCGGCGGGGCAAGAAAGCGCTCGACCAGCGGCCGCAGGCCGTCAGGCACCAGGCCGTCGGCCTTGTCATGGGCGTCACACACCAGCTGGCGCACCGACTCCTCGGCCAGGCGCTCCGGGGTGCCGTCCGATTCCTGCCAGACACGGTGGTCGTCCAGCCGCTCGCGCTGTTCGGCGGCACGCTCCAGTTCGTGGGCCCCCTCACCCGCTCCGGCGTCTTCGCGCCCCGCGGGCGCGCGGTCGGCATCGCCGACTCCTTCCCCCTGCTGGTTGCCCAAATCGAAGCGGCGCTGCAGCAGATGGGCGTACTCCTCGGCGGCCCGTCCCACTGGCAGCTGCCAGGGCTCCGGCAGGACAACGTATTCGGGCAGGTCATCGATATCGGGGTTGATGGCAAGGTCGCAGGCCATATCCCAGACCAGCGGGTGGAACCGGCGGCCGCGCACCGGATGCAGATGCAGCAGATGGCGCACCAGATGTTCCAGCAGAGCCTCCTGCTGGCGCGGGGCGAACCGGGCGAGCGCTCCCTCGCTCCAGACCAGCAGCGGCACGCCGCCGCTCAGGGTGATACCGAGAGCCTCCCCCTCAACCTGTCGCCGGTCACAGCCGAGCAGCAGGTAGCCGTAGAAAGGGGCACGCCGGAGCAGACGGATAATGGCGTTCTGCAGCAGCTGCATGGGCAAAGAAGGTCAGGAGGCCTCGCGGCTCAGCGCCTCGATTACGTCGAGGATGACGGCGTCGTGTTCATCCCTTGCCAGCACCGCCGCCACCGGCGGTATCTGCAGCAGACTCTTGACCAGGCCGAAACGCAGGTCGCGCGGCAAGGAATCGATATAGGCGATCAGATACCCTTCCCGGTCGCCGTCGAGGTCGGGACGGATTTTCAGTTCGGTCACCAGCGCGCCGATGGTCGCCGCCTGGGCGTCCGGCGTCTGGTTGCGGGCCCGTTCGGCCACCTCCGGCCAGCGGTCCAGGATCTCGGCGGCGGTCACCGGCCGGCTGCGGCGCTCCTGGCACCAGCGCAGGAATGCAACGGCCGCCTCCTGGCCGACGATACCGGCGTAAACCTCCATCTCCAGTTCACGCGGCAGCCGGCAGCTGCGCCGCAGAGTGCTGACCATCTCCCAGGCGCGTTCGGAAGGCTCCACCTGCAGATCGAGAGCCTGTCCCTGGCGCGCCAGCAGATTGGGACTGGCGGCAATAAACTGCTGCACCTCGTCGTCAAATCCGCTTTTGCGGGCATGAGCCATCCAGCACTGCGGATCGGTCTCGACATAGAGCACCACCATGCGGTCGAGCAGGGCGCGGTCGAGGGGGGCGACATGATAACTGCCGTCCGGCGGATTGATGCTGACCACCACGCGGTGCTTCGGATGCAGCCGGTGGGTATGCAGCGCCCGGCGCATCCCCTCGGCCGGCGGCTCGACGAACTGGAAGATCGCCTGCAGGGTATCCTCCTGCTGGGCGCGGTTGAGTTCGTCGCAGTGAATCACTGTCTCAGGCTCGTCGTCAGCCGGCCACCAGGAAGGACGCGACCAGTGCATCACCTCTCCTTCCCGGTAGGGGATGCCGACCAGATCGCCGACCTCCATCTGCCCCAGCCGCAACGAGACGTACCTGCGCCCGATTTCGCGCACCGCCTGAAGGATGCCGGCGGTTTTGCCGACGCCGCGATGACCGACGACGCACGGCGTCAGGTCGGTTTTGGCCAGCATCTCCTTGAGTACCAGCTTCATCTGTTCGACGTTCATCGAAAAACCTCTGAAAATCTGT
>CAZCUR010000134.1:2932-4012 GCA_964501815.1 uncultured Geothermobacter sp.
AATAGCTGACAAACTTGGTCAGAATAGCGCAAACAAATCCATCTGTCCATCCTTGCCTGCCGGGGCAAACTCGGCTAGCATGCGGACATGTTCGGATTCGGCTGGCTGGAAATCGCGCTTGTGCTGCTGGTGCTCATTGTCGCCCTCGGACCGGGACGGGCCGCGGGGCTGGCGGGCAAGCTGTTCGGGGTGGTGAAAAAGGTCGATGAGACCAAACGCAACCTGATGGATCCGACCAGCCTGCTCAAACGGGTGGCGACCGGAACGACCGACGACAAGGAGAAGGACGGGGGGAAATCGGCCAAGGGCTAGGGACCAAAGGCCAAAGGCGAAAGGGGTACAGGTTTATACTCCACGATGTTTCTTTATCCGCCTTCTTCCGACTTCCGACTTCCGACTTCTGACTTCCGACTTCTGGCTTCTGACTTCCGACTTCCGACTTCTGTCTCCTGCCTCCTACCCCTAAAGCAGCTTTTTCACCGCCGCCAGGGCCGCGTCGTAGTCCGGTTCGGCGGTCACCTCACTGACAATCTCCCGGTAGGCGACGGTGTCATTCCGGTCGATGACATAGACTGCGCGCGCCAGCAGTTTCAGCTCCTTGAGCAGCAGGCCATAGGCGAGGCCGAAGCTGCGGTCCTGGTAGTCGGACAGGGTTTTCACCCGCTCGATACCGGCATTGCCGCACCAGCGTTTCTGGGCGAACGGCAGATCGACGCTGATGGTGTAGATGACGACATCCTCGGGCAGTTCGGCCGCCTTCTGGTTGAAGGTCCGGGTCATGGTATCGCACACCGGGGTGTCGATGGACGGCACCGCTGTAATCAGCCGAATCTTGCCGGCATCGGTCGCCAGAGTCACCGGCTGCAGGCCGTTGTCGACCACGCGGAAATCGGGGGCCCTGGTCCCCACCGGCACATCCGGCCCCAGCAGGGTTGCAGGCCCGCCCTTGAAGGTGACAACTCCGGTTCTCTCTTCGCTCATCGGTCTCTCCTCCCCAGATTCTGGAATGCTTCACAAAGCCTAACCTGCTTTTTTCAGGCGTCAAGGGCGAAAAAAAGCGGCCCCTTTCGGGGCCGCATC
>CAZCUR010000135.1:0-3929 GCA_964501815.1 uncultured Geothermobacter sp.
CTTCGGGCGGACCGGGCCGGCACACTTGCCAAAACAGCTGTTTTATCCTAACTTTGGACATCAACCCAGCGCCTGACATCCCCCGTTTGGAGTCGTATGCAGCCCCAGGACCAGGACAGAACACAGCGGCAGGAAATGCGCAAGCGCCGCCGGGAATGGATTCTCGTCGGCGTTGTGGTCATTCTGGTCATTCTCTTTTCCCGCTTTGAAACCGAGCTGTTCCAGTTCACCTCCAGCATCCCCCTGTCCAACACCGTGATGGTGCTGGTGCTGATCAACATCAACATCCTGCTGATCGCCCTGTTCCTCTTTCTGGTTTTCCGCAACCTGTTCAAGCTGATTGTCGAACGCCGACGCGGGACACCGGGTGCGAAACTGCGCAGCAAACTGGTCCTTTCGTTTGTCGCCTTTTCGCTGATTCCGACCATGGTTTTGTTCATGGTTTCGGCCGGTTTCATCAGCACCACCATCGAAAACTGGTTCAACACCCAGATCGAAACCTCGCTGCAGGAATCCCTTGAAGTCGCCCAGACCTACTACCGCAACCAGGCGGCCAACGCCCTTTACTACGCCGACCAGCTGTCCGGCACGATACGGGAACAGAAACTGCTCAACATCGACAACCTGCCGCGGCTCGAAGCTTTGATCCTGCAAAAGCAGAAAGAATACAATCTCGGTGTCGTCGAAGTCTTTTCCTCCACCTATGAAGAACTGGCCCGGGCGTCCAATCCACATATCCCCGCCGCGGAGTTCACCAATCCCGATTCCGAGTCGATCCGGGAAGCCCTGGGGGGCAAGCGCATCACCCGCATCAACCCCATCGGCAAAGCCGACCTGATCCGTGGGATCGTCCCCATCTACTCCACCTTCAACCCGAAGGATATCGTCGGGGTCGTCGTGGTGAACTACTACGTCCCCTACAGTCTGGTCAGCAAGATGAAGGAGATCTCGACCAGTTACGAGCAGTACCGCGGCACCAAGTTTCTCAAGTCGAAAATCCAGAAAGGCTACGTCATCGTCCTGCTGCTGATCGCGCTGGTCATCCTCTTTCTGGCCACCTGGTTCGGCTTTTACCTGGCGCGCGGCATCACCGGCCCACTGCAGGACCTGGCGGAGGCCACCGAACGGGTCGCCGCCGGCGACCTCGAACTGCAGCTGGATGCCCGCACCGAAGACGAAGTGGGGACCCTGGTCCAGTCCTTCAATCGCATGACCCAGGACCTCAAGCGCCACCAGCAGGCCTTGCGCCACACCAACCGCGAACTGAGCCAGTCCAACATCGAACTCGAACAGCGCCGCCGCTACATGGAAATCGTGCTGTCCAATGTGACCGCCGGCGTCATTTCCATCAACAAATCAGGCGCTATTACCACCATCAACAAATCGGCGGTGCGCCTGTTACGCATCAATCCGCATAACATCATCGGACGCCACTTTCGTGACGTGGTCGGCGACACTTATCAGCCGATGATCAAGGAGTTCCTCAAGGAGCTGGTGCAATCGGGCAAAGACACGATCCGCAAACAGGTCAGCGTTCAGGTCCGGGACCAGCGCCTGACGCTGCAGGTCAACATGACCACCCTGCGGGATGAAAATGGCGAGTTCATGGGGACCGTGGTGGTCTTCGATGATCTGACCCAGCTGATCAAGGCCCAGCGCATGGCCGCCTGGCGCGAGGTGGCGCGCCGCATCGCCCACGAAATCAAAAATCCGCTGACCCCGGTGCAACTGTCCGCCCAAAGGCTGCGGCGCCGTTATCTCGACCGGTTCAGTGAGGACGATACGGTCTTCGACGAATGCACGCGCATGATTATCAAACAGGTTGACGAGCTGAAGAACCTGGTCAACGAATTTTCCAATTTTGCCCGCATGCCGGCCAGCAATCCGACGCCCAACGACCTGAACGAACTTGTCGAGGAGACCCTGGTCCTTTATCAGGAAGGGCACAAGGAAATCGAGTTCAACCTCCTGACCGACCCGTCCCTGCCCGTCTTCAACCTTGACCGGGAACAGATCAAGCGGGTCCTCATCAATCTGATCGACAATGCCATCGACGCAATGGGCGGCAAAGGCCGCATCGATATTTCAACCCTCTACAGTCCCGATCTGAAAATGGCCACCATCGAGGTGGCCGATACCGGCTCGGGCATACGCGAAGAGGACAAGGCACGGCTTTTTGAGCCCTATTTTTCCACCAAGAAAACCGGTACCGGCCTGGGACTCGCCATCGTTGCCACCATCATTTCCGACCACAACGGCTACATCCGCGTCAAGGACAACAGCCCGCGCGGGACCCGTTTTGTAGTCGAACTGCCGGTACAGGACAAACAGGCCCAGGCCTGACAAACCAGGAGATGGAATGAACCATGCGTACCATACTGGTCGTTGACGATGAAGCCAGCATTCGTGAAAGCCTGCAGGGGATATTGCAGGACGAAGGCTACAACCCGGTTTTCGCTGAAAACGGTGAGCAGGCTCTGGCACTGCTGGGCAGCGAACTGCCCGACCTGGTGCTGCTCGACATCTGGATGCCCGGCATGGACGGGCTGGAGGTTCTGGAGCGCATCAAGGCCCTCTATCCCGACCTGACCGTCATCATGATGAGCGGCCATGGCACCATCGAAACCGCCGTGCGCGCCACCAAGATGGGGGCCTTCGACTTTATCGAAAAACCGCTCTCCCTGGAGAAACTGCTCCTGGCCATCCAGAACGGCCTGAGGGTCGTCGATCTGGCGGAAGAAAACCGCAACCTCAAGCGGCAGCTGGGCAAGGATGTGGAGATTATCGGCACCAGCCCGGCCATCCAGGAACTCAAACGCCAGATCGAGGTGGCGGCCCCCACCTCGGGCTGGGTGCTGATCACCGGCGAAAACGGCACCGGCAAGGAACTGGTGGCCCGATCCATCCATGCCAAATCCAAACGAGCCAACGGACCGTTTGTCGAGGTCAACTGTGCGGCCATCCCCGAAGAGCTGATCGAATCGGAACTGTTCGGCCATGAAAAGGGCGCCTTCACCGGCGCCACCAGCGCCCGCCGGGGCAAGTTCGATCAGGCCAACGGCGGCACCCTCTTTCTGGACGAAATCGGCGATATGAGCCTGAAAACCCAGGCCAAGATCCTGCGTATTCTTCAGGAACGCAAATTCGAACGGGTCGGCGGCAACCGCACCATCGAAGTCGACGTCCGCGTCGTTGCAGCCACCAACAAGAATCTTGAAGCCGAAATCGAAGCCGGCAACTTCCGCGAGGACCTGTATTACCGGCTGAATGTTTTGCCTTTTCATGTCCCGCCCCTGCGGGAACGGCGCGAGGATATCCCCATGCTCGCCGAACATTTTCTGCATTATTTCTGCAGTCAGGAAAGCAGGGAGAGCAAAAGGCTTGATGCTGCCGCCCTCAAGGCCCTGATGAATTACGGCTGGCCCGGCAATGTCCGGGAGCTGAAAAACATTATCGAACGCCTGGTCATCATGGTGCCGGATGCCGTCATCACGCGGGAGCATCTGCCTGCCGGCATTTTGCGTGCGAAAGACGACAGCCGCCAGGCCGTCTACGCGGCGCTCGAAAACGGGGAGACCTCTTTCAGGGCGGCCAGAGAGGAATTTGAAAAAGAATTTATTTTACGCAAGCTGGAAGAATACGACTGGAATATCTCCCGGACCGCCGAGGCGATCGAAATGGAGCGCTCCAACCTGCACAAGAAGATCAAGGCTTACGGGATTGAGTTGAGAAAGTAGAAGTCGGAAGTCGGAAGTCGGAAGTCGGAAGTCGGAAGTCGGAAGTCGGAAGTCGGAAGGAATTCTGCGGTTTCCCCTGGGTCGGGAACAATGAAAAAAGGCCCGCCGGTTCCTTGAAACCGGCGGGCCTTTCTGATTAATTTCGGCGGCGACCTACTTTCCCACACAGTCTCCCGTGCAGTATCATCGGCG
>CAZCUR010000136.1:0-3859 GCA_964501815.1 uncultured Geothermobacter sp.
GTTTCGAACTTGAGCCGTTCCATGGCGAACAGGGTGCGAAACTTGACCACGTTGGGGTCGTGGTTGAACAGCCGGTTGCAGATCTCCTGGTATTCCTTCATGTCGACCAGGTGGATGACCAGGAGCACATCGGTCTCGCCGGTGACACTGTACACCTGGGTCACCGCCGGTTCGGCTGTCAGAAGATCGAGAAAATGCTGCTGGGCTTCGGCGCCGTGCCGTTCCAGGGTGACCTCGACGATTGCGGTCAGACCGCGGCCCAGCCGGTCGGGATCGACCAGGGCCACTGTCCTGGTGATAACCCCTTCCTCTTTCAGGCGCCGGACCCGGCGCAGACAGCTCGACGGCGACAGGTTGACCCGGGCCGCCAGTTCGGCGTTGGTCAGATCGGCATTCTGCTGCAAAACCTCGATGATGCGGTGGTCTATGGCGTCCATGTGCAATAATTCTCCATTTTTATTCTTTGTGCGAAATAATATGCCATGCGGGCGGCAAATTTGCTCCCCTATTTCACACTCATCGCATTATTCTTGGGGCCTGAAGACGGAGTCCCGTGATGAAGCCTCTGGCCACAGCCATCAAAGACATCCTTCGCGACAGTCTGCGCCTCTACCTCGAACTGCTCAAGGTGATGGTGCCGGTCATGGTGCTGGTGCGTGTTGCCGTCGAGTTGGGGGCCATCGACCTGATCGGCAGGCTGGTTGCCCCGGTCATGGGCCTGGTGGGCCTGCCGGGGGAGATGGGCTTTGCCTGGGTCACTGCCATGCTGGTGAATATCTACGCCGGCGCCGCGGCCCTTTTGACCCTGCTGCCGACCGTGCCGCTGACCGCTGCGCAGGCGACGGTACTCGGTTCGATGATCCTGATCGCCCACTCGCTGCCGGTGGAGCAGCGCATCGCCCAGAAGGCCGGTGCCGGTTTCCTCTTTACCCTGGTGCTGCGCCTGGTTGCGGCGCTCGTTTTCGGTGCCCTGCTCAATCTGGTTTATGCCTGGCTGGATGTGCTGCAGCATCCGGCCCGGGTTGTCTTTCTGGAACTGTCGCCACCGGCTGCCGACTGGGGGAGCTGGGCGCTGGCGAGCATCAAATCCCTCTGGTCGATCTTCTGGATCATCATGGCCCTTCTGGCCGGGCTGCGGCTGCTGGAGCGCTACGGCGTCACCGCCCTGATCGCCCGCATGCTGCAGCCGGTGCTGCGCCTGATGGGCATCGGCACCACCGCCACCTCCATGACCGTAACCGGCAGCCTGCTGGGGATTTCCTACGGCGGCGCGCTTATCCTGCAGGAGGTGCGCACCGGCAAGGTTTCGGCCCGGGATGTCTTCCTCTCCCTCTGCTTCATGTGCCTGTGTCACAGCCTGATCGAGGACACCCTGTTCGTCATGGCCTTTGGCGGGCACTGGAGCGGGCTGCTGGTCGGACGGTTCCTGTTCGCCCTGCTGGTGACCATGGCGCTGGCCCAGCTGGTGCGCCGGCTCTCGTCCGCAACGCTGGAACGTATCCTGTTCGGCAAGGCGGGTGCCGCCACTCTGGCCCGGGAAGGCCGTGGGCCCGCCGAGATCAAGAAGGAGTCCTGCCATGCGCCGCAGTGACCGCGCCCTGAATCCGGACCAGTGTCAAAAGCTGCTTGCGGCAGCCAACGTCTGCCGGTTGGCCCTGGTTGACCCCGAACAGGGCGTCCCCTACATTGTGCCCCTCACCTATGGCTGGGAGCCGGATCGGCTTGTCTTCCATGCCGCGCTGGAAGGGCGCAAGCTCGATCTGATCCGCAGCCAGGGACGGGCCGCATTCGAAATCGATCTGCATTCCGGCATCATCGACGCCCAAAAGGCATGCGACTGGACGGTCAAATTCGCCAGCGTCATCGGCACCGGCAGAGTGCGCATCCTCGATGAGGAGCGGGACAAGTGTTTGGCCCTGGAACGGCTGATGCGCCACAATGGCTATTCCGGTCCCCTGGAGATGCCGCCGGCAGCGGTGCGTGGCACGGCGGTTTTTGAGCTGCGCATCGAACAGATGAGCGGCAAGTGCAATGACCTGGCCTGGTTCGAGCAGGCCGTTGTCGAAAGATCCGATTCGCCATGAAACAGGGAACTCTCAAGGCCGATATTCTGCTCGTCATCACCGCGACCATCTGGGGCTTTGCCTTTGTCGCCCAACGCGTCGGTATGGACTACGTCGGGCCCTTCACCTTTAACGGGGTGCGCTTCGCCCTCGGCAGTCTGTCGCTGCTGCCGCTGATCGCGGTGCTCGGCAAGCGTCAGCCGCGGCCCAGGGGCATCGAGCGGATTTCGGTCTTCAAAGGGGCGCTGCTCGCAGGTACGGCCCTGTTTGCCGGCTCCTCTTTCCAGCAGGCCGGACTGGTCACCACCACTGCCGGAAACGCCGGCTTCATCACCGGTCTCTACGTGGTGCTGGTGCCGCTGGTCGGGCTCTTCTGGGGGCAACGGCCGCGGATCGGCACCTGGATTGGGGCGGTGATGGCAGTTGTCGGCCTCTACTTCCTCAGCGTCACCGCCGACTTCACCATCAGCTTCGGTGACTTCCTCGTGCTGCTCGGCGCCTTCTTCTGGGCCGGCCACGTGCTGCTGATCGGCTGGCTGGCGCCGCGCACCGACTCCCTCAAGCTCGCCTCGGCGCAGTTCGCCGTCTGTTCGGTCTTGAGCATGCTGACCGCCTTTGCCATCGAACATGTCACCCTGCAGGGGATTCTCGACGCCGCGGTGCCGATCCTCTACGGCGGCCTCGGCTCGGTCGGCATCGCCTACACCCTGCAGGTCATTGCCCAGCGCGACGCCCACCCCGCCCACTCGGCCATCATCATGAGCACCGAGGGGGTCTTCGCCGCCCTCGGCGGCTGGTGGCTGCTGGGCGAGGTTCTCTCCCTGCGCGGCCTGTTCGGCTGCGCCCTGATGCTCGCCGGCATGATCGTCTCGGAGCTGTCGGTCTTCTTCGGCCAGAAAAAAGCGGCTCCTGCTCCCGCCTTGAGCCCGGTCGAGGACTGATTCCTGCCAACTGTGCCCGTCGGTAAAGCGTTCAACTGACACTGTTGTCTTTTCTGTTTCGTTATGGCCTCGCGCAGAGACGGGAAGACGCAGAGTGCAGAAAACTTCCCTCCCCTGGAGGGAGGGGATTGAGGGGAGGGGGATGCATGGGAAATCTGGAGTGGAGGTTTTGGAGAGAGGTTGCTCTGCAGTCAGATTGATTTAATCGTGATGAATCGCTATGATTTAATTGTAATCAGATTTATTGAACGCCTGGCTGCCGGGAGAAAACCATGGCACAAACGAAAACAAAAGTTTTGACGGCCCATGTTCCACTGCAACTGGCAGAAAAGGTTGACCAGATTGCAGCACGGCTTGAAAGGTCGCGTGGTTGGATTGTGAAACAGGCGCTGGCGGCCTGGATCGAACAGGAAGAGGAGCGCAGCCGGTTAACTCGAGAGGCGCTGGCCGATGTTGATGCTGGGCGTGTTATCGACCACCAGGCCGTTCAGGCCTGGGCGGACAGTCTTGATACGGATGCTCCCCTGGATGTGCCGCGTTGATGGAGCTGAAGTGGACCAGTAAAGCGCTTTCTGATTTGGCGCGCCTCCATGAGTTTTTGGCACCCGTCGATAAAACCGCAGCGGCTCGCACCGTCCAGATGTTGACTGCTGCCCCTGCCAGGCTGTTGCCCAATCCGCGCATTGGTGAAAAACTCGAAGAGTTTGAGCCGCGTGACGTGCGACGCATCCTTGTCGGTCGCTACGAAATGCGCTACGAAATTCAGCAATCGACCATTTATGTGCTCCGACTATGGCACACCAGGGAAGAGCGATGAGACATGAGGGGTCTCCCCAGGGTCAGGTCTTGAATTGT
>CAZCUR010000137.1:0-3825 GCA_964501815.1 uncultured Geothermobacter sp.
GACATCTCCGACGCGCAGCGTCGGCGAACGCAGAGCTGGCGAAAAAGGACCGCCCATCAAAAAAATGGGGCGCCCGTATGCGGACGCCCCGACAGGAGAGATGGGCTTGCTGAATCAGAGTTTTTCGGCGTTTTTGGCCAGATAGGAAGCAACGCCTTCCGAGTCCGGCTTCATGCCCTCCTGGCCTTTCTGCCAGCCGGCCGGGCACACTTCACCGTACTGCTCATGGAACTGGAGGGCATCGACCATGCGCAGCATTTCGTCCACGTTGCGCCCCAGAGGCAGGTCATTGACCACCTGATGGCGGACAACGCCGTCCTTGTCGATCAGGAAAGAACCGCGGAAAGCAACGCCGCCCGGCTCGAATTCGACGTCATAGGCGCGGCAGATTTCGTGCTTGACATCGGCCACCAGCGGATAGGTCACCTGGCCGATTCCGCCCTCTTCGACCGGAGTGTTGCGCCAGGCGATGTGGGTAAACTGGCTGTCAATGGAACAGCCGATAACCTGAACCCCGCGCTCTTCGAATTCCTTGATGCGCTTGGAAAAAGCGATCAGCTCCGTCGGGCAGACAAAGGTGAAATCGAGGGGGTAGAAAAAGAGGACAACATATTTGCCGCGGTAATCGGACAGTTTGAAATCGCTCTTGATCGAACCGTCCGGCATGACGGCATTGGCAGTGAAATCAGGGGCCTGCTTTCCAACCAGTACGCTCATGTTTCGTTCTCCTTTGTGTTTTTTGATGAAGGCGTTCTGCCAAAATTTTCTGACCATTTTACTCTGACATTTCGGCCTGTCAAGAAAAATTTGTGACCAATCTGGTCATATTTACCGGAAGCTCCGCCCTTCCCCCTGACACGCCGGGTTACTTGCGCTTGCGACTGCGGGGATGGGCCTGGTCATAGACCCGGGTGAGATGGTCAATGGAGACCTGGGTGTATTTCTGGGTGGTCGACAGGGAGGCATGGCCGAGCAGTTCCTGGATGGCGCGCAGGTCGGCGCCCGCGTCGAGCAGGTGGGTGGCAAAGGAATGCCGCAGGGCGTGCGGCGAGGCATCCCGCAGCAGGTGGGCCTCGAGCAGCCGCTTTTTCAGCTGCCGCTGAACACTGCGGGCTGTCAGACGGCCGCCACGGGCGTTGACAAAGAGCGGATCCGCCGGCCCGGCGCCGCCCCGCAATTCAAGGTAGCGGCGCAGCCGCTCCAGGGCTTTGGTCCCGACCGGCACGATGCGCTCCTTGCTCCCTTTCCCCAAAACCCGCACCAGGCCCTGGGCGAAATCGACGGAACCGATATCGAGGCCGACCAGTTCCCCCACGCGCAGCCCGCTGGAATAGAGCAGTTCAAACATGGCATCGTCCCGCAGACCAAGCAGGTCCTCACGGCCGGGGCGATCAAGCAGGGCGAACATGTCATCGACCGTCAAAGTCGCCGGCAAATAACGATCGAGACGTGGGGTCGCCACCAGCTCTCCGGGATTGGCGGTCAACACCCCCTCACGGATCAGAAAACGGAAGAAACTCCGGATGGAGGCCAGCTTGCGCGCCATGGTCGTCTTGCTGTTCCGGCCATGCAGGCGGGCCAGCCAGCGACGCAGCACGTTGCGGTCAAAGCACTCGGGCTGGAGAGGTTCCTCGTCCCTCAGGCCGAGGTCGTCTCGCACCATACGGAAGCATTCGAGCAGATCACGGCGGTAGGCGGCGCGGGTATGCGGTGAAAGGTTGCGCTCGACCTCAAGATGGCGCAGAAATCTGTCCAGGTGGTCCTTCATTGCCCCTCAGTCTAGCACAAACAGAAGCGGCAGCAGAGTGAGGACAGATTGACCGTTGCAGGGGCCCATGCCATACTTCATCACCACCCCGCAACCAGGAGGAACAATGGCTTTCATCTGCACCCTGCTGCAATGGCTGTTCGGGCTCTGCCTGCTGGCCTCGCTGCTCAGTTGCGCCATCGCCTGGTACGAGTCCGCCAACATCGATCCGGCCCTGATGGATGAACGGTTCCGGTTTGGCAACCTGGTTCGCTCGGCCTGGCTGATTGTCAGCGAGGCGGTCGCCATGTTCGTGACCCTGCTGCTGCATCCGCTCGGCTGGCTGCCGATCGGCCAGACCCGGCAGCGCCGGACCGGACGGCCACCGGTTTTGCTGCTGCACGGCCTGTTTCACAACCGCGCCTGCTGGTGGTGGCTGCAACTGCGCCTGCGTCTGGCCGGCTGGCGCGACATCTACAGTCTCAACCTGTCGGCCTGGCACGACATCGAAATTCTGACCGAAATGATTGCCAAAAAGGTCGACAGCCTGCGCCTGAAAGCCGGCGCCGACCAGGTGATTCTGATCGGGCACTCGATGGGAGCGGTGCTGGCGCGCAACTACATCCAGCGCCGTGGTGGCGCCTCACGGGTGGCGCTGGCGGTCCTGCTCGGCGCGCCGAACAGCGGTTCCAAACTCGCCCCCTTCGCCGTCAGCCCGCTGGCGCGCCATCTGCTGCCGGAAAGCGATTTCATGCGCGGCCTCGGCGCGGCAGCCATGCCTGAAGGAGTGCGCCTGGTCAACATCATCAGCGCCCAGGACAACATGGTTCTGCCCTGGAGTCTCGGGCGCCTTGAGGGATGCGAGGAACACCTGCTGCACTGGGTCGGTCACAACAGCCTGCTTTATCACCCGCGCGCCCTGCGTCCGCTCTTTGCCGCTCTGAAGGATTGTGCCCGATGATTCAGCTGCAGATCGAAAGCCGCAGCCGCGTGGAAATGATCGACATCACCGCCGAGGTCGTCGGGGCGGTGCGCCGGTCCGGGGTTGAAAGCGGCATCGCCGTCATCTGCACCCCGCATACCACCGCCGCCGTCACCATCAACGAAAACGCCGACCCGGACGTGGTGCGCGATCTGGTGATGGAACTGAACAAGATTGTTCCCTTCGAGGACGGCTACCGTCATATGGAAGGCAACAGCGCCGCGCACCTGAAAAGCAGCCTGGTCGGCGCCAGCGAAACCGTCATCGTCGAAAACGGCGCGCCGGTGCTGGGAACCTGGCAGGGCATCTACTTCTGCGAATTCGACGGCCCGCGCCGGCGCAAGGTCCAGGTGCAGGTCATCGGCCGGTGAACCGGGTTTCGCTCGCACAGCTGGAAGATTACCGGCCCGAGGCCGTCCGGCAGGCCCTCGACGATCTGCTCGAACCTCTCGGCGGCATGGCTGCCTTCGTCCGCCCCGGCCAGAAGGTCCTCATCAAGCCGAACATGCTGGCCGGCAAGCACCCGGACCGGGCGGTGACCACCCACCCCGCAATCGTGCGCGCCGTCATCGAACGGGTCCAGGCCGCCGGAGGTAGCGTCAGCGTCGGTGACTCCCCCGGCCTGGGCAAACCGGATCAGGTGGCGCGCAAATGCGGCATCCTCGAGGTCATCGAACAGACCGGCGCCCGTTTCGCCCCCTTTGCCGAATCGGTGCCGGTCGAACTGAAGGCCGGCACCTTTCACCGGCTGGAGCTCGCCCGCGACATCCTTGATGCGGATGTCATCATCAACCTGCCCAAGCTCAAGACCCACCAGATGATGGGCCTGACCTGCGCGGTCAAGAACCTCTACGGCGGCGTGGTCGGCATGCGCAAGGCGCAACTGCACCTGCAAGCCGGCGAAGACAAGACCTTTTTCGCCCTGATGCTGCTGGAACTGGCCGAGACCATCGCTCCGGCCCTGACCATCGTCGACGCGGTGGTCGGCATGGAGGGCAAGGGGCCGGGCAGCGGCGATCCGGTACAGCTGGGGCTGCTGCTGGCAGGGGCCAACCCGGTGGCCATCGATACCCTGGCGGCCCACCTGGTCGGTCTG
>CAZCUR010000138.1:0-3755 GCA_964501815.1 uncultured Geothermobacter sp.
AAGCATCCCCGTTTCTCCTTCAGTCTGGTGGGTTATGAGGCGGTCGGTGAAAAAGGGGTTGACAACTGACGGGTTTTGAGGGATAAACGCTTTTCGCTGCGCCGCTAGCTCAGCTGGATAGAGCGTCTGACTACGGATCAGAAGGTCGGGAGTTCGAATCTTCCGCGGCGCGCCACCAAAAATAAAGGGGCTACGGATTTTCCGTAGCCCCTTTCGTATTGGCGGTGAAGCAGGAGTCAGTTTCTGACCGGGCCCTCCAGTCCTGCGACGATCAGGTCGGTATCGGACTGGACGACTGGGTTCGCCAGAATGTCGGCAAGGCGGGCATGATGCAATTCCTGCAGGCCCAGGGCCCCCAGGTAACAGATCAGGCCCAGCAGGGTCAAAAGACCGAGGAGGGTTGCGACAGGGTCTTTTTGAAGGGCTTTGGCGATTCCGGACCGGGTCATGGTTGCCTCCTGGGGTTGTGACTGTTTCTTGCTGGACATATCGGCGCTGTCTGCCGACCGGTTAAGGAATTTTTACGATTGTGTGTCCAGGGCCGCAAAAGGGTTGTTCCTGCGCCGGTATTCATGCTAAAAGTAGCCTCCGCGCCCGGGCGGGAATTTTGACGAAGCCCATGTATGCCGATTTCAGTGACATCGATCGCCGAATGATGGAGCTGGCCCTCGAAGAGGCCAACAGGGCGATGGCGCTGAATGAGGTCCCGATCGGGGCGGTTGTGAGCCTGAACGGAGAGGTGGTCTCCCGTGCCCACAACCTGCGGGAGACCACCCAGGACCCGACAGCCCATGCGGAACTGCTGGCCATCCGGCAGGCTGCAGAGACTCTGGGCTCCTGGAGGTTGCTTGATACGACCCTGTATGTGACGCTTGAACCCTGCGTCATGTGCATGGGGGCCATCATCCTGGCGCGGATTCCAAGACTGATTTTCGCCAGCCGTGATCCGAGGGCCGGGGCTGTCGGATCCATTTACCGGCTGCATGAGGATGAGCGCTTCAATCACCGGGTCGAAGTGGCCGAAGGGCTGCTGGCCGATGAATGCAGCGAACTGCTGAGCGGATTTTTTCGCCGGCTGCGGCAGGAGAAACGCGACAGGAAAAACCGTTAATACTGGTTCGGAGGGGTGTCCGAGCGGTCGAAGGTGACAGACTCGAAATCTGTTGTGCCGAAAGGCACCGTGGGTTCGAATCCCACCCCCTCCGCCATGTTGGGCCGGGTCACGCAAGTGGCCCGGCCCGAAATGTTTTTGGGCGCTTCTTTTATTCTTTTATTAAAGGGTTGGAGGTGTGTCGCCGATATGTAGAAAGCGGCTCCCGCAGAGGAGTTTTTGGCCCGAATGTCCATGCCGAGGTGGCTGTTTTGGAGTCCGGTCACAAGAACAACCAGAAACGACAGTTTGATAACTTGGGCTCCGGTCGGCCTTCGGAGGCTGACGCACGCCTGCAGGAGCTTGAGCGCTACCAGCTTTTGGTTGAAACGGCGAGTGACGTTTTCTATCAGTTGGATCTGGCGGGTTGCTGGACCTACCTCAATCGTGCCTGGGAGGACGTATCCGGTTATACCGTTTCGTCCAGCCTCGGCATGCCGTTTCTTGAAAGTGTCTACCCGACCGACCTGGGCAAGGCGCGCAACTTTTTGGATGCGGTTCTGGCCGGGGAGACGTCTTGTGAACGGCTGAATCTGCGACTGAAAACGGCAACCGGAAGCTATCGCTGGATTGAGCTGGTGGCCCGGCCTTACGGACGTATCGGCCAGGGCATTTGCGGCGTGACCGGCACCCTGCGAGATGTGACCGCCAAAAGGCTGGCAGAGGAGGCCCTGCGCGAAAACGAAGAGCGCTACCGCCGTATTTTCAGCAATATCCAGGACATCTATTTCGAGTCGAGCATGGGCGGCCTGATTATTGAAGTCAGCCCGTCGGTTGAGGCGGCCCTTGGCCAGCGGCGCGATCAGCTGGTCGGCATGCCTTTCGCCATGCTTTGTGACGATCCGGACAGCATTGGCCAGGTTCGGCAGCTGCTGCTGGAACAAGGCCGGGTCAAGGATTTTGAACTGATGTTGCGCCGGCGCGGAGGGCAGCTGGTTCCCGGGTCTGTCAATGCCTCTCTCGTGCGGGATGATGCCGGCAAGCCGATTAAAATCGTCGGCTCGATTCGTGACATCAGTGAACGGAAGCAGGCCGAGAAGGAAATCCGTCAGCTGGCCTATCATGATCAGTTGACCGGGCTGCCCAACCGCAGTTTGCTTAGAGACCGGATGCAGCAGGCCCTGGCGCAGGCACGCAGGCAGAACCGCCAGATGGCCCTGCTTTTTCTCGACCTGGACCGGTTCAAGGATGTCAACGACACTCTGGGGCATGAGGCCGGGGATACTCTGCTGCGTCAGGTCTCGGACCAGCTGAAAAGTTGTGTCCGCCAGAGCGATACCGTTGCCCGTCTTGGCGGGGATGAATTCGTTATCCTGCTGACTTCGGTCAAGACGGAACGGGATCCTGTCGTGGTGGCCGAAAAAATTCTCAAACTGCTCAACAGGCCATTTCCGATCAACGGCAAGGAGGTGTTCACGTCCACCAGTATCGGTATCGCCATGTTCCCCAATGATGGCGAAGACCCTGAAACGCTGCTCAAACATGCCGACATGGCGATGTATGAGGCCAAGGAACACGGGCGGGGGCATTTTCAGTTCTTCAGCGAGCAGATGCATCGGTCCGCCTTCGATCGGAATCAGCTTGAACGCAAGTTGCGTGTGGCCCTGGAAGAGGGGCAGTTTCAGCTTTACTACCAGCCGCAATGGGACATGCATGGCCGCAGGTTGATCGGGGTCGAGGCTTTGCTGCGCTGGTTCCACCCGGAAGACGGCCCTGTTTCGCCGGCCCGTTTCATTCCGGTCGCCGAGGACACCGGCCTGATCCGGCCGCTGGGAGAATGGGTGCTGCGTACCGCCTGCGCCCAGCTGCGCGCCTGGCAGGATGCCGGTCTGCCGCCGCTCCGGGTCGGGGTCAATATCAGTGGACGGCAGTTTCGCCAGCCCGATCTGGTCGAAATGATTGATCGCATTCTGGCGGAGACCTCCATCGATGCACGTCTGCTGGAGCTGGAGCTGACCGAAACCTACCTGATGGAAGATGCGGCGGCGACCAGCCGTATCCTGGAATATCTCAAGGTGCGCGGACTGGAGCTGGCCATCGATGATTTTGGTACCGGCTACAGTTCTCTCAATTACCTGAAACACTTTCCCATCGATCGGATCAAAATCGACCAGTCCTTTGTCCGCGAAGTGACCAGCAGCCCGGATGATGCCGCCATTGTTGAGGCGATTATTGCCATGGCGAACAGCCTGGGGCTCGATGTCATTGCCGAAGGTGTGGAAAACGCCCAGCAGGTACGTTTTTTGCGCGATCATGGCTGCAGTGAGATGCAGGGATATTTCTTTGCCAAACCCATGACGGCGACACAGATGGAGGACTATTTGCGGGAACACCTGGACCGGCTTTACCTGCCCGAGAGAGGGAAGGAAGGTCCTTTGGAAAGTCCGGCGCCGGAGATCTGGTTCGGCGGTGTTTTGCACTGAATTTTCACTCCTTTTTCTCCCTGGATATCCCCCTGGATAAAGCCTTTACAGCCACTGGGGCATCGTGTATGCTACGCAACCTGCGGAGAGGTGACCGAGCGGCCGAAGGTGCACGACTGGAAATCGTGTGTACCGAAAGGTACCGAGGGTTCGAATCCCTCCCTCTCCGCCAGAACAAATAA
>CAZCUR010000139.1:0-3705 GCA_964501815.1 uncultured Geothermobacter sp.
GAGTTTCAGGCTTTTTTTCATCGTCAAAATCCAAACATTTTCCTCACGCCCGCTCGCACTGCTCGCTCGAGACGCAGAGTCGCAGAGAAAACCGCGAGAAAGACAGGTTGGGTTCAAGCGGCAGGGGACTCCAATTTATCCCAGTCCATTGGCCCTGACCTTTTGACCTCTTTTTCTTTTCTCTGCGTCTCCGCGACTCTGCGCGAGGCGATTTTCAAACCGTCGGGGTGTGTTGAACAAAGCCTAACCGCAGGAACGAAAAAGCACACTGGCGGTTCGTGCCAATATTTATGCAGAACGCGCCAGCGTGCTTTTATTATGTGTCAGAGATAAACGACGGACTTAATGGAAGAGATGGAGAACAGAGTGTTGTTCGGAGTTCAAAGCCGGTAGGGGACCCTCACTCCCGGCTCATCGGGCGGAAAGTCTCTGCTGTTGCGGCTGACCAGCAGGGCGTCTTCACATTTTGCGCTGGCCCAGATGATGGCATCGGGGAGACGGATGCCGGTGTCGCGGCGGATAGCGACCGCACGTTCGGCGATCTCGGGGCTGACGGGGACAAGCTCAAATCCGGACAGGAATGAGCGGACGAGGGGTTCCTCCTCCGGTGTGGCGCCGACCATAACCTCCATCCAGCTGATCAGGCTGATCAACAGCCGTTCATGCCGGGACATCTCCTGGCGTGCCAACTCGATTCCGTTGAGGTAGTCGATAAGGATATTGGTGTCGAGCAGAGCCTTCACCGTTCCCACTCCTTGCGCAGCTTGTCCTGATAGGCAAGCCCATCAACCTTGCGCTTTTTCCAGAGGCCGAACGCCTCTTCACCGCCCTCCCCCTGGTGACGGGCGAGGTATTCGGCCACAGCACGCCGTACCAGCTCAGCGCGGGACAGCCCCTGGCGGTCACCTATTTCCCGGAGCCGTTCAATCTGTTGTTCAGGTAAATCGACAATGGTACGCATAGTTGCCTCCACACAGATAACGTTATCATATAACGATATCATTCATCCTTCAACCAAAACCTGCCCGCTCCTCTGCCCCGTCACCGGAATATTTTACTGGCGCAGTCAGGGAACTGCCGTTACCTTATTTCCAACGAACAGACAACCTGACAGAGGCCAAGATGAAAAGTTCCACCGAAATCATCGCCAGCGGCTACGACGGCGACAGCCGGTCGCTGCCACGCTACAACACCATCAATCCCCCCATCTACAATGCCTCGACCGTGCTGTTTGATAGCTACGCCGAACTGGCGGCGGCCGGTCGCGGTGAATACGGGGGGTTCACCTACGGCACCGACGGCGGGCCGACCCAGCTTGCCTTTGAAGAGGCGATCACCGAACTGGAAGGCGGTTTTTTCACCCGCGCCTTCCCCTCGGGGCTGATGGCGATCACCAGCGTACTGCAGGCCTTTCTCAAGAGCGGCGACCATCTGCTCATCTGCAACAGCGTCTACGGCCCGGTGCGGCGCTTCGCCCGCAACGTGCTCGAAAAGTACGGGGTCAAGGTCGATTACTTCCCGGCCAATGTCGGTGCCGACATCGAGGAGCTGTTGACCCCCGCAACCCGCCTGATCCTGCTCGAGTCGCCCGGCTCCAACACCTTTGAGCTGCAGGATGTCCCGGCGGTGGTCGCGGTAGCGCAAAAGCACGGCGTGCTCACCGCCATCGACAACACCTGGGCGACACCGCTCTTCTTCCAGCCGCTGCGACACGGGGTCGATATTTCGATCCACTCGATCACCAAGTACGTCTCCGGGCACTCCGACGTCCTGCTCGGGACTGCCACGGTCAACGAAGCCTGCTGCGCCGAGTTCAAGCGTTTCTGTCGCGCCATCGAGGTCTTCGCCCCGCAGGAGGCCTGCTACCTGGCGCTGCGCGGCCTCAAGACCCTGAAGGTGCGCCTCGAACAGCACCAGCGCAGCGCCCTGGAAATTGCCAGCTGGCTGCAGGACCAGGCGCCCGTCGCCGAGGTGCTGCACCCGGCCCTGCCGAGTCATCCGGAACACGCCATCTGGCGACGGGATTTCCAGGGCTCGTCGGGAATCTTTTCCATCGTGCTGCAGGAAGAGTATGGTGAGGATGCGGTCGCCCGCTTCGTGGACAGCCTGAAGCTGTTTGGCATCGGCTACAGCTGGGGGGGGTTCAAGAGCCTGGTCACCGCCGGACGCTTCGCCCAGTCCCCCATGTCACGCTATCAGGGCCGCTGGATGATCCGCCTCAACATCGGCCTCGAAGAGACCGAGGATCTGAAAGCCGACATCGCGCAGGCACTGGCGCAGATCTGACCGAACGCAAAAAGCAAAACAACGGCGGCCAAATGCGAGAGGCATTTCGGCCGCCGTTTCTGTTGAATAATTCAGGTATCCACCCGTTTCAGCAGACGTTCGCTGCGCCAGATCCGCACGACAGAAATTTTCCCGGGTCTTCGGTAATAAACGATGCGAAAAGGCGGGTGGATCAGTTCGCGCAGGGCCGGCTGGTTGAACTCCGGGACCACCCTCCCCCGATCAGGGTGTGTTGCCAGATTTTCGATCTGGGACACAATTTCTTCGATCAATCTCTCGCCGACCTCGGGAACAAGCTGTTCCCGGTACCAATCACGAATCTCTTCCAAATCGTGAATGGCAGATTCGGCAAAAGAGATAGAAACTGAAACGGTCATCGGCTATTTGAGCCCCAACCGCTCTTTCACATCCTCCAGCCCCGATTCGCGCCCTTCATCGACATCGGCGAGCCCTTCGACCACAGCACGCATGAAGGCCTTTTCCTCCTCGGCCTGCTCAAAATCGCTGATCGACTGAAGCACCGCCACCCCACGACCGCGGCTGGTGAGCAGGATCGGACGGTGGGATTCGCTGGTGCGGCGTACGATCTTGCCGGGGTTGACCTTGATGTCGGAGAGGGGAACCACGTCTTCGGAAAATTTCACACCCATGATGGATCTCCTTTCCGGCCATTCAAGCAGCTGTTAAATGACCTGTCAAGGGGTGCTGTTGACAGTACAGTCTATTGGCGATAGTTTCAGAAGAACACCCCTACCCCATGAGGAGCCCGATCCGATGAGCGGCACAGATGAGAAACACTTACAGAAGCGCAAACAGCAGGTCGATTCCGCGGTCGCCCGCGCCGACGAGGAGCGCGGAGTGGCGATCCTCTTGACCGGCAACGGCAAGGGCAAGTCGAGTTCGGCCTTTGGCATGGTGATGCGCAGCCTCGGTTACGGCTACAAGGTCGGCGTGATCCAGTTCATCAAGGGCAAACAGCTCTCGGGCGAGGAGATCTACCTGCGCGAGCAGCACCCCGAGGTCTTCTTCGAACAGATGGCGACCGGCTTCACCTGGGACACCCAGGACCGCGAGGGGGACATCAAAGCCGCCGAGCGCACCTGGGATAAGGCCGCGAAGCTGCTGCAGGATGACAGTTACCACCTGGTGGTGCTCGACGAGCTGACCTACATGCTCGGCTACAAGTACCTCGACGAGGCGATGGTCCTAAACGCCATCCGCAACCGCCCGAAAAACCAGAGCGTCGTCATCACCGGCCGCGGCGGGGGTGAGAAGCTGCGCGAGCTGGTCGACACGGTCTCCGAGGTTAAAGAGATCAAGCACGCCTTCAAGGCCGGGGTGAAGGCGCGCAAGGGGGTCGATTACTGATAGTCAAAACGACACAAGTCTGGCTCGCGCAGAGTCGCCAAGCCGCAGAGA
>CAZCUR010000140.1:0-2018 GCA_964501815.1 uncultured Geothermobacter sp.
TTCAGCGGATCATCTTTTGCGGCAGAAAAAGGGCCAGGTCGGGAAAGACGGCGAGTAGAATGGGCAGAATCCTTTTCATCGCTTCTCCTCCTTTGTTGGGCCATGGTTATGGCGTTGACGAAACGGATGATGCAAGGCGCTTTGCCCGGTTTGAAGGTTACCTGTCCTCCGGCGGTTCCCCCCAGCCGCCGCCGCCCGGCGTTTCGACCCGGATGCGGCTGCCGGCTGGAATTCTGCGGTTGAACTTGCCCGGCAGTTCGGTGAATCCGTCGGCTTCGATCACCAGGTTGCGGCCGCGCGCGCCCGGTTCGCCCCCCTGCAGGCCGTAAGGCGGGTGTCGCCGCCTTTCGGTCAGCAGGGTGACTTCGGCGTCGGCCAAAAGCTCGATTTCCCTCACCAGACCGTTGCCGCCGCAAAAACGGCCGCGGCCGCCGCTTTCGGCCCGGATGGCGTATTCGGTGACCCGGAAGGGGTAGGCGTATTCCAGGGCCTCGACCGGGGTGTTCAGGGTGTTGGTCATGTGGCTGTGCATGGCCGATTCGCCGGAGGCGCCCGGCGAGGCCCCGTGCCCACCGGCCAGGGTTTCGTAGTAGGCGAAGGGGGCGCCTCTCCGCGGGTCGATGCCGCCGATAGTGATATTGTTCATGGTCCCCTGGCTGGCCGCCGGAATGCGCCCGGGCAGGGCCTGCGCCAGGGCACCGAAAACGACGTCGACGATGCGCTGGGATGT
Organism: uncultured Geothermobacter sp.; assembly: GCA_964501815.1. Taxonomy (GTDB): domain Bacteria; phylum Desulfobacterota; class Desulfuromonadia; order Desulfuromonadales; family Geothermobacteraceae; genus Geothermobacter. The sequence goes on from CAZCUR010000140.1 coordinate 731, forward strand.
TTCGACGTTGCCGCCGGCGACCGCCGCCGGAAAGCGGGCGTCGACCACCGATCCCGACCGGGTGATGACCTCCAGAGGTCGCAGACAGCCGGCATTGGCCGGCACCTCGACATCGATCAGGCAGCGGAATGCGTAGAGCACGGCCGACAGGGTGATGGCGTGCACGGCGTTGACGCTGCCGGGTACCTGGTCATCGCTGGCGGAAAAATCGATGCGGGCGCTATCTCCTGTAATGTCGATCCGGCATGCGATGCCGATATCATCGGTGCCGATGCCGTCACTGTCGAGACAGTCCCGGTAATGGTAGCTTCCGTTGGGGATGGCGCGAATCGCTTCACGCATGAATGTCTCGGCGTAGTCGTTCAGCGCCTCGGCGTAGCCGCTGACCGTGGCAAGGTCGTATTTCGCCACCAGTTCCTCCAGGCGCCTGGCCCCGATGCGGTTGGCCATGATCTGGGCGGCAAAATCTCCTTCCCGTTCCATGGGGGTGCGCACGTTGCCGAGAATGAGCCCCAGCAGGTCGGTATCGATCCTGCCGGCCTTGACCAGCCTGACCGGCGAGATGATGACCCCTTCCTGAAACAGGGAGGTCGACAGGGGCATGGAGCCGGAGGTCATGCCGCCGACATCGGCGTGATGCGCCCGGTTGGCGACGTAGAAGGCGGCCCGGCCGTCGATGAAGACCGGCGCCACCAGGGTGATGTCGGGCAGGTGAGTGCCGCCGTCAAAGGGGTTGTTGACCATCACCATGTCGCCGGCTTCCATCGGCACCGTTTCGATGGCCCGGCGCACCGACAGGGGCATGGAGCCGAGATGGACCGGAATATGGGCCGCCTGGGAGATCATCGCCCCCTCGCTGTCGAACAGGGCGCAGGAGTAGTCGCGCCGTTCCTTGATGTTGGGGGAAAAGGCGGTGCGTCCCAGCGTCACCCCCATTTCCTCGGCGATGGCGGCGAAGCGGTTCTTGAAGACCTGCAGCAAAATCGGGTTGATGCGCATTTGAATACCCTTTTAGTAAATCGACCACGAAGGCACGAAGAACACGAAGAAAATCATTTTTCAACGTTTTGGCGATGAGAGGGAGAGCTGGGTGAGCTGCAGGTTTTTGGAATTCAAACCATCAAAGTTCACCTCACCGCCTTCGCTTCTATTCGTCTGTATTGAAAGTCCTTTGTGCAGTTCTTTCTGCCCTTCGTGCCTTCGTGGCGGCTTTTAATCTTTTATTTCCAGAATCAGATTCCCGAACCTGTCCACCTCCGCCTGTGCGAAGGGCGGCACCACGATGGTG
>CAZCUR010000140.1:2118-3651 GCA_964501815.1 uncultured Geothermobacter sp.
CAGATTCCCGAACCTGTCCACCTCCGCCTGTGCGAAGGGCGGCACCACGATGGTGGAGGAGTACTCGATGACGATGGCCGGGCCTGCGAACCGGTTGCCGGCCAGAAGCCGGTCACGTTGCCAGAGGTCGGCCTGGTGTTCCCGACCGTCGAAGACGACCGTATGGCTGCCCAACCGGGCCTGTTCCGGTGGTGTCAGGTTGCCGGCTTCGATGGCCTGCAGGGGCGGGCGCTCCGGATGGCCGATGGAGCGCAGACGCAGGTTGACCACCTCCACCTCCTTGCCGCGGTTGGCGTAGCCGTAGGTCGTTTCGTGCTGGCGGTGAAAGGCTTCGATGATGTCACCGCCGGCCGGAACCATCAGTTCGAAGGACTGGCCGCGGTAGCGCATGTCGAGGTAGCGGCGGTGGTCGACGTCATCGGAGGCGATGCCTTCCTGTTCGAGATCGGCGCTTCCCTGCTTCTCCATCGGCGCGAACATCTCCTCCAGACGCTCCGGATCGAGGGTTTCGGCGGGAAGCATGACGGTGCGCGAATAGTCCTTGATGACATCGGCCATGAGCATGCCGGCTGCGGACAGGATGCCGGGGTTGCGCGGCACCATTACGCGGGGGATCTGCAGCAGCCGGGCGAGAAAGGCTGCGTGCATACCGCCGGCGCCACCGAAGGAGAAGAGGGTGAATTCGCGTGGGTCGAAGCCCCGCTCGACTGAAATGACCTTGATGGCCCGTTCCATGGTGGCGTTGGCGATGTCGAGAATGCCTTCGGCCAGTTCTCTGGTCGTCAGCTTCAGCCGGGCGGCCAGGGCGCGAAAGGGGTTCTCCAGCCGGTCGTCGCGCAGGCGCATGGTACCGCCGAGAAAGTGATCGGGAACCAGGCGCCCGAGGTAGAGATTGGCATCGGTGACGGTGATGCCATCCCCTTTGCCGTAACAGATCGGCCCCGGATCGGCGCCGGCGCTTTCCGGCCCGACCTGCAGGGAGCCGCCGAGATCGATGCTGGCAAGCGAGCCGCCGCCGGCACCGACGGTGTGGATGTCGATCATCGGCACCTTCACCGGGTAATCGGCGATCTGCGATTCGGTGGTCAGCGGCAGTTCGCCGTCGATCAGGCAGACATCGGTGCTGGTGCCGCCCATGTCAAAGGTGATCAGCCGGTCGAAGCCGGACTGCCGGCCGATTTCGAGCGCTCCGACGGCGCCGCCGGCAGGCCCGGAAAGGATGGTGCGGACCGACTCCTTCATCGCGGTGGTGGCGGAAATACTGCCGCCGTTGCTCTGCATGATGCGAAACCGGCTCCCTGCGATCTGTTCGCTCAGGTAGGTCAGGTAACGGCGCATCTTGGGAGCGACGTAGGCATTGATGACCGTGGTCGAGGTGCGCTCATACTCGCGAAACTCCGCCAGGGTCTGGTGTGACAGGGAGACCGGAACACCGAGGTCCTCAAGGGCTGCGGCCACCTTCAGTTCATGCTCGGGGTTGGCGAAGGAAAAAAGCAGGCTGACGGCCACCGATTCGACCCGGGCCTGTGCCAG
>CAZCUR010000141.1:0-3623 GCA_964501815.1 uncultured Geothermobacter sp.
CCGCCTTTATCTGCCATCCTCGATTACTCCGTTGCCAGAACCTGTATCTGCGACGCAAAAACGCCGTGCACCTCACTTTTCGGCGCACGGCGTCGCATTCTTTAGCTCCGTCCAGGTCGGTTGAGCCGGCGTTGCTATTCCTTGCAGGTTTCGGACAGGTCGGACAATCCGTCGGCGTCGAGGATGGTAATCGCTTTTCCCTCCACCCGTATCAAACCTTCGTCCTGCAGACGCCGGAAGGTCCGTGACAGGGTTTCGCTGACGGTACCGAGATTGGAGGCGAGCTGGGACTTGGAAACGGGCAGTTCCACCCGCTGGGCCGGTCCCGCAAGGTCAATGAGGTAGCGGGCCAGACGGGCGGGGACGTCCTTGAAGGTCAGTTCTTCGATCTGGGTGGCGAATTGCCGCAGGAAACGGGACAGCCCGCTGATCATGTTCAGGGCCAGCCGGTTGCGGCTTTGAAGCAGGCCGAGAAATTCGTCCTTCGGAAAAAAGAGCAGATCGCTGGCTTCAAGAGGTTCGGCATACGCGGGGTAATGACCGTCGCCGAAAATGGCCGCCTCGGCAAAGGACCAGCCGGGGTGGATGATATGCAGGATACGCTCCTTGCCTTCGGGGGAAAGCTTGTAGATCTTGACCTTGCCGGAGCCGACGATAAAAAAACCTTCGGCCGGGTCGCCGTCGGCGAACAGAACCTCCCCTTTCCGGACGGTTCGGCGACGGCAGATGGCCTCAAGCCTTGCCAGGTCATCCGCATCGGCGCCGGCGAACAGGTAGCTTTGATGCAGCAGATCGCGAGTCTTTGGAGCAGTGGACATGGCAGGCTCCTCGGGCGACCGGTTTACTGGTAGCCCTGGTCAGGCCCCGGGCCCGGCTTGCGCAGGGCCATGATCAGCAGCGCGAAGGGACCGATCAGCAGCCCAAGACAGACCCACAGGGGGACATTGAAGTTCTTGCCCTTGGCCACGGAAGCCGCGGCAACGCCAAAGGCCGCCCACATAATCAGAAATTCCATGATTCATCTCTCCTGTTGAAGGGTCAGGTCGGTAAAGGTCAACCGGGTGCGATTCTTGCGCACCTCGAGTTCAATCAGCAGATTATCCGCCTGCCAGCGAGCCAGGCTCTGCCATGAGGACACCCGGGTCTCGGCACGACCGTATTTCTGGGTGAGCGTTCGAACGATGCGCTCGGTCACGGCACTGTTGAAGCCCTGCGCGTAGCGGACTTCAATGGCCCGAACGACAGGCTCGCCGCCAGGGACGTCGGCCAGGTGCAGATAGAAGGTGGCATCATGGTCCACGTACCGGCCACGGCAGTACCAGGTTCTGGCCTGTGGGTCGAGAAAACGCTCCTGAAATCCGGAAGCGGCGTGCAGTCTCCCTTCCGGAGCGATAGCGATATTCTTTTCCCGGGCCAGGTCCCAGACCTGCTGCCGGGTCATGCCGGTCTGCCAGATGCCAACCGTCACCGCGAGTCCTTCGGCGGCAGGCAGCAGTCCCGTTATCAGAAGAAAAAACATCAGCACAAGACGCATGCGCCAAGTATGACCGTCTGAAGGCCGGTTGGTCAACCGGGAACAACCTGGTTCAGCGGCGCGAAACGTCGCAGCACGGACCGGACAACGGGTACGGACAGGCTGTTGCCGGCCAGTTTCCAGCGCTGACGCAGGCTGAGGCCTGCCGGGAATCGAAACCCGTCCGGAAAACCGAGCAGACGACAGACCTCTTCGGGAGCAAACCGCCGGACACCATCCCGGGTGACCAGAAAGGCCCCCGAATGCATCAGCGTGCGACCGTAACTCGAGGCAAAACAGGTGGTGATGGCGGTCTCGTCAGCGGGGTCGAGCAATCTCAGGCCGGCGGCAAACCGGTCCAGAATCTGTTGCGGCAGATAGAGGTCCCTGTTCAGCCTATATCGGTCCGCCAGCAGAAAGTGCCTCAGGGGGCGCACCTTATCCGACTTCGGCACGGGGGCATCGGCAAGCCCCGCCTTGCTGGCCAGCAGATAAAAGCGCGGTCGGCGCATGGGGTAGCCGAACTGCGTCGGACAGAGTTCGCCCTGCCACAGTTCGAAACCCAGCTCTTCAAGCCGACGGCAAAGCAGTTGGTGCATGGCCGAGCCGGCAAATCCCGCCACATTTTCCAGGCCGATACCGACGGGGCGCCTGCTGGGTGCCAGGTCTGTCAGAAGCTCGAGCAGACGGCGGAAACTTGCGGTGCGCGCATCTTCCAGATCCCGGCGACGGCCGCGTACCGAAAAGGGCTGACAGGGCGGCGACAGCCACCAGAAATCAGCATTGAGGGCAGACAGCTCCTCAAGTTTGAGATGTTCCAGGTTGCGACAACAGGCGCTATGGTGGGGGAAATTGAGACCATAGGTCTCGATGGCCAGGGGATTCTGGTCCCAGGCGGCGACGACCTCAACGGGCGTGCCACGCACAGCGGCGGCGAATCCGCCAATACCACAGTAAAATTCGACAGCACGCATGTCGCAGTCCCCCGTCACGACGACGTCTCAGACGTCACAGCCAGCGTCCTTTCTCAAAAACAACGAGCTAACCTAGCATAAATACAATTGTTTTTACAGGGCTCATTGGCACGGGATTTGTTCCTTCCACCGGTGTTCAACGACGTTGAAAACTGTCTCGGGAGGTGAGAAAGATGGCCAACTGGCACGAACTGAAAGAAGGCGCGGAACATGTTTTTCATTCGGTATCGGAAGGCTGGCAACGTCTCATCGACCGTGCCTCCGGCGCATTGACCCGTTACCTGCCCAGTCGGCACAGAGACGAAAAAAGCAACGATGACCAACATGAGCTGTCCCGTCGCAGCTCCGGCTGGGGCATGCTGGCCGCCGAGGTGGTTGAAACCGACAGCAAACTGAGCGTACGGCTGGAGGCGCCCGGCCTCGAACCGGCCGATCTGGACATTCAGGTGATTGACAACACGCTGGTCATCCGCGGTGAAAAGAGGGTCCAGCGCGAAAAGGTCGACGGCCGATTCCACATCATGGAATGCGCTTACGGCCACTTTGAACGGGCCCTCCCCCTGCCCTGCAGTGTCGACAGCGACCGGGCGGAAGCCAGCTACCGCAAAGGCGTTCTGCGCATCGACCTGCCCAAGAGCAGCGAAAACCGCGGCCGGGTCATCAAGGTGCGCTGACACCTCATACCCCATCCGCTCCAGGGCGGCGGGAAAAAACCTGCCGCCCTGTTTTTTTCTGACCGACAGGTCCCCTGCCAGCGGCCGTCAAGGCCCGCTTCGGCCGAAAATCCTCCGCATGCGCGGGATGTTCGCCGGTCAACACCGCAGAAAGCCCGGCATCGCCGAAATCATGGTGTCCGCCCGGCGTGTGACCAGAGAAACAGGATGATCAGCAAAAGCGGACCGCCAAAACCGATCCAGCTGGTCCACAGCGGCATGACGGTTCCCGCGATGACGATCTTCGCGCCGGTTATCAGGCGGATCAGATGCAACAGCGCAACTAGCGCGAAGATGCCAAGCATCACCTGCTCGGTACGACGCGCCATGCGGGCGCGGATGCGTTGTCTGATGTCCGGAGGTCTGCGATGACGTGCCATAGCTCCCTCCCCACGGGTTCGGGTCTCTATGGCCATTGTATCG
>CAZCUR010000142.1:0-3594 GCA_964501815.1 uncultured Geothermobacter sp.
TGCTTGACTCACCCCCCGATGACTGCTAGTGTCAGCCCATTGTCGTGTCCCATGAAGACAGAGGGCACGGGAAAACACCGCTGTTCCAGGATTGAAAAGAAATCTCTTCAAGGCTCCGGAATCATCCGGAGCCTTTTTGTTTCGGCCCCGCCGTCTCTCCTCTCCCGCAACAGCCACCACCGGTCGCTCCAGGCGACCCGCCAGTAAAGGAATCTATGAGTTTCCACAGTTTCAGCCTCCACCCGAAAATCGCCGCCGGCATCGAGGCCGCCGGCTACACCGCCCCGACCCCGATCCAGAAGCAGGCCATCCCGCAGATCATGCAGTCAAGAGACGTCATGGGCCTGGCCCAGACCGGCACCGGCAAGACCGCGGCCTTCGCCCTGCCGATCCTGCACCGGCTGATGCGCGGACAGCGTGGTCGGGTACGCGCCCTGGTCATCGCCCCGACCCGCGAGCTGGCCGAGCAGATCCACGACGCATTCTGCCAGCTCGGCAAACAGACCGGTCTGCGCAGTGTCACCGTCTACGGCGGCGTCAACGTCAGGCCGCAGATCAAGCAGCTGCAACAGGGTGCCGAAATCGTCGTCGCCTGCCCCGGCCGGCTGCTCGACCATATCCAGCAGGGGACCATCGACCTGAAGCACCTGGAAACCCTGGTGCTCGACGAGGCCGACCAGATGTTCGACATGGGCTTTCTGCCCGACATCCGCCGCATCATCAAGGCGCTGCCGACCGAACGCCAGACCCTGCTCTTCTCGGCGACCATGCCGAAGGAGATCCGCCACCTGGCCGAGGAGGTCCTGAGCGATCCGCAGACGGTGCAGGTCGACACCGTCGCCCCGGCCACCACCGTCAGCCACGCCCTCTACCCGGTGGCGCAGCACCTCAAGACCGACCTGCTGCTGGAACTGCTGCGAAAAACCGACACCGATTCGGTGCTGGTCTTCACCCGCACCAAGCACCGCGCCAAACGTCTGGGACAAAAACTGGAAAAATGTGGTTACAAGGCCGCCTCGCTGCAGGGCAACCTTTCGCAGAACAAACGCCAGGCGGCATTGAGCGGCTTTCGCGACGGCAGCGTGCAGATCCTGGTGGCGACCGACATCGCCGCCCGCGGCATTGACGTCTCCCAGGTCTCGCACGTCATCAACTTCGACATCCCCAACACCACCGAAGCCTACATCCATCGCATCGGCCGCACCGGCCGCGCCAGCCGCACCGGCGACGCCTATACCATGATCTGCGACGATGACAGAGCCATGGTCAGGGCCATTGAAAAGGTGCTGGGCAACAAGATCGAGCGCCGCGTTCTGGAGAATTTCGACTACCAGGCCGCCCGCCCGGTCCCGGCCGTCAACAAGCCGCGCCCCGCTCGCGGCGGCAGGCCTTCGACACAACCCACCAGGGCCGTTTCGACTCCCGGTAAAAAGGCACGCCCGTCCCGCCGCCGGCGTTCGCGCCGTTCCGGTTTTCAGAGCCACGCGGTCGCGTCCTGTACCCCGTGACCAGGCCCGCACTGTCACAACAGAAGGGACACGTGCGGATATGGGTCGACGCCGACGCCTGTCCCCGGAGCGTCAAGGAGATTCTCTACCGCGCTGCGACCCGCACCGGAACGCAGCTGATCCTGGTCGCCAACCGGCCCCTCAAGGTGCCGCCCTCGCCCCATATCCGGGCCGTCCGGGTCGCCGCGGGCATGGATGTGGCTGACGCGCACATTGCCGCAAACGTTGCCGCCGGCGACCTGGTCATCACCGGCGACATTCCCCTGGCCGCCACCATCCTGCGCCGGCAGGCCCATGTGCTCGACCCGCGCGGAACACGGATCAACGAGGACAACATCCACGAGCGGCTGAGCATGCGCAACCTGCTCGACGAACTGCGTGGCAGCGGCATCGAAACCGGCGGGCCGGCGCCGCTGACCAGGGCGGACCGCCAGACCTTTGCCAACCGCCTCGACCAGTTCCTCGCCAGGAGCCAGGTGGCCGACGGCGGCCGACCGTCCTGACCCAAAATGCGGAATGAAAAACCCATCACTTTCCGCCTTTCGGTTTCTTTTTCGCCCCAAGGGTGTATGCTTGAAGGGTCGTAGCCACACCGGGCCGGTCAGCGAACCGGCCCGTCCCGTTCATCGCGGCAGAGCCAATCCGCCCTGCCGTCCGCGTCACGCCGCAGCCGCGACAGCAAGGCTGCCAGGCTCCATCCGACTCCCCCCGTCCCCACCACCCGGCACCGCGCCAACGGTCGTGGCGAGTCCGTTCCAGGAAAGGATCGAACATGACCAGCCCCACCCTCAACGTCGGTGACACTATCGAAGCCCGGTGCACCAAATGCCGCAAGAATGCCACCCACAGCATCGTCCAGCTGAAAGAAACCAGGCCCGCCAAGGTCCAGTGCAGCCTTTGTGACCGGGTTCACGTCTACCGGCCGCCGACATCCCCGAAGAAAGCCCGTCGCACCCCGACCGATCCCAAGGTCGCCGAACGGCTTGAGTGGCAACAGCTGCGCCCCGAGATGGACGAGGCCAAAGCCAGGGCCTATTCCATGGACGGCCGTTACCGGCTCAACAGCCTGATCGATCATCCCATGTTCGGCCTGGGCCTGGTACAGCGCCTTGCGGGGGAACGCAAAATGGAAGTCCTGTTCGCCGACGGCCGCAAAACCATGCGCTGTCTTTGAACTTTTGGACCGATAAATAAAAATTGTGAAATTTTCCCATAAATTGCTTGCCAGGGGTCCCCTCGGCTGATAGGGTGTTCCGAACATAGAACGTGTTTGGCTTTTTCGACCAAAAAAAATTGACAGAGTGTCAACAGGATCAAGGCGGGCAGCGCAATCGTTGCAGGCATTGATCATTCTCAGGGATCGAAGCCTGCACAACGCAAAAAGCCCCACAGGGGCGACGGAGAAAAAAATGTCTGAAGGTACTGTGAAATGGTTCAACGACGCAAAGGGTTTTGGTTTTATCGAGCAGGATAACGGGCCTGATGTGTTCGTTCATTTCTCCGAAATCCAGGGCGACGGCTTCAAGTCCCTCGCCGAAGGCGACCGGGTCAGCTTCGATGTGACCCAGGGACAAAAAGGCCCGCAGTCGGCCAACGTGCGCAAAATCTGAAATACGCTCTTCGTATTTTTGACTGAGCAAAAAGCCCCACGTTCGCGTGGGGCTTTTTCTTTCGCTTCATAAAACCGGCAAGGCAGGAAGGGAGTATGGCTCTATGGCCCGAAAACCGAACTACAACTTCGAAAAACGCCGGAAGGAACTGGCGAAAAAAGCCAAAAAGGAAGAAAAGCTCAAGCGCCGGCAGCAGCAGAAGGAGACCGGGGAAGAGGAAACCGACCCCCACACTTCTGAAACAGCGGACTAATCTGTTCTGACTTGCCCCCCCCGGATGTCCCAGGACATTCCCGGTTTCCGTCATCGCCTGCAAGCTGCAGGGCGGGCGGTATCTGCGTCACACCTCCTCAAACCGGTTCTCGGCCACATTCTTGCGCGTTGTTTGCGGATCGAAGATCCGCCCGTTCATGGCGATATAGACGCCGGGTGGCAGGGTCTGCACCGCGGTCAGGGCACTGGCGACATTGAACAGG
>CAZCUR010000143.1:0-3392 GCA_964501815.1 uncultured Geothermobacter sp.
TCAAATCGAGCATGGAGGATGCGGAAGAACGGGTGAAGGAGAAACTGGCCGAAGAGGGGTTCGGCGTTCTGACCCGCATCGATGTGCAGGCAACCCTGAAGAAGAAACTGGATGCCGATATCGATCCCTACGTCATCCTGGGGGCCTGCAACCCCCACTATGCCCACCAGGCGCTGCAGCTGGAGCCGCATATCGGCACCATGCTTCCGTGCAACGTCATCATCCGCCAGCTCGCCGCCGGCAAGGTCGAGATTTCCGCCGTCGATCCCATGGCCTCGATGCAGGCCATCGACAACCCGAAGCTGCGGGCGGTGGCGCGCATGGTGCGGGAGCGGCTGGAAAGGGTGGTCGAGGCGCTGTAACGGAGAAACCGCGCCAGGTCAGTGCACCGTCAGGACCGGTTCGCTGGCCAGGCCGGCCTGGTAGCGCTGCAGGTAGTGGCTGACGAAGTTTTCCAGGGCGCCGGCCACCGCCTGGGTCATCTGGGTGAATTCAATGCCAAAGCCGTGGGGCAGGTTGGCTTTGCGGTCGTTGTACCAGGCGACCCGTCCGCGCAGCTTGAACAGGTTGGAAGGCTGGTTCGGCAGGGCGAAGATGACTTCAACCGGGTGCCCTTCTTCCAGGGGCTGGTCGGTGGCGACATAGATGCCGCCGGTACTCAGGTTGGCGCTGGTGCCGGCCAGAACCCGGTTGCCGGCCTGGCAGGAGACCTGGGTGCGACAGGGGATACGGACCCGGCGGCGGTCAATGCCGGCGGGGATTTTGGCCGGGACCGGCAGCTTTTTCGCCCTGCTGTCGACCAGGCAGAGTTTGTTGACGTTGAGGTAGCGGATGAAGGCATCGACCACCTGCCGGTCGAAATGGATCAAACTCTCTTCGGCGAGCAGCTGCACCGCCTGGGGGTAGGGCATCGGTTCACGGTAGTGGCGTTTGGAGGTAATCGCCTCGAAAAAGTCGGCCACGGCGATGATGCGTGCTCCCAGCGGAATCTCTTCTCCCTTGAGCCCTTTCGGATAGCCGCTGCCGTCCATCTTTTCGTGGTGGGCGCCGACGATCTCCGGAATTTGGCGATAGATGCCCTCAAAGGGGATGCGTTCGAGAATTTCCCGGCTCTTGTCCGGATGGGTGCGGATCAGGGCCTTTTCCTCGGCGCTCAGTTCACCGTCCTTTTTCAGGATGAAATCAGGTATCGCCAGCTTGCCGTAATCGTGCAGCATGGCGGCGATGCGCACGACATCGGTGAACTCTTCCGAAAGCGCCATGGTCCGGCAGATGCCGACGGCGTATTCGGTGACCTGGGCGGAATGTCCGGCGGTGAGAAAGTCGCGCGCGTCGATGCTCGCGGCCAGCACCTGCAGGATCGACTGAAACTGGTTCGACTGCTGTTGCAGCAGGCGGGCGTTCTGCAGGCCGATGCCGATCAGCGGGGTCAGTCCTTCGACAAGTTGCAGGTCCGTCTCCTGCAGCGTGCGTCGCAGGGTGCGCAGGTCCAGAATCAGCAGACCGGCGGGCCGGTTCTGACTGCGAATGGGACAACAAAGAACGGCCCGGCCACCGAGATGGGTCATCCAGCGACAGAAGGCATGGTGGCTGACGGCGTGGAGCTGGCGCAGGTCGTTGACCAGCAGAGGCTCGCCCTTGTTCAGCAGGGTCACCAGGGGATGGCGGTTCTGGTCCGTGTCCAGGGCTATGGGGGCTTTGACCAGTTGCAGTTCTTCCGGGTTCAACCCGAAGCCCGCCTTGTAGTGCAGTCGGGATTCATCATGGCTGAGCAGGAACATCATGCCCCGGTCGAAATCAAGATTTTCCGCCAGCACATCGATAATCGCCTGCAGCAGGTCTTCGCGGCTGGTACGGCTCTCCACCGCCTGCCCCAGCTCGCGGGTCAGCTGAATCTTCAGGGCGTTGGCGTTTTCCTGGTCAATCAGTTCTTCATTGATGCCGATCTGTTCCTGCAGCTGCGCCTGGATGCTGATACGTTCCCTGATTCCCGCCAGGGTGCTCAGTCCCAGCAGCCCTCCCAAACTTGCCAGACAGAAAATTTCGGTCTGCAAGGGGGTAAGCAGCGGCAGGGCGGGCAGGGCGGCTACCGTACCGAGCGCCAGAATGTTGCGTCTGCGCCGGATGGCGTCCGCGGGCTGGGGGCGCCAGCTCAGCTGGTAACGGCACGTGCCATCCCCCCGGTCGACACAGCGCGTGTGCAGCAGCCCCGCCTGTTCAAAGCGGTAAAAGGGAGCCATCCCCTCAAGCAGGCCGGTTATCAGGGGACAGAGCAGCGTCTGGGCGGTGTGGTCACGCACTTCCAGCTGCAGACGGTTGTCACCGGTCCGCTGCAAACGCCAGGCGATCGGCCAGCCTTGCAGCATGCGGCGAATCTCCCGGCGCAGGACGATTTCCGGACCGGCCACCCCCAGCAGCAGGTTGCGCCGCATGGCTGCGGCACGGTGTTGTCCGGTCTGTCGGCCGACGGACCGGAGAAAGTCCCGGCCTAACATCCGGTCCGCGTGCTGGCAAAAGCGACGAAAACTTTCAAAACCGACCGGTGCTTCCGGATTGCTGATACCGGCTTCCAGAAGAAGCCGTTCGGTGCTGACAGGGGTTTTGCTCTGCTGAAGAGAGGAAAGGCAAAGCCGCAGCGGACCGCGGAAATCCTGTCCCGGGCGGTTCAGCGACTGCATGCCACCTCCCCGCGCATGACCATGGCAATGAAGGTTCGAACCGGAAAAAGAGGGAAAGAAACCACTGGCGATCCGGAGAGGCCTCCGGACGCAGGTGAGGATTGCAGACTGTTACAACGACCAGGGGTCGATACCATCCCGAAGCTCCATGCCGGCTGCCGTGCCGGCCAAAAGCATTTCAACAACTGCAAGTTGGGTGGTATGCCGTACGATGCCCCCTCCGCAGGCCAATCACCCGGATGCAAACCGGATGGGCCCGATTTCATAAGAAAAACGACATAACGACCGCCGCCAATATAACCCGGTTTCCGGATGGAAACAAGTTGAAAATCAGCAGGTTATTTCCCTCGATTTGTCTGTGCTCACATCGGGATGCCGCAGGTATTCGGTTGCTTTGAGAAGATCGTCCTGGTTGCCGAACAGCAACAGGGTGTCGCCTTTTTTCAGGGTTGTGGCCGCATCGACCTGGTAGCTGAGGACTTCGTCGCGCACCAGGCCGATGAGTGAACAGCCTGTTTTTTTACGCAGATCAAGCTCGGCAAGGCTCCGGCCGATGCAACCGGCATCGGCCGGGACAGACCAGAACTCGATTTCGGCGGTATCAAGTACGGACAGGAAACCGCCCAGGTTGGCCTTCTCCAGATTGTCCAGACTTTTGTCCCGCAGGTTGCGCAAATTGTTGGCCAATTTGAGAACCCGGCCTTCGGGCTGCCC
>CAZCUR010000144.1:0-3284 GCA_964501815.1 uncultured Geothermobacter sp.
AGGAGTCCCAACCATGCCCCTTTTTACCCCCATCACCATCGGCAACCTCGAGCTGCCCAACCGCCTGGTGCGCTCGGCCACCTGGGAAGGGCTGGCGGATGACGCCGGAACCGTCACCGAACCTCTTCTGGAACTCTACCGCGACCTGGCCGCGGGCGGTGTCGGCCTGATCGTCAGCGGTTTCACCAACGTGCTCGCCGAGGGGAACGCCTTTCCCGGCACCATGGGTCTGTGGACCGACGCCCAGCAGGACGGCCTGGCCCGCCTGGTCGATACCGTGCACGCCGCCGGCGGCAGGCTGTGCGTGCAGCTGGGACACGGCGGCGGTCAGGCGAGCAGCAAGACCTGCGGCGGCCAACCCCTCGCCCCTTGCGAGGTCAAGGTCGACCAGTTCCCGGAACAGCCGCGGGCGATGACCGAGGCGGATATCGAACGCACCATCGCCGCCTTTGCCGCGGCCGCCAAACGGGCCGCGGCCGCCGGTGCCGACGCCGTGCAGCTGCACGCGGCCCACGGCTACCTGATCAACCAGTTTCTGTCACCGCACACCAACCGCCGGACGGACGCCTGGGGCGGAGCACTGGAAAACCGCGCGCGCTTCCTGCTTGAGGTGGTCCAGGCCGCGCGCGCTGCCATCGGTGATCTGCCGCTGCTGGTCAAGCTCAACGGCAGCGACAACCTTGAAGGGGGCCTGAGCCCCAATGAGGCGCGCCAGGTCGCGGTGCTGCTCGACCGGGCCGGCATCGACGCCATCGAAATCAGCTCCGGCACCCCGGCCTCGGGCGCGGCCACGCCGGTCCGGCGTCCGCCCAAAGGGGAAAGCATCACCCCCTACAACCTGGACCTGGCGCAAGACGTTCACGCAGCGGTCGACTGCCCGATCATCGCCGTCGGCGGGTTTCGCCGCAAAACCGAGGCCGAAGCAGCCGTGAGCGAAGGCAGGGTCGATCTGGTCAGTCTGTGCCGGCCGCTGATCAGCGAACCGGACCTGCCCGACAAATGGCGGACCGGCACCAAAGAGGTCGCCGCCTGCATCTCCTGCAACGGCTGTTTCAAACTGGCCCTGAGGCGCCGGTTCGGCTGCGTGCTCAACCAGAAGGAGACGGCATGAGCCTGCGGCGCAGCGACGAGGTCATCGAGCATCCGCTGGGACGCATCGCCGTCACCCGGCTGCAGCACGCCGACGCGGCCGACCGCCCCTGGCTGGTCTTTCTGCACGAAGCCCTCGGCTCCATTGCCATGTGGAAGGACATCCCCGAGGCACTGGCGCTGGCCACCGGTTGCCACGCCTTCAGCTACGACCGTCTCGGGCACGGCCGGTCCGCTCCCCTGCCGGACGAGCTGGCTGACGGCGCCTACCTGGCGCGCGAATCGCTGGAGATTCTTCCCTTCGTTCTGACACAGGCTGGCCTTGAGGACGTCATCCTGGTCGGCCACAGCGACGGCGGCACCATCGCCCTGCTCGGCGCCACGGTTCTGGACGGGAGAGTCCGTGCCATCGTGACCGAGGCCGCCCACGTCTTTGTCGAACCGGAAACCCTGGCCGGCATCATTGCCACCACCACGGCGGCCGATGTCGCCACCCTGAAGCAGAAGGTCGCCCGCTACCACGAGCAGGACATCGAGCCGATCTTCAGCCGCTGGCCGCGCGTCTGGCTGTCCGAGCCCTTCCGGAACTGGAATATCGAACAAGAGCTGGCCGCCATCCGCTGCCCGACCCTGGTCATCCAGGGGACCGAAGATGAATTTGGCACCGCCAGACAGGTCGACGCCATCGCCGCCGCCTGCTCAGGCCCGGTCGAAACTTT
Organism: uncultured Geothermobacter sp.; assembly: GCA_964501815.1. Lineage (GTDB taxonomy): Bacteria > Desulfobacterota > Desulfuromonadia > Desulfuromonadales > Geothermobacteraceae > Geothermobacter. The sequence goes on from CAZCUR010000144.1 coordinate 1,809, forward strand.
GCTGATGGATGGTTGCGGCCATGTGCCGCACTTTCAGGCACGGGAAGTGTGGCTGGACAAGGTGAAGGATTTCGTCAGCCGGACGCTTTGACCTGGCAACCGGGGAAACCCGACAGCCCGGGCATCCCACGCTCTGTGAACCCCGCCCCTGTCGGAGAGAAACGGACAGACGAACGGCCCTTCAGTGGACCGTACGCTCCAACTTCTTTTTCTGGGCATGTTCCCAGCACAGCTCAAAGCAGAGGTCGCGAAAGGCTCCTTCCCCCTCCAGAAACCGCACGATCTGCAACCCCATGTAGCACTCGCCGAATCGCTTGTTCGGCATGCCCCTTTGTTCCAGCCGTGCGTGCCAGCGAACCCGGCCTTCAAGGGTAATGTTTTGGTCCGACAAGCCGGGGATGGTCACCGCAAGCAGGGTCCCTTCGGGAAAGCAGACCGAACTGCTGATCTGCAGTCCGAACAGGGAAACATCACGAATCATCCCGTGGCGCCGTGTCTGCTGCAGACCGAAGCGTCCGCTCAGCTCTGTCGGAAAACGTTTACCCCAGCGATTGTCAGCCATGGCCGTCCTCCCCCTTCAAGCAGAAATGCCCGGCGCCGGCCTGCGGCCGGTACCTTCACAAGGATCCGGAAGGCCTATCCTTGCAATTTGCAATCCTGCCTCCAGGATGCTGATTTCACTGGCTTCTTCTGTGGGGCAACGACAAAATGTCAGGCTTTTCGACAGATTCAAAAAAAGGATATCGGCCCTGTTTTCGGCACCGGCAGCCATGGCGGGTTCTGACCGCCCGAAAAGCTGTCAGATTTTTCGACAGCTTACCCGACATCCCCGGCCTGCTATACTGAAGGCTGTCAAAAAGGCCACCCGTCAGGAAAGGCTCAGACCATGATTCGAACCCTTGTTCTCTTACTTCTGCTGATCGGGATACCGGTTGCCGCCCAGGCCTCGGACGGCCTGATTACGCTGAAAAGCCCGCACACCGTGCCGCAAACCGCCGACAGGCTGGAAAAGGCGCTCAGGGACAAGGGCATGAAGATTTTCAGCCGCATCGACCATGCCGCAGGGGCCGCGCGCGCGGGCCTGACGCTGCGCCCGACCGTGCTGATCCTTTTCGGCAACCCGAAGATCGGCAGCAAGCTGATGCAATGCGATCAGAAAACCGCCATCGACCTGCCGATGAAGGCCCTTGTCTACCAGGACGACAGCGGCACCACCTGGCTCAGCTACAACAGCCCTGCCTGGCTGGCGTCCCGCCACAATCTCGCCGCCTGCCAGCCTGTTCTCGACAAGGTCGGCAAGGCCCTGGCCGGTTTCGCCGCCTCGGCAACAGCCCCCTGACCCACCAACGAGGAACATCATGTTTACCCACGCCAGCAGCGACGGCTACATCCCCGCCGTGGAAGGAATAACGCGCAGGACCCTGGTGCATGGCGCCAGAACCCTGATGACCGAATTCCGGCTCGAAGCCGGGGCGG
>CAZCUR010000145.1:0-3225 GCA_964501815.1 uncultured Geothermobacter sp.
CGACCTCGAGCACGACAGCGTGCCTGACAGCCGGACCACGGAAACCACCCTCAAACTGCACACCAGCCTCTCAGGCGGCCTGGTCGGCGCCGCCAGCGCCAGCATCGGCAAGCGGGAGAACCGGGGCGGCGAACGGACCGACACCGTGTCGCCGGTCGTCTCCAGCACCGATGTCGCCAAGGGTGCCGGTGACCTGACCTGGATCCCGCACCCGAGCTGGACCTTCAATCTGCGCTACCGCCTGCTCGACCTCGACAACAGCAACAGCGGCACCCTGAACGTCGGCGGCCTCGATCCGGCCATCAGCACCATCGCGGTGCGCAACAACCCCGACCTGCGGCGCGACAGCTGGCTCGCCAGCGCCACCTTCCGCCCCAACTACCGGCTCAGCATCCAGGCCCGCTTCGACCGGGAGATCATTCACCGCGACCAGACCGGCCCGGCCCAGCCCTATACCAGCGGCAAAAACACTCCACCCTTTGTTGTTCCCTCTGTTGTTGCCAGCCAAGTCATTGACCCGGTGTGGGAACTGCCCCGGCAGGAGCAGAACGACCGCTTCAAGCTCACCGTCATGGCCCGCCCCTTGGGAGACAGCCGCCTGCGCCTGCACTCCTGGTGGGAATTGCGCACCAGCAGCGACCCGGCTTACGGCGCCTCCTTCGAAGAGAGCCACCGCCTCTTCTTCAGCGCCAACTACCAGCCGATCAAAGGCCTCTGGGGCGCCAACCTGGTGGCTGACCGCAGCTGGCAGACCAACGACCAGATCGAGATGGACGAGTTCGACGAAACAACCGGCCTGCCGGTCACCTTCGATCTCGGGCGCCAGAAGCGCCAGACCCATCTCGACCTCGGCGCCTGGCTGCGCCCGGTGGACAGGCTGCAGATCGGCGGCAGCATCGGCTGGCTTGACCAGACCATCGAACAGGACCTGCTCTTCGGCAACGAGCCGCCCGACTACGCTTTCGTCGACGAGGGCGTGCGCTACGACCAGACCAGCCACACCCTGTCGGCCTACCTCGACTGGCGTCCGTGCGAACGCTGGGGGCTCAACCTCGGCGGCCACCTGACCCGGTCGCGGGCGCGCTTCAATCCGCAGTTCGCCCGCACCTTTACCACAGGCAGCTACAACGCCGACTCCACCGGACTGGCCGAGATCAGCCGGGTGTCGCTGCAGCAGCTGGGTGTCAGCGCCGCCATCGACTGGCAGCTGAGCGACAGCCTCAGTTGCCGGCTCGAATATGGCTACGACGATTACGAAGACAAAACCGGCGACAGTTTTGACGGCCAGGTCCAAAACGGACAGGTGAGCCTCTCCTATGTGTGGTAAGGTGACGGCGATGAAGAGGATATTCGGAAAAACTTTCGGCCTGCTGCTGGCCCTGATGCTGACCGCTGCCGGCCTGGCACACGCCGCGCCCCGGCTGGTGGCCACCATCGTTCCAGGCAACCTGCCCCGCTACGAGGAAGCCAACCATGCCTTTGAGGAGATCCTCCGGGCAGGCGGCTTTTCCGCCGACAAGCTGGAGATCTTCACCCAGACCCCCAATTTTGACGAGATGTCCCTGCGCAACAGCGCACGCCGCGCGGTGGCCGCCGGAGCCGAACTGATCGTCACCTACGGCGCCCTGGCGACCCAGGCGGCCATCGACGAGGCCGGCAAAACCCCGGTTCTGTTCGCCGACGTCTATGCTCCGGATGAACTCGGCTTTGTCCAGTCGATGCAGGCGCCCGGCGTCAACCGCTCCGGGGCCAGCTGCCAGGTCCCCTTCAGCCCGCTGCTGAACAAGATCCAGGAGATGCGCCCGGGTGCCCGGGTGGCGGTCCTGTTCAACCCGCAGGAGCCCGACTCGGAAATCCAGCTCAAAGGCCTCAAGGCCGAGGCAGAGTCGTTCAGCCTGAAGCTCTTTCCGGCCCGATTGGCCGATACGGCGGACAAGACCGTTTCCGCCCTGGTCGGCAAAGCCGACTTTTTGCTGCTGACCCACGCCACAGCCATTGAAGCCAAACTGGACTCGATACTGCTGGCGGCCACGGACCACAACCTCCCGGTCGTTGCCTGCAGCCCGACAGCCGCAGGCAAAGGCGCTTTGCTGACCTACGCCGTCCGGGCCGGAGAACAGGGCAAACTGGCCGCGGTGCATGCCCTGCAGACCCTGGCGGGACAAAAACTCTTTCTACTGCCGGTGCGCAAACCGGTGGCGGTACCCCTTATTCTCGACCTGCAGGTCGCAGGCCGGCTCGGCATGTCCATCGATGACAAGCTCACCACCCACATCGACAGGGTTCTGAAATAGCTCGACCCCGGAGGGCCTATGCTCGCTCGCATGAAACTGAAATGGAAGATTCAGGTCTGCCTCACCGGCCTGGCGCTCATCCCCCTGCTGATCCTCCTGGTCCTGGTCGGTAACTTCACCGCTGGGGTGATCGAACGCGACATGGAACTGATGTCGCTGAAAACGGCCAACTTTATCGAACAGAGCATCGAGCAAAGCCGCAAACGCATTCTGGATGAAATCGGCCTGATCGCCGGCAGCGCCGACCTGATCAACGCCGTCTACTATGCCTCCCTGACCGGCGAAAACCAGATGCTCGCCGACCAGAGCGCGGCCATTCTGCAGAAATTCCGCCTCGACCTGGTTGAAATCCGTGACAAGGAAGGGCAGATGCTGTTCCGCCGCGTAGCCGATGGTGTCAAACTCCCTTCCGTCACCGGACCGAAACACCCATTGCTGGCCGCCAGCCTCGCCGGCAAAGGGTCCGCCGACCTGACCACCTGGGACAAACGCTACTGCCTGATCGGCGCGACCCCCATCCGCCTGCAGGACCAGACCGTCGGCCACCTGGTCGTTGGCCGGCTCGTTGACAACCGCTTTGCCGCCCAAATTGAAGAAGCCGGCGGCACCTTGACCGGATTTCACGACGGCAAAAAAATGATTGCCGCCTCCACCGATGAATTGCTCACTCTTGACCCGGCCAGCCTGAAAGGCGAAACCCGGCCGACCCTGAGCATCGGCGGCACCGTCCACAAAATCTATTCCAGTAGCCTCGGAGCCAGCGGGCTGTCCATGGTTCTCGCCATCGACCAAAGCGATGGTCTTGCGGCGTCCGCCAGGATGAGACGCCTGTTTCTGACCGTCGGCCTGGTCGTCACCCTGGCAGCCGTCATTCTCGGCGCCCTGCTGTCCGGCGGCATCGCCCGTCCCCTGCAGGCGGTGGTCGGCAGCC
>CAZCUR010000146.1:0-2993 GCA_964501815.1 uncultured Geothermobacter sp.
TCAAGTCCGCGCTTGCGCAGGCCGGGATGTTCGTCAATGGTCTCGCGTCGCTCCAGCCGCTCGATGCGCCAGGTGCCGCCATACAGGCGCTCGACCTCGTCGGCGGTTACAGAAAAAGGCGGGCCATCCATCTGCCCCTCGGGGTAGCTGTTGGCCACCAGCAGCATGCGCGCCGGCCCCGGGAAAAGGGCATCCAGGTGCGCGGCGTAGCGGCGGCGCATGTCGGACGGGAACGCGACCAGGGCGGCGCGATCGTAGATCAGCCGGGCACCGTCAAGGTGGCCGGCCGACAGGGCGAAAAAGTCTCCCTGGTAGATGTGCAGGCCGTCCACCCGGTACAGGTTAAAGCCGTCCACCCCGGACGTTTGCGGCGTCAGGCTGTTCTCCTGAAAAAAGCTGTCGACCGCCAGGGCGGACAGTTCGACCCCGATAACCTCGCGCCCCTGCCCGGCCAGCCAGGCCAAATCGAGGCTTTTGCCACACAGGGGCACGAAGACCGGTCCTCCCATCCCTTCGGCCAGCCGTGGCCAAAAGCGCACCAGATCCGGATGTTCACAGGAGCGGTGAAAGCCGATGTCGTTCTGCTGCCAGATGTTCAGCCAGAATTCCGGTTCCATGATTTCCTTCGTCGTCCTTTTGCGTTCCAGCGGTGTCAAAGGGTGTCAGTTCATCGACAGCCGTCAGGACGAAGTAGGGACAACCGCTAGAAAAAAACAGGGCCGACTGACATGGCCCGCTGTTTGCAAACCAGACAGGGTCCGCAAGCCACTATCAACCAACGGAGGTCCATCCATGCGCAATCTGTTCGCCCTCATTGCGGCCCTGCTGCTGGCCGCGTCCCCGGCTGTCGCCGATGAAATGGTCGCTGTCAAGGCAGGCTACCTGATGCTCAGCCCCGAAGGCAAGGTCGCCGTCGACCAGCTCTCCATCAATGACCAGATCGATCTGGAAACCGATCTCGGTTTCGACGACAGCGAAAACTACTTCGTCGAAGCGGCGGTGCAGTTCGGCGATTTCCGCTTCGGACTCGCCTATGTGCCCCTGGAATTCGAAGGCAGCGGTGTGCTGACCCGCAGCATCAACTTCAACGGCCAGACCTTCGATGCCAACGCCGCAACCAGCAGCGATGTCACCATTGACCTGCTCGACGCCGGGCTGACCTGGTATCTGGTCAATGTCGACGACCTGCCGGTCCGGGTTCAGGTCGGCCCCGAACTGTCGGTCAAGGTGGTGCAGGCCGAGGCGACCCTGCGGGGCGAGGTGGGCGGCCTGGCGACCACCGAGACCGAGTCGGCCGACGCGCCGGTACCGACTCTCGGCGTGCGGGCCCGGGTCGGACTGTCTGACCTGCTGTCGGTCTCCGGCCGGGTCGGCTATCTGGAATATGATGACAACAGCTTCCTCGACGCCGACGCCCAGGTCGAATTCTCGCCCATCCCGCTGGTCGGCATCTTCGGCGGTTATCGCTATCTCGACGTTGATGTCGACGAACAGGGCGTCTTTATCGACGCCACCTTCAGCGGGCCCTATGCCGGTGCGTTCGTCCGCTTCTGATCAGCCGCTGGCCGCACGGACATGCAAGCCCTCTCCGGTCACCCGGAGAGGGCTTTTTCATTGCCAGCCACAGCAGCAACGGGTCCCCCGCCCAACAATCGCCCTTGCCTATACGTCTTATCTGTCTTTCTGATAAAAAGACTGGACATTCACCCGACACAGCACTATCCTTGCCAGCCGAAATCGACTGGAGGTTAAAGCCATGCGTCATCTGCTGCTCGTGCTCGTTCTGGCACTGCTGCTGCCCCTGAGTGCCTGGGGCAAAACCGTTGAAGGGACCTACACCTGGACCTTCGATCTTTCCAGCCACCCTGCCGGCGAGGAAACCCGGCTTTGGATTCCCTACCCGGTCTCCGACGCCAACCAGCTGGTCACCGACCTGCATTGGGAAGGGGACTACAACGAGGCCTGGGTGACCACCGACCAGACCAACGGCAACGCCATGCTCTTTGCCCGCTGGGATGCCGGCAGCCAGAGCCGCAAGCTGACCCTGCGGTTTCACGTGCGCCGGGAAGAACAGTCAGTGACCGGTCTGAAGGATGCCGGCCTGCCCCTCGACCCCGGTTTTGCCGGGCGCTATCTCGGCGCCACCCGCCTCGGTCCGACCGACGGACCGGTCAAGGCGCTCGCCGACAGCATCGTCAAGGGCAAGACATCGATCCTGGAGAAGGCCCGGGCCATCTACGACTGGACGGTCGAAAACACCTTTCGCGATCCCAAAACCCGCGGTTGCGGCCTGGGTGACGTACCGGCCCTGCTGAAACGGCCCGGCGGCAAGTGCGCCGACATCAGCTCCATCTACGTTGCCCTGGCACGCGCCGCCGGGGTGCCGGCCCGGGAAGTCCTCGGTATTCGCCAGGGAAAAAAGGACGGCCAGGACGTTACCGGCTGGCAGCACTGCTGGGCCGAGTTCTACCTGCCCGGTACCGGCTGGGTGCCGGTCGACCCGGCCGATGTGCGCAAGGCGATGCTGAAGCAGAATCTGAAACTGGATGACCCGAAGGTTGCCGAGCTGCGCGCCTACTTCTGGGGCACCGTCGACCCCTATCGGGTACGGCTGGCCGAGGGGCGCGACCTGACCCTCAACCCGCCGCAAAAAGGGCCGGCCTTGAACTACCTGATGTACCCCTTCGCCCAGGTGGGAGATGAAACCCTCGACTGGCTGGATGCCAAAACGTTCAGCTACCACATCACCTGGCACAGCAACTGAGCCCATTCGACGGGGGCAGTTCCTTTCGCAACAGGGACTGCCCCTGTCATGCCTACCGGCCGCGCACCTCGAGGCGGGCCGTCCCCGTGCCTGTCCGTCCCCTGAAATCCGTCGCCTGCCAGCTCACCTGCACCTGACTGCCGGAGTGAATCTGTCCGGGGTCGTCCGGGTGCAGCACCACGGCCATGTTGAAGACCGACTGGAACGTCTCACCCGCCACCGGCTTTCC
>CAZCUR010000147.1:0-2970 GCA_964501815.1 uncultured Geothermobacter sp.
CGATCCCAACCTGCAGAACATCCCCATCCGTACCGAGGAGGGGCGGCGCATCCGCGAGGCCTTTGTCGCCGAGCAGGGCTGGCGCCTGCTGTCGGCCGACTATTCGCAGATCGAGCTGCGGCTGCTGGCGCACATGGCCGATGAGACCAACCTCAAGGAGCATTTTCGCAGCGGCGAAGATATCCACCGGCGCACCGCCGCCGAGGTCTTCGGCGTCTTTCCCGAGCTGGTCACCGACGAGATGCGCCGCAGCGCCAAGGCGATCAATTTCGGCGTCATCTACGGCATCAGCGCCTTCGGCCTGGCCCGCCAGCTCGGCATCAGCCGCAAGGAGGCCCAGGAGTACATCGACGGCTACTTTGCCCGCTATCCGGCCATTCGCGCTTTCATGGACCGCTGTATCGAGCAGGCGCGCCAGCACAAGTATGTCACCACCCTGCTCGGGCGCCGCTGCGCCGTTGTCGATATCGACAGCAGAAATCCCAACATCCGCGGCTTTGCCGAGCGCAACGCCATCAACTATCCGGTGCAGGGGTCGGCCGCCGACCTGATCAAGCTGGCCATGCTGCGCGTCGATGAGCGCCTGCGGGCCGAAAAGCTGCAGGCGCGCATGGTGCTGCAGGTGCATGACGAACTGGTGCTCGAAGTCCCGGAAGGCGAAGTCGACCAGGTTGCCGAGCTGGTGCGCACCGAGATGGAGCAGGCCATGGCCCTTGACCTGCCGCTGGTGGCCGAGGTCGGCGTCGGGGCCAACTGGCGTCAGGCCCACTGATCCGGGGCACGAAAAATTTTCATCCTTTCCTGAATTTTCCCTAAGAAAAAGACCACTCCCGGCCGACATGTAGAACAGCGGCGGACATTGCATCCGCCGCTGTGGCTATGTCCGTTGCCGTTTTTGGGGCATCTGGATGCGATTGCGACAGCCATGTCCGGAGGATGGAGCAGCGTGTACAACCGGTGCGGGGGAGTCCGCACCGGATGAGTCCATCAACAAAACGGGAGCATGGAAGATGAAACAGTGGCTGAAGAAGAGAACTTTGGGGCGAAAACTGGCCCTGACCACCGTGGCGGTCATCGGCACCTTCATTCTGGCCTTTGCCTGGATCTACGGCATGGTGCGGCACCAGATGTTCGAGGAGCGCCGGGCCAAGGTGCAGCATGAGACCGAAACCGCCTGGAGCGTGCTGGACCATTACGTTCAGTTGGAAAAGAGCGGCAAGCTGACGCGCCAGCAGGCCCAGCAGCAGGCTCTGGCGGTGGTCAGGGGGATGCGCTACGGCAAGGCGGGCTATTTCTGGATCAACGATACCGCGCCGCGCATGGTCATGCACCCGATCAAGCCCAAGCTCGACGGCAAGCCGCTCGGTGATTTCAAGGATCCCAACGGAACCTATCTGTTCCAGGAATTCGTGCGCGTGGTCAAGGCCGACGGCGCCGGCTTTGTCAACTACCTCTGGCCCAAACCGGGCCATGACCAGCCGGTCGCCAAGGTTTCCTACGTCAAACTGGTGCCCGAGTGGAACTGGATTGTCGGCACCGGTCTTTATGTCGATGATGTCAAAGCCCAGCTGGCATCCTGGCGCAACAAGGCCACGGCGGTGGTGCTGGTGGTGATTGTTTTGACGGCGGCCATTTTGCTTCTGGTGACCCAGTCCATCCGTCGGCCGATGCAGCGCATTTCCGATGCTCTCAAGTCCCTGGTCGATGGCAATTTCGATATCCAGCTGAAATGTGGTGACGCCGTCAATTGCAGTGAGGCCAAAGGGTGCAGCAATGCCGATTGCCCGAGTTTTGGCCGCACCGATGTCTGCTGGGTGACCGCCGGCAGCTTCTCCATGGAGAAGGACTGCCCGCGCGCCGCGCGCGGCGAGGACTGTCGCAGCTGTGACCTGTACGGCGCCCGCAATGAGGTTGAGGACCTGGCCTCCGGGATTCAGGGGCTGGCCAACGCCCTGAAGGCGCGGGCCGAGCTGGCGTTGGAGATTGCCAAGGGCGACCTGACCAAAGAGGTGGTCATCTCTTCCGACCGCGACCTGCTGGGACAGGCGCTGACCCAAATGCATGACAATCTGCGCGACATCCTCTGCCAGGTGAAGGACGCCTCCGCCAAAGTGGAAACCGGCAGCAAGGTCGTTTCCGGAACCAGCCATTCCCTGACCGACGGGGCCATCAAGCAGGCCGAGGCGCTCAACCGGATCGGCGGCGCGGTCAAGGAGATGGCCGACCAGATCAGTCACAACGCCGACAATGCCCATCAGGCCAACGATCAGGCCGGACACGCCCGCAGCGCCGCCCTCAAGGGGAGTGAGCAGATGGAGCAGGTGGTTGCCGCCATGGCGGCCATCAGCGAATCGGGACAGAATATTTCCAAGATTATCAAGGTCATCGACGAGATTGCCTTCCAGACCAACCTGCTGGCCCTGAATGCCGCCGTCGAGGCGGCCCGGGCCGGTCAGCATGGCAAGGGCTTTGCCGTGGTCGCCGAGGAAGTGCGCAATCTTGCCTCACGCAGTTCCAAGGCGGCGGCCGAGACGGCCGAGCTGATTGAAAGCGCCCTGCAGCGGGTCGAGAACGGCACCCATCTGGCCGATGGCACCATGAAGGCGCAGCAGGAGATCGTCGACAGCGTCGCCCGGGTCACCGAGCTGGTAGCCGAGATCGCCCAGGCTTCGGCGGTGCAGGCCGAGCGCATCGGTGGCATTAACAACGACCTGGGCGAAATCGACCAGGTGGCCCAGCGCAACACCGCCACGGCCGAGGAGGTCGCCAGTACGGTCGAGGAGCTGGCGCACCATTCCCGGCGGCTGGAACACTTGCTGGAGCAGTTCGATCTCGATCCCGCCTGGTGTGAAAGCCGCAGGCAGACCGGGCAGGGGAGCTGCTAGGCTGGTTGCCACGCGTCAAAAAAAACAGGGGCGGTCCACATGGGCCGCCCCTGTTTTTGGAGGAGGGGCGTTGGCAATGGCCTTA
>CAZCUR010000148.1:0-2958 GCA_964501815.1 uncultured Geothermobacter sp.
GGTGCCGGTTTTATCGGGTCGAACTTCATACGGCTGGCTCTGGCCGAAGCGGATGTCGAATCTCTGGTCAATCTCGACAAGCTGACCTATGCCGGCAACCTGCAGTCGCTGGCCGACGTCGAGGAGGATGATCGCTACTGCTTCATTCAGGGCGATATCGCCGACGGCGATCTGGTTGAAAAGCTGTTCGCCGAGCATGAAATCGATACCGTGGTCCACTTCGCCGCCGAGTCCCATGTCGACCGCAGCATCGTCGGCCCGGGTGAATTCGTGCGTACGAATGTGGTTGGCACCTTCACCCTGCTTGATGCGGCACGCAAAGCCTGGTTAGGGGGGGCTGCCAGAAAGCCTCGCTGCCGTTTTCTCCACGTCAGCACCGATGAGGTCTATGGGTCCCTTGGAGAGACGGGCTATTTCACCGAACAGACTCCTTATGATCCCCGTTCCCCCTATTCGGCGAGCAAGGCCGGTTCGGATCACTTGGCGAGTGCCTGGTTCCATACCTATGGCCTGCCTGTTCTTATTACCAACTGCAGCAACAACTACGGCCCCTATCAGTTCCCGGAAAAGCTGATTCCGTTGATCATCAACAACGCCCGTGCCGGCAAGGAACTTCCGGTCTACGGCGATGGCAAAAACGTGCGCGACTGGCTCTACGTCGAGGATCACTGTCGTGCCATTTTAAGGGTGCTGGAAGCCGGTGAGCCCGGGCAGACCTACAACATTGGTGGCAACAGTGAAAAGCAGAACATCGAGGTTGTGACCACCATCTGTGATCTGCTCGATAAAAAACTCGGTCTTTTAAACGGACGCCCGCGCCGGGAGCTGATCCGCTTCGTCAGGGACCGGGCCGGTCACGACCGTCGCTACGCCATCGACGCCGGCAAGATCCGGCGGGAACTGGGCTGGCGTCCCCAGGTCCGTTTCGAAGAGGGGATCGAGATGACCATCGACTGGTATCTGAACCATCAGGACTGGCTCGACGCGGTGCTTGATGGCAGCTACCAGGACTATTACCGGCGGATGTACCATGAACGCTGAAGTTGTCTTCTTTCCCGGTCGTATCGCCCTGGTCGGAGCCAACGGCATGCTGGCCCAGGCTGTTCGCCGACGGATCCCGGCTGAGGCTGTCACAGCTTTTTTCGATCTGCCCGATTTTGATATCACCAACCGGGACCAGGTCCTGTCCATGCTGACAGACTTCAGCCCCGATCTGATTCTCAACTGCGCGGCCATGACTGACGTTGACGGGTGTGAAAGTCATGAGAAACTGGCCATGCGCATCAACGGTGAAGGTCCCGGGTATCTGGCCGAGGCGGCGCGCGCCTGTGGAGCGATTCTGGTTCATATCTCCACCGATTATGTCTTTGACGGCAGAAAAACCGAGCCCTGGTCGGAGGATGACCCAACCGGACCGTTGTCCGCCTATGGGCGCAGCAAACTGGCAGGGGAGCTGGCCATACGCGATTCCGGCCTGCAGAATTGGCTGATTGTCCGCACCAGCTGGCTGTTTGGATCAGGGGGGAAAAATTTTGTCGAAACCATGCTCCGGCTGATGAAGGAACGACCGGGCCTGCGCGTGGTTGAGGACCAGGTGGGATCCCCCACCTATACACACGATTTGGCTGGAGCGGTCGTTCGGCTGGTCAGGTGTGGTGCTCGCGGGGTGTTTCACTTTGCCAACAGCGGCCAGTGCAGCTGGTACGGGTTTGCCTGTGCCATTGCCGAAGAGGCCAGATCCTGTGGCATGACGCTGAGGGTTGAAAACATTGAGCCGATTACATCCGCCGACTATCCGTTGCCGGCCCAAAGGCCGGCCTGGTCGGTGCTTTCAACGCGTAAATACCAGCAACAGACCGGCGTTAGCCCGCCTGACTGGCGTGCTGCACTGCGACATTACCTGAAACAGGGCAGGGGAGGGCATTCATGAAAGGCGTTCGCAAAGGGATTGTTCTGGCAGGTGGCGCGGGCACGCGCCTCTATCCGCTAACCCGGGTGGCCAGCAAGCAACTGATGCCGGTCTATGACAAGCCGATGATTTATTATCCCCTCGCGACCCTGATGCAAGCCGGGGTCCGGGATATCCTGCTGATCTCCACTCCGCAGGACGTGCCGAGATTTGAGAATCTGCTTGGTGACGGCAGTCAGTGGGGTATTTCCATCCGCTACGCTGTCCAGCAGGAACCGAAGGGCATCGCCCAGGCCTTTCTGATAGGAGCCGATTTCATCGCCGGCGACAACGTCAGTCTGATTTTAGGCGACAACATCTTTTACGGGCGTATGGGGCTGGATCAGGTGTTTCTTGATTTTGCCGGCGGCGCCTTGATTTTCGGCTATCCCGTGGTCGATCCCGAGCGCTACGGCGTGGTCGCATTTGATGAAACCGGCAAGGTCATCGGAATCGAGGAAAAACCGGCACAGCCCAAGTCGAACTACGCTGTGCCCGGACTCTATGTTTACGACAGCCAGGTGGTCGAGATCGCCTCCACTCTTCAACCCTCCGCCCGGGGCGAGCTGGAGATTACGGATCTCAATGTCGCCTACATGCAAAAAGGGCAGTTGCAGGTCGAACGGCTTGGACGCGGCATTGCCTGGCTCGACACCGGCACGCACCAGAGCCTGCTGGAGGCCAGTCACTTTATCGGTACCCTGGAAGCCCGGCAGGGGCTCAAGATCGCCTGTCTGGAAGAAGTCGCCTACCGCAAGGGCTTTATCAGCCGGATTCAGCTGGAGTCACTTGCGGAAAAGATGCCGAACTCGAGTTATCGGGACTATTTGACCCTGATTTTGCGGGATATTGTGCGATGAAGGTTACCCCCACGGCCATTCCAGAGGTACTGCTCATTGAGCCAAAGGTTTTTGTTGATGAACGGGGCTTCTTTTTCGAAAGCTTCAACCAGCGCGTCTTTGCCGCTGCGACCGGGCTCGATGTGACTTTTGTTCAGGATAATCACTCCA
>CAZCUR010000149.1:0-2940 GCA_964501815.1 uncultured Geothermobacter sp.
GGCGGGCGGTTGCAGAGCGCCCGCCCGGCTGTCTGTCTTTCCTCCACAAATTTGTCAGATCCCCACCATGAGGTGGTTTTGGTTATTCTTTCCTGCGGCCGTGAGCAGAAGCAGGGGAGGTATCCATGATTTTTTTGGTTGTTGTCGCACTTGTGTCTCTGTCCATTCTGGTCCATGAAGCCGGGCATGCTCTGGCCGCCCGTCTGTGCGGCCTTCAGGTGCCTGTGTTCAGTCTTGGTTTCGGCAAACCCCTTTATGCTTTTCGCCTGGGAGAGACCGAATATCGCATCGGTTGGCTTCCTTTGGGCGGGTTCGTTCAGTTGCCGACTCGAGAGGACTTTGCGGTCTTCGAAACGACGTGCGTTTTTGAAGACCTGACCCTGTCGCGGCGTCTGGCCATTCTGCTTGCCGGGCCACTGGTCAGTCTGGTGCTGGCAACGGCCCTGTTCCCACTCGGTATGTGGGTCGGACGCCTGGTTCCGGATTATTACAACAGGCCTGCACGGGTCGGTGCCGTAAAGGCGCACAGTCCGGTTGAGGGGCGGCTGCAGCCGGGTGACCGGCTTGTCGCCGTCAATGGAGTCCCTGTTGCCACCTGGCGCGAGGCGAACAGATTGGCCGTCCTCAACCGCAACTGCAATCTGACGGTTCAAAAAACGGATGGTTCGCCGGTACGTCTCGATCTTGGGGAGAGTTGTGGTTTGGGATTGGAGCCGCTTGGTGTCCTGCCTGACTGGGGAGGGCTGATTGTTGCCGCCGTCGAAACTGGCAGTCTGGCCGAGCGGCTGGGGCTGGGACCGGGTGACCGGATCGTGGCTGCGGGAAAGAGGCGCGCGCCTCTCAGACATCCAGAGCAATTGGAGCGGATGGCGCAGCGTGACACCGGTGGAGGCAGGCCGCTGCAATTGTGGCTGGCCGACGGTCGGACTCTGGCATGGATGCCTACCGCTGCAGACGAAGGGGCTGACTGGCAAAGGGAAGTCGGGGTGCGCTTGCGCCCACCCGTGACGCTGGTCCGGTTCGGGTTGTTCGAAGGTCTGGCCCAGGGCATCGAACAGGCTGCCCTGGTGGGGCGTTTGGTTCTGCGTGGTTTGGCCGACCTGTTAACCGGCCGTATGGGGTTGCTGGATCTGGGTGGGATTGTCAGCGCGGTGGTTTCCCTGAAACAGGCCACGGCTTCTGGCGCCGGCATGATGCTGATGCTGCTCGGGTTTCTCAACCTGCAGCTGGCCCTGTTCAATCTGCTGCCTGTCCCTGGTCTTGACGGAGGGCAGGCGGCGGGAGCTGTACTGACACACTGTTGCCCTGGGTTGTCTGGTTCTCACCTCAGTCGCTGGGCCGTTCGCCTTGGTCTGTTGCTGGTCTTTGGGGTACTGGCCTGGGGGCTGGTACTCGATGGCGTCCGTCTGATTTTAGGACGTCTTTGACAAATTTGTGTTTTTTCCCCTGAGGGGATGGATGTGTTTTGATAGCCTCACCGATTTTTTCATGAACATTCCGGGGAGCTGGAACCCCTTTCGACCGCAGGTCTGGTCTCCCGTGTCATGGAACAATTGCAAGGTCAGGGGGCGGGAGGGCTGTTCGCCATGCTTGAAAAGATAACGTTGTTTTATCTATACTTCCTTTCGTTTGTGGTCTTTCATGTCATGAGGATGGAGGAGGGGCATGTTTAATCTTCCCGTCCAGCGTTTTACCGTCGATCTGGTTTTGCCCGAAGGCGGGCGACTGCCCGCCTATCTCGGTTCAACTTTGCGCGGCGCGCTTCTGACATCCTTCCGGGCTGCGGTTTGCGCCCAGAAGCGTGCCCGGTGCGGTGAGTGCCTGCTGGCCCAGACCTGTCAGTACAGCCTGCTGTTTGAAACGCCGACCCGGGCTGTTCCGGGGTTGATGACCCGCTACCAGCAGGCACCCCATCCCTACATCATCGAACCGGCCGCCCCAAAGGAGGATGGCAGGGCTGTCCGGTACGCTCCCGGATCCACGCTCAGTTTCCATCTGGTGCTGTGCGGACGCGGCCTCCAACATCTGCCCTGGTTTGTTTACGCCCTTGAGCGTCTGTCCCAAACCGGCCTTGGACGTGACCGGTATCCGGTCCGTCTCGACCGGGTCCGGCTGGGGGAACGGATTCTTTACCAGAACGGAACGCTCGAAGGGGCCGCCCCGGTCTTTCCCGAATCCCTGCACCTGCCCGAAACGGCAGAGAGGCTCAGCCTGCAGTTGCACAGTCCCACCCGTATCGTTTATCAGGGGCGTACCCAGGGGCGCACGCTGCCGTTTCGCGCCCTGATGGCCAACCTGACCCGACGTATCAGTCTGATGTGCGCCTACCACGGCGACGGTCCGCTCGAGGCGGATTTCGCCGGTCTGCTGACCCGGGCCGAGCAGGTGGAACTGGTTGAGCAGGATGTGCGCTTTTACGACTGGTCCCGCTGGTCCAACCGCCAGGAGAGGCACGTGCCCCAGGGCGGGCTGGTCGGGCGGCTGGTTTACCAGGGCGACCTGAAGCCCTTCCTTCCCTGGCTGCGCCTGGGGGAGTGGCTCCATGTGGGCAAGAGTGCCGTTATGGGCATGGGGCACTATACGATGGAGGTGGAGAGATGAAGAATGTGCTGGTGATGCCGGTGGGCATGACCCCTCAGGTGGTGACCGAGACGGTCTACTGGTACGGCGTGGTGGCCACCGAGAAGGTTTGTTTTGACCGCATTTGCCTGATGACGACCCTTCCGGGTGCAGAGCAAATCCGCAGGTATCTCATGGGAGAGGGCAGCCATCTCGAAAAATTGTGTCGCGAATACGACCTGCCTGCGCTGCAACTTGCCGATGAGGATGTCGTTGTTTTCGGCGGTGATGCCCCGCTTGAGGATATCCGTTCCGCCGCCGACAATGACCTCATGGCCGACGAAATGACGGCATTGGTGCGCAGACTGGCCGGGGACAAAA
>CAZCUR010000150.1:0-2916 GCA_964501815.1 uncultured Geothermobacter sp.
GTTTTTGTATTCTGACCGACATTGACAAGGGTGTAAATACTGACATAGATTGCCGTCTTTGGCCAAAAGGGCTCTAACATCATCAAATGACCCTTTTCATTTGGACACAGGCATGCACAAAAGACCCATCACAGTCAAAATCGTTACCCGACAAAGCAAGGGGCCCAACTTTCCCTGGGCCAGGCAGTGCCCTGGCAACCGCCCGGAATGGGGGGATTGCCGCTTCATTGCAGACCCCCATGCGAAGGAATATGACTGGTATGTCGCCATTGACGACGTCCCACGCATCCTCCCCGGCAACAAAGAAAAGTTGGCATGTCCACGCGAACATACCATTCTTCTGACATCTGAGCCCTCGGCTGTCACCCGCTACGGCCACAACTTTGTCAGGCAGTTTGCCACCGTCATTACCAATCATGAAGCATGGGCCCTGCCCCACCCGAATGCCATCCGGTCCCAAACCGGAAACATCTGGTTTTACGGCAAAAACTACGAGGAGATCACCAACAGCCCTTTGCCTGAAAAAACAGAACTGATATCAACCGTCTGTTCCTCCAAGCGCCAGGCCCACACCATGCACGCCCGGCGCTACGATTTCACCTGGAAACTGAAGGCCGAGATACCGGAGCTGGAAATATTTGGTCACGGGGTCCGCTTTGTGGAAAAGAAATACCAGGCCCTCGACCCCTATCGGTTTCATCTAGTAATCGAAAACCATCGGGCGCCCCACCTGTGGACCGAAAAGCTGGCCGATGCCTTTCTGGCCTGCACCGTCCCCATCTACTGCGGTGCCCCCAACGTGTTCGACTACTTTCCCGAAGAGAGCCTTGTCGCCATTGACATCGACGATTTCGATTCGTCTCTGGCCAAGGTCCGGTCTCTGCTGGAAAACCCCGAGGAATACGAACGCAGACTGCCGGCTGTCCTCGAAGCCCGGCGCCGGGTTTTGGAGGAATACAACCTGCCGGCGATGCTGCACCGTATCATCAGCCAGTCCCAAACCAGAATTTCGCCACCGGGGGACATCCTCTACGGTCGCAGGATCATGAGAATGAAGCACCCCGAGGATCTGCTGCGCTTCTGTGCCTGGAAGACTGGCAATCTGCTGAAAAAAGTGCGAACATACCTGCCCTGAAAGCGGCAATAAACAAGCTTACAACGGCATGAACACTTCAGATTCCGTTCACATTATTGGCATCCTGTGGGGCACGGCCTACAACGAAAAGGATGTCAACACCCTCTTCGCCATGATCCGGCGCAACACATCCAGACGGGTAGTCTACCACCTGTTTTCCGACGAAGAGCTTCCGGGCCTGCATCCGGACATCGTCCGACATCCCGAACCCCGCATGAAGATAGCCCCCGAACACAACCGCTACGCCTACCGCAAGGAGGCCGGACTGTGCCACAACGAACTCGGCGGCCTGCAGGGGCAGCGGGTCTTTTTCTTCGATCTCGACGTCCTGATCATGGACAACCTTGACGAGCTGTTCGCCTATCCGCAGGACGATAAATTTTACATCATCAACGACTGGAACACCCGTGGGGACCATGTCGGCCAGGCCAGCTGCTACAGCTTTGTCGTCGGAACTCTGGGTTATATCAGAGAAAAATTTGAAGCGGCCCCGGGACCCATCATCGCCAGATACGGCACCGCCAGCCAGGAATATCTTTCCGACATGGTTATTGAACGCTTTGGCCAGTTGAATTTCTGGCCGGAACATTGGTGCAAATCCTTCAAATTTCATTGCCTGCCATGGCATCCTTTCAGGCATTTTCTCACTCCGAGAAAACCGCCTGCAGGCACCAAGGTGCTCGCTTTCCACGGGCACCCCGACATCCAGGACGCCCTGGCCGGGCGCTGGTCGCCACCCGACGTCCCCAAAGCCGCGCGCGGCTGGAAGAAGCTCTACAAGGCCTGCAGGCCGACCGGATGGATTCGTGACTATTACCACTGCCGCGATCTGGAATGGCCGCAGGATATCAACCCGCAAAGATGAACAACCGCCCCATCAAAAAAATCGCAGCAGTCGACGGTCAACGCGATTTCGTCGAAAGGGTTTTATCCTTTGTCGAAGATCGCTACCGGTTCGAATGGACCGACCCGCACCAGGCTGACTACATTTTTCACTCCATTGACGGTCTGGACGTCCTGAAATATCAGGGAGTCCGTATTTTTATCACCGGGGAAAACGTGACCCCTGATTTTGCGGTATGCGATTACGCCCTGGCATTTGAACGGGATCTCGATTACGGCGACCGCAACATCTGGCTACCGCTTATTCGACTTTATGAAAAGGATTACCAGGTTCTGTGCCAACCCCGTCCCGACCCGGACCGTGTCCTGGCGCAAAAAACCGACTTTTGCGCCTATGTCATGTCCAACACCCGTGACAGCGCCCCGGAACGGGAACAGATTTTCGACCTGCTTTGCCGATACAAGCAGGTGAATTCCGGCGGGGCCTGGCGCAATAACGTCGGCGGCCGGGTGAAGGACAAACTGGCTTTTCAGAGTCGGCACAAGTTCGTCATCGCCTTTGAAAACAGCTCCTGGCCCGGATATCTGACGGAAAAATTCGCCCAGGCGGCCGCCGCCAACGCTGTTCCCATCTATTGGGGCGACCCGGGCATCGACAAGATTTTCAATCCCGAAGCCTTTATCAACTGCCATGCCTGCAGGTCACTGGAAGAGGTCGTGGATCTCGTGCGCGAAATCGACAGCGACGAGGAACGCTACAGGGCCATGCTGGCAGCCCCCTGGTTTCGGAACGGCCAGGAACCTGAGTGCCTCAGGGTCAAGACCTACGCAGATTTTCTGGCCAACATCTTCGATCAACCCCGCGCACAGGCCTACCGGCGCAACCGCAGCCGCTGGAGCAGGAAACGGGAACGCCAGCTCTATGACATGGCACATCG
>CAZCUR010000151.1:0-2901 GCA_964501815.1 uncultured Geothermobacter sp.
GAAGTCGGAAGTCAGAAGTCGGAAGTCAGAAGTCGGAAGTCGGAAGTCGGAAGTCAGGAGACAGGAGACAGGAGACAGGAGGTAGGAGGCGAAAGCGAAAGGCTGAGGGCCAAAGGGAAAACATCTCACGCCCCGCGCCTCACGCCTCACGCCTCACGCCCCTGTATAAACTATTTCTTGCCGCCGAACAGACCTTTGACTCCTTCGAGCGCCTTGCCGGCTTCCTTCTGGACCTTTTGATCGACACCTGCGGGAACGGGGACCTTTTTCAGCTGCTCCTGAACCTGGCCGCCGAGCTGTTCCTGCACCTTTTTCACAGCTCCCTCGACTTTGGCCTGCGCCTTGCCGACCAGTTCTCCCTTGATGGTGTCGAGGCCCTTGAGCTGGCCGCGCAGCAGGGCGGCCAGTTGCGGCGACAAATCGGCGCTGCTGCGGGCGACGGCATCAAGCAGGGTCTGGATAACCGTCTGAATCAGCTCCGGCATGGTCATGCCGCCCTTGTCCCGTCCCAGGTTCTTCAGCTCGATGCGCGGCAGCACCAGATTGACCTTCGAGCTTTCCCCCAAAAAGGCCAGTTGCGCCGCCACCTGAACATCCTCGATAACAAAGCGCTCGACCACCAGCTTCTTGCCGGCCTCGTCAGCCTTACCGGCAGAGCCCTGGCTTGAACCGGCGCCACCTGCGGCACGTGCCCGCGCCAGAAGCGGTTCGATGTTGTTGCTCTTGCCCTTCTGCTCCAGGTTCATCCGGATATGGGCCAGCCGGATATCGGGAATGACAAGGGTGTCGTCCAGCAGCGAACCGGGGGAAACCGCAACCCGCCCTTCACCGAGGACAAAGAACTGTTGGCTGGAAAAACCTTGCGGATTGGCGATTTCCAGCCGGTTGAGGTCGGCCTGACCGCCAAGGAAAGAAAGGGAAATCCTGTCGAGCCGGGTCGCGACGCCGAGGGCTTCGGTCCCGCCGTATTCGATGGCCTTTTTCGCCAGAGTATCGACGTAAAACAGGGTGCCGGCAACGACCGCGACAACAATCACCACCAGGGCAATAAGCACTTTGACCAGGGTTTTCATAAAGACCTCCGGATTGTCGGTTTACCGAAAGTCTACCCGGTCGACTGAAGGGAGCAAGGTCGCGGGAAGAAAAGTTCAGAGAATTTTCAGCTGAGCATCGCTGTAGGTCAGCGATTTCAGGCCGTCGGTGCCGACCCAGAAGGTGTTTTCGATACCGACCGCGCCCAGCCCCGGAAAGACCAGCTTGGGCTCAAAAGCGAAGGTCATGTTTTCTTCCAGCTTTTTGTCGGCGAAACCACGGGCGATAAAGGGATACTCGTCCAGTTCGATGCCAACCCCATGACCGACAAATCCCACCCTGGCCGGTCCCGCCCCCATGAAATGGTCGGCATGGCCCATCCTGT
Organism: uncultured Geothermobacter sp.; assembly: GCA_964501815.1. Lineage (GTDB taxonomy): Bacteria > Desulfobacterota > Desulfuromonadia > Desulfuromonadales > Geothermobacteraceae > Geothermobacter. Next base: position 1,418 of record CAZCUR010000151.1, read on the forward strand.
CGGCAGTGTGCAGACATAACTCGTACAACTCCTGCCAGCTGCATCCCGGCCTGGCCCGCTCGACAAAGATGTTGTGCAGTTCGACCATGTCCTCGAAGCCCCGGACCAGACGCTCATCCATCCCGCCGAGACAGAACAGCCTGGTCAGATCGACCAGATAGCCGTCGAAACAGGCGACAAAATCGACCAGCACCGGTTCTCCGGCCTTGATGGTTTTGTAGCTGGCCCCCTGGCCGAAGGCGGGACCGAGCCCCATACCGCTCAGGGGCGCATCGGCTCCGCCGGGCGCGGCGCTGTCGGTTCCGGAAAAGACATGGCCATAAAAAATCTCGCCGTTAAAGGCACGCATGCGCACCAGCCCCTGATGCCCCTGCCTGCGTGCTTCATACTCCAGTTCCGCGGCCAGGTCGAGGTCGGTCATCCCCTCTTTGAGGACCTCGGAAGCCCTCTGGATGACCTTGTCGGCCAGAAGCGCCGCATCCTTCATGATGCCGATTTCGTAATCCGATTTCACCGCGCGGACGTCCCGCACCAGTGGCGTGACATCCTGCGTGTCGCAGGCGGAAAAAAGACGCATGAGTCGCTGATAGAGGGAAACCGGGAGGACATCGAGCTCAAGTCCAAGGGACCTCGGAGCCGAAAGGCCATGTTTTTTCAGGATGTCCGGCAGGGATTTGAAGCTGTCAAGGGGCAGAACGTTCTTGAGGCCTGACTCCATGCGCGCCCGGCCGAAATCGCGCCGCACGAGATAGAGCGGTTCGCCCTCACGCGGTACATAGAACAGCCCCTGTTGAATGGTGCCGGTAAAATAGAACAGGTCGGCATTCTGCACCAACAGTGCAGCATCCAGACTGTGAACCGACAGCTGCTGCTGCAGTTTTTGCCAGCGGCGGTCCAGTTCGGTTGCCGGCGTCAGACGCATTCTCATCCCTCCCCGGCCCGGATTGCTGCTGCCGTCGGCTCCTCTCCGGTGCGCGACAGACCGCTATTACCTGTCCGGGCCCCAAAAACCGGGCGCATTGTCGCAAGGTGCAGGCCACCTGTCAATGCAGGTTGTTCCCGAACCAGACGGTCAGATGTTCACGTCCCCAAAGGCCTGTCCGCCCACCCTGCCATTGCCTAAATTTTAGGCATTTTGTCAAATTCTCTGCGTCCTCGCCCAAGTTGAATCGACTCACCCCGGTTGCCCACAGGGCTGTCCACAAACGGGTGTTGACAGAGCCTAACCTTCCTCATAGCGGCAACTGAGATCTTCGCCCTGAATCAGCTCTGAGCAGTCTTCACACACCGGCTCGCCGGTATCCTCACGAATCAGCAGTTCCTCTTCCGGAAAGAGCATGCGGCATTTATGGCAGCGTTTTTCGGTCATATTCGAATCTCCTTGCGTGGGTATGGAATTGATTATAGCAGGAGACAGAAGTCAGAAGTCAGAAGTCAGAAGTCAGAAGTCAGAAGTCAGAAGTCAGAAGTCAAAGACGATGGTT
>CAZCUR010000152.1:0-2808 GCA_964501815.1 uncultured Geothermobacter sp.
ATGGTCTGAAAGAGGGGTAGGGGCCTTTATTCGCCTCCCCCCGGGGGTGCCGCAGCACCAGTTATCGGCTGCCGGAGCAAATTCCTTCGCAACTGGAGTGCTGCCATCCCGCCATTTCTGACAGGATGGCAGCACTCCGTGATGAGCGTGAAACAGGGAGCTTCTCCCTTCTCAGCCGAGCATCTCCACCAGCGCCTGCGCCGCCGCTTCTGAGGAGGCCGGGTTCTGGCCGGTGACCAGTTTGCCGTCGATCTCGACGTGTGAACCCCAATCCTCCCCCTTGGCGTAGATCCCGCCGTTCTCCTTGAGCATCTCCTCGACCAAAAAGGGGACGACCTTGGTCAGTTGTACCGCCTCTTCTTCGCTGTTGCTGAAGCCGGTGACCCGTTTGCCCTTGACCAGTGGCGCGCCATCCTTGCCTTTGGCATGCTGCAGCACGCCGGGGGCGTGGCAGACCAGCCCCAGCGGTTTGTCGGCGCGGTCGCAGGCTTCGATCAGGGCAATGGAGGCCGGGTCTTCGGCCAGGTCCCACAGCGGGCCGTGCCCGCCGGGATAGAAGACGGCGTCGAAGTCGGCGGGATCGACTTCGCTCAGCGGCAGGGTGTTGGCCAGTTGCTGCTGCGCTGCAAGGTCCTTGGCAAAGCGATCGGTCGCGGCGGTCTGAAAATCGGGCAGGTCGCTCTTGGGATCAAGGGGCGGCTGGCCGCCACGGGGCGAGGCGAGCACCACCTCGGCCTGGTTGTCTAAAAAGGTGTAATAGGGCGAGGCGAACTCCTCGAGCCAGAAGCCGGTTTTCTCGCCGGTGTCGCCCAGTTGGTCGTGTGAAGTTAAAACCATCAGTATTTTCATCGAATTCTCCTTTTTGCGGTTGAAATATCTTACATTCGGTTCCAGGCTCCCCTGCTTCAAAAGAGGACCTGAAAGCACAATCTGTCTCACGCCCGTTCGAGATGCTCGCTCAAGCCGCAGAGTCACAGAGAAAAACTATCGATTTGTCTCTGCCTTTCTCTGCGTCTTTGCGTCTCTGCGCGAGATCGGGTTTGACTTGTCCCAAAATCCAGAAATGTGGGCTATTCCGGCGGATTGACGCCGATCACCAGTTTGCCGAAGTTTTTGCCCTGCAACAGCCCGATCAGCGCCTCGGGGGCCTGCTCGAGCCCCTCGACCAGGTGCTCGCGGTACTTGATTTTGCCCTCTTTGAGCCACTGGGCCATCTCTTTGGCGAATTCGGGATAGCGGTGCCCGTAGTCGTCAAAGATGATGAACCCCTGCACCTTGAGGCGCTTGATCAGAATGGTTCCCATCAGCTGCGACAAACGATCCTCACCTTGCGGCAGGCCGGTGGCGTTGTATTGGGAGATCAGGCCGCAGACCGGGATGCGTGCGCCGGTGTTGAGCAGCGGCAGCACGGCGTCGAACACCTTGCCGCCGACATTCTCGTAGTAGATATCGATGCCGCCGTCGCAGGCCGCCCGCAGCTGGTCGGCGAAGTCGGCAGCTTTGTGGTCGAGGCAGGCATCGAAGCCGAGCTCCTCCTTGACGTAGCGGCACTTCTCCGCGCCACCGGCCACGCCGATCACCCGGCAGCCCTTGAGCTTGCCGATCTGGCCGACGGTCGCCCCGACCGGTCCGCTCGCCGCGGCTACCACCAGGGTGTCGCCCGGTTTGGGCTGACCGATATCGAGCAGCCCCATGTAGGCGGTGAAGCCGGGCATCCCCATGATGCCGAGGGCATAGGAGGGATTTTCCGGCTGCGGGCCGAGGGGCGTCAGGCCTGTGCCGTCGGAAATGGCATAATCCTGCCAGCCGCTGTAGGCCAGCACCCAGTCCCCTTCCTTGAAATCGGGGTGACGCGAGATTTCGACCCGGCTGACCGTCCCGCCGAGCATCGGTTGGTTGAGGGGCGCGGGTTCGGCATAAGAAGCGCGGTCACTCATCCGTCCGCGCATGTAGGGATCGAGGGAAAGATAGATGGTCCGCAGCAGCAGCTCACCCTCAGCAGGCTGTGGTTTGTCGGTTTCGACCAGGCGGAAGTTCTCGGCGGTTGGCGCACCGACAGGGCGTGAAACAAGCAGGATCTGGCGGTTGCGGTCGCGGTTGGCTGTCATCGATTTGTCCTTTCTGTAGTAGACCAGTCGTCTAGTTGGTTGGCAAAAAAATAATTCGACTCAAGGATTAAAACAGGGACTTGCCGCCGAGCAGGGCTTCGGTCCGTTGCAGCGCCTGCTCCAGTGCCTGTCCATTCTGCTGCAGTTTACTCATCAGACTCGCGCCCAGCCAGAGGTGGTAGAGGAATTCGGCCGTTGGCTGCGCGGGCAGGGGGCTGATCGAGCCGTCGTCGATCCCCTCTTCGATGCAACCGGCGATCCGCGCGATGATCTGCTCGGCGCCCTTGAGCAGGGCCAGGCGCATCGTCTCAGAGAGGTCGGCCACTTCGGCGCTTAGCTTCACCACCAGGCATTTTGAAGCAGTGCCTTCCTCGGTCTGGGTCTCGACCCAGCGGTGCCAATAGCCCATCAGGCGCTGATAGCCGCTCCCCCGGGCCGGGTCGAACAGTTCGTCGAGCCGCTGCTGGTAGTTCCTGAAGTAACTGAGCAGCAGTTCCTCGCCGAAGTGTTCTTTCGATTTGAAGTAGTAGTAGAAGGACCCCTTTGGCACCCCGGCATACTGGAGAATCTGCGCCAGGCCGACCGACGAAAAACCCTTGCTGACGATCAGCGGATAGCCGCAGTCGAGAATCTGCTGTTTGGTGGTGCTCTTTGCCATCATGGAAAGGAGCATAGCGCATATTAGACCGGTCGTCTAGTA
>CAZCUR010000153.1:0-2794 GCA_964501815.1 uncultured Geothermobacter sp.
CTGTCAAACAGACGCCCGGTGAAAACCTTGCGGAAAAGCCCTCTTATTGCCTATGATGGCAAAGTTGACCTGAAAGGTTGTCTATGGCGCGCGTGACCCTGAAATATGACCGGGAATCGATCCCGCTGGATCTGCCGGACGCCGAGGTGCTGACAGCGCCCGATCCGGGTCCTCCGGGCGACCCAGAAGCCCTGATCGCGGCGGCGCTCGACGCGCCTATCGGCACAGCGCGCCTGGAAGAGCTGGTGCGCCCGGGCGAAACGGTCGCCCTTGTCACCTCCGACATCACCCGCTACACCGGCAGTGAACTCTATCTGCCGCCGCTGGTAGAGCGGCTCGCCCGCGCCGGCATAAGGGACAGGGACATCACCATTGTCATCGCCCTGGGCATCCACCGCCGGCAGACCGAGGCGGAGCACCGCAAAATCCTCGGACCGCTTTACGGCCGCATCCGGGTGGTCGACCACGACTGTGATGACGAAAGCCAACTGGTCGACCTGGGCGAAGTCGACGGCATCCCGGTCGCCGTCAACCGCAGCGTGGCCGAGGCCGACCGGGTCATCGTCACCGGCACCATCGGCGTCCACTACTTCGCCGGCTTCGGCGGCGGGCGCAAGGGACTGGTGCCGGGGGTGGCGGCGCGGCGCACCTGCATGGCGACCCATTTCAAGGTCTTCAATCCGCCCGAGGTCGGCGGCAAGCATCCACTGGCCGCGCCCGCGGTCCTGGAAGGCAATCCGGTACACACAGCCATCCTCAAGGCGGCGCGCAGGGTGCAGCCCGACTTTCTGCTCAACACGGTGCTGACCACCGACAAGCGCATCGCCGGGGTCTTCTGCGGCGAGCTGGAAGCGGCGCACCTGGCCGGCTGCGAGCTGGCCCGCAAACTGTACACCGTGCCCGTCGGAAAGCCGGCCGATCTGGCCGTCATCTCCTGCGGCGGCGCGCCCAAGGACATCAATTTCATCCAGGCGCACAAGGCTCTCGACTACGGCGTGCGCGCCCTGAAACCCGGCGGCACCGCCATTCTGCTGGCGGCGTGCCCGGACGGCTTCGGCTATCCGACCTTTTTCGACTGGTTCCGCTACCAGAATCTCGACGCCTTTGAGGCGGCGCTGCGCGCCGACTACCAGATCAACGGCCAGACCGCCCACGCCACCCTGAGCAAGGCGCGTCGCTACAACATCATCCTGGTGAGCGGCTTTTCGCGGGAAGAAACGGAAAAAATGGGCATGCGCAAGGCCGCGGACCTTGACGAGGCTTTGCGGATGGCCTATCAAGAACTGCCCGGCAGACCGAGAACCATCATCATCCCGGATGGCGGGACGGTGTTGCCGGTGACCTCAGGAGACAGAAGACAGGAGACAGAACCCAGAAGGGTTCGTTCCTCTCCTGACTCCTGACTCCTGCATTCTGTCTCCCAAAGGATTTGTTTCATGCTCGACAAACGCATCATCCGTGACCTCGAGGCGACTCTCGGCAAGGAGTACGTCACCACCGACAAGGCGGATCTGATCTGCTATTCCTACGACGCCACCCAGCAGCAGTTTCTGCCTGACGTGGTGGTCTACCCGGCCAATGCCGAAGAGGTGGCGCTGGTGATGAAGATCGCCAACGCCGAGAAGATTCCGGTCTTTCCGCGCGGAGCCGGCAGCGGTTTTACCGGCGGTTCGCTGCCGGTGGCCGGCGGCATCGTGCTGTCGACCGAGCGCATGAACCGCATCATCGACATCGACACCGAAAACCTGGTGGCAACCGTGGAGCCGGGCGTGGTCACCGAACAGTTTCAGAAAGAGGTGGAAAAGCTCGGGCTCTTCTACCCGCCCGACCCGGCCTCGCTGAAATTCTCCACCCTGGGCGGCAATGTCGCCGAATGCGCCGGCGGCCCGCGCTGTGTCAAGTACGGCGTCACCAAGGACTTCATCATCGGCCTGCAGGTCGTCACTCCCACCGGCGACATCATCACCACCGGCGGGCCGACCATGAAGGGCGTGGTCGGCTACGACCTGACCAAGCTGCTGTGCGGCTCGGAAGGAACCCTCGGCATCATCACCCGCATCGTCATCAAGCTGCTGCCCCTGCCCGAGGCGAAAAAGACCATGCTGGTGCTGTTCGACTCCATCGACGGCGCCGCGCGCGCGGTGTCGACCATCATCGGCAACAAGATCATCCCGACCACCCTCGAGTTCATGGACGGCCGCACCATCGACTGCGTGCGCCAGGCGACCGGGCTGGAGGTGCCGGAACAGGCACGTGCGGTGCTGATTATCGAGGTCGACGGCGACCGGGAGTTTCTCGCCAAGCAGTGCCAGAAGATTCAGCAGCTGATTCAGCCTTTGGGCGTGGTCGAGACCCGCATCGCCGAAACGCCGGAAGAGAGCGAAAAACTCTGGCAGATCCGCCGGGCGGTGTCGCCGTCGCTGCGCAAGGTCAATCCGGACAAGTTCAACGAGGATATCTGCGTGCCGCGCTCAAAGGTGCCGGAGATGATCCGCAAGGTGGACGCCATCGCCGAAAAATACAACATCCCCATCGTCAACTTCGGCCACGCGGGTGATGGCAACATCCACGTCAACGTCATGATCGACAAAAAGGTCCCCGGTGAACTGGAACGGGCCCACAAGGCGATCGAAGAGGTCTTCAAGGGTGCGCTGGAGCTGGGCGGCACCATGAGCGGCGAGCACGGCGTCGGCATCGCCAAGGCCCCCTACATCCCGCTGGAGATCACTCCGGAGACGGCGGCCTACATGAAGGCGATCAAAAAGGCGCTCGACCCGAACAATATTCTCAATCC
>CAZCUR010000154.1:0-2756 GCA_964501815.1 uncultured Geothermobacter sp.
AGCCCCATAGCCAAACAATTGAAATCCTCTGCCAAACATGTAAAGATTTTGCGCAGGGAGGAGCGGCAAATTGAAATCAAAACCGACAGATTTCATTCCGGCGGGTGAAGTTCTGGACCAGAGCCATCCTGACATCCGTCATTTTGCCGAAATGCCCAAAGAGAAAATTATCGCGCGCTGGAACAGCGAGCGGGGCAGAGCCTTACTGAATCACCTGAAAGAGTCTGGCTTCAGCCGCGAAGCAATCGAGCATTCGGCTGGCAAGCTCTACGAACACTGGGATCTGCGCGGCATTCCCTTACGGGGCGAAGACCTCAAGGGGAAAGACCTCAGCCATATCGACTTTTTCGCCGCCGACCTTCGGGATGTCTGTTTTGAAAATGCCCAGTTGATAGATTCCTGTTTCTCGGAAGCCGATTTGCGCAACACCAAATTCGACTGGGCGCGTATGGACAACGCCCTGCTCGATAACGCCAATTTTGACGAAACGACCAGTTTTCTGGGCGTCAACCTCCATGCTGTCAATTTCACCCTGGCAGCGCTTCTTTACGACCAGGCCCATGCCCAGCAACGGATTCATCACCTCGAAAGCCGCCACCCTCTATTGGCCAGATTCCTTCGTTATTCCTGTAACTATGGGCGTTCCCTTAAGCGCTGGGCATTGTGGGTGCTGGGCGTCATCCTGTTCTTTGGTCTGATATTCGGCCTCGTCCCGGGTTTGATCGCCAGGCAAGGGATACTGAACGGCCTCTATTTTTCCGTCATCACCTTCACCACTTTGGGATACGGAGACCTCGTCCCCCTCACTCTACTTGGAAAGATCCTGGTGGTTCTGGAAGTGGTTCTTGGCTACCTGATGGGAGGACTACTCATCGCCATTTTTGCGCGCAAAGTCCTTGGGGATTGACGAATCCAGGCTCCGTTTTTTATGGCCCTCCTGCCAGCCCTTGCGCCATTTAAAAAGGGACCGGTCCTGATCCACCCATAGAAGCCAGCCCCCCGCTTTCCAACGAAAATTCCGATACACAAAATTAAAAAAAACTATTCGTATTTTTTCTTTCGTAACCACAAAATTTCAGATTTTTGTGAGATTGGCCTGCTACTCTTCTGCCAATTCCACCTGTTTCGTTGTGGGGGAGGTGCGGCATGTGGTTGGATGTGACCCTGGAAGGCATCAGTTTTCTTCTGGTGTCTCTTCTCTGCCTGAGAATCTTTTGGTTGTACTCGACACCAGCCTTTCGTGGGCAACCCGGAATTGCCCAGGTCTGCGCCGGCGCATTGCTGGTCAGCCTGGCATTGCTGCTCGATGTGTCCGACGATTTCACCTCATTGAACTTTCTCGTGATTGTCGGCGACACCCCGGTTGAGGCCTTCCTTGAAAAAGTCGGCTACTTTGCCGGTTACCTGATGCTCGCCATCGGCTTTGCCAAGTGGCTGCCGGTCCTGAAAACTGAACAAGAGCTGCGCGACCAGCTGCGACAGAGCAACAGCAGCCTGGAACAGGCCAACCACGCCCTAAAACTGCAAAAAGACCTGTACCGGGCCATCACGACCAATCTCAAAACAGCCATCCTGCTGCTCGACCGTCAGGGCCGGGCAAGGCTCTGGAATCCGGCTGCATCGGCCATTCTTGGTTACAGCGATCAGGAATTGACCGGCCGGGATATCCGAACCATCTGCTCTCAGGCGCTCGAAAAGGTCGGGGAGGCCTCCCCCATTCAGCTTTTCAGCGAAGAACAGAGTCGTACATGGCGCAACGGCGAAGGTTTGCTTTCGACCCAAACGGGGGAGCCTGTTCCTGTGGAGATCGCCGTACAGCCAGCCCATCTCAGTGATGAGTACTACTGGCTCTGCACCATCGAGGACATCCGGGAGCGCCAAAAACAACAGCAGGAAAGAGAAGAACTGCTCAAGCAATTGCGCCACGTTCAGAAAATGGAGGCCATAGGCCTGCTTGCCGGCGGGATTGCCCACGACTTCAACAACATCCTGTCGGCCATCATCGGTTACACCGAAGTGGCCTTGTCTCAATCCACCAATGAACAACTGGTCAAACGGAGTCTCACCGAAGTTCTCAAGGCGGGCAACCGGGCCTCCGATCTGGTCAAACGGATCTCCACCTTTGGGCACAAAAAGGAACTGGACATGGCGCCGGTCAACCTCAATGCCGTTCTGGATGAGACCCTTGCTTTGCTGCAGGAGACGCTGCCGCCCAATATCCGTATCGAGCGGCACCAGGATGAAGAACAGACAATTTTCGGCAGCGCCACTCAACTGCATCAGGTGCTGATGAACCTGTGCGTCAATGCCTATCACGCCATGCCCCAAGGGGGCGTTCTTGGCATTCGCAGCCAATGTGAGACTGTCCCCGCCGAAAAGCTGCCTCCGGGCAGGGATCTGGCCGCGGGGGATTACATTCACCTGGAAATATCCGATACCGGCTGCGGCATCCCCGAAGAGGTTCTCGAGCGCATTTTCGATCCCTATTTCACCACCAAGCCTCCGGGAAAAGGGACAGGTCTGGGACTGTCCATCGTTCAGGGAATCATTCGGGATCACCGCGGCTGGATCCACGTCGACAGCCATCCCGGACAGGGGACCTGCTTTCATATTTTTCTGCCGGTGTGCAACGCAGAGAAAAGGACCCCCTCCAACGGCTCCATTTCCCATGCGCTTTGCAAGCCTCCCTCAAAACGAACAGCGTCCACGGCACAAGACAAAGCGATACCCCGCGCAGCCGACCAAATGAAACAAGC
>CAZCUR010000155.1:0-2743 GCA_964501815.1 uncultured Geothermobacter sp.
ATCATTGCGGAAATGAACGGCCCCCAGGACTCTTTGGTTCCGACCAGGCGAACGAGATCATACAGCAGTGTCTGCTTCAGTAGAGCAAATCGAGAAAATCTTTGAGATCGTCCTGGGTCATGCCGTTCAAACTGATGCGCACATGATTCCCTTCCGAAAGGGCCTTGCCGCCAAACCGCTGACAAAGCACCTTGCCCAGGGACGTACCCGAAGCCTTGTTCACCATCAGATGATTATCGTCGTCAGGGTAGGGGCATGCGCGAAACACTGTGGTGGTCTCGCCGACAAAGGACAACTCCACCTGCCCGGGACGAACGTTCTGCCACTCCTCGACCAAAAACCGGACCTTCCAGCGATTATCGGGTGCAAAAGCGGCAATCCTTGTTTCAACCATGCCTTGTCATCCTGATGGGTCCAGGGGTGATGTCTTCCAAACATCAACCAACGACCCGGATCCTCTGTTCGACATCGCTGTCGCCCAACAACCCGAGCAGCTCATCTCTGAGCCGGTTCTGACCGGCGGGAGTGCCGACTCCGGCGACCGGGACAGTCGCAACCTGGATGGCCGGTGACAGATCGCCGTCGGCCGGATTGTGCTGATATTCGGCGACCAGGGCCGGCAACTGCTGCCAGCGGGGGTAGAGCAGGATGGTCAGCGGTGCGTCGAATTCCTTGCCGTAGGCGTACATCTGGTACATGTCGGCCTGGCTGATTCCGTAATGCGGTTTTTCCGGGTCGAGCTTTTTCCACTTGGTATCGATCAGGCAGACCAGCTCGTTTTTGCGATACACGCCGATATCCGGAATCAGCCGGAACTTTGGTTTACCCGCCTGCCGCAGCAGGCTTTTGCCGCCCAACTGCGTCCGGACACGCAACCCGCTTCCCGCCAGCGCCGCCTGGAGTTCTGCGGCGACAAACCTCTCAAACACCACGTTCATGTCGAACATCAGCGAATAGATCGGCGTGCCGGCGCCACTGTTGCCGGGGGATGCGGCACGCAGAATCATCCCGGCAAGACGCACCAAAAGTTCGAAGCGGGCATGCTGGCGACTGACGACCAGGGCGTCCAGCTGCTGGAGTGTGGGCTCCCGATCGGAAACTTCGGAGAATTCAAGCAGAAGACCCTTGGCCAGACGGGATGTCTCGCCGTCCAGGGGCTGGGTGACACAACGGCGCAAAGCCGCCTTGAGAACGACGGACAGGGGGTTGTCGACCCAAAACTCATCGGTGCGGGTGTAAAATCGCTGCTTCTGGATCAGGTTGTGCCGCAGCTGCTGGCTGAAAAGCAGCTTCCCCTTGAGGAAGGGGCGGTTCTCCTCCTCGGCGACATACTGACGGATCGGCCCCCTTTGCCATTCGAGCGCGAGTTTCCTGACATACAGCTGCAAAAAGGCGGTCAACAGGGTGTGCGGCGAGGCGGCAAGCGGAGCGATCTCTGCCTCGGTCACAGGCACAAGCCCGGCACGCGCCGCCATCCACAAAAGGCTGCGACGCGTCTGCCGAGCGTCCAGCGCCCCTTCGGGGGAATCGATTTTCGGGATGACATCCAGGCAGTGCCGCCCCAGACCAAAAGTTCCCACCCAGCTGGTCGCCTTGAGCGACTTGTAACCGGGCTCGAAAAGGCGGCAGCCGGTTTGCTCCTGATGATAGAGGAGCATGTCCAGTTCCGCCTGACCGATAGCCCGCGAACGGCTGCACCAGCGGGGAGCGACGGCAATGCGTTCATGCTCTCGCAGAACGATCATTCCTGCCGGGCTCCGTTGTAGATTTTCATGATCGACTGCGGTTCGATCTGTTCCGGCATCTCATAGATGCGGCGCAGCCCGAGCGAATCCGTGGCGGACAGCACCGTCTGGAGCGCGGGAAACCGGTAGGAAATGATAGCGTCCTGGCGCAGGCCTGGCTTCCCGTCCCTGTCGAGAGCCTCATCCAGGTCACCGAAAACCAGCTGCACCTTTTCCCAGTCGTTGTAGAAATATTCCTGCAACAAGGGAATGATCTGGTTGAGAAAGACCTGCTCCAGGTCCGCGTAGGTCTGCACCTTCATGAAATAGGCGTGCCCGATCTGGTGGTCCCGGTCGTAGAGAACCTCAATCCTCTCGTTCATCGCCTCCAGCAGTTTTTCCAGATCGATATGGTCGTCGCTTCCGGGGACGGGCACCGTTTTTTGGGTCAGAAGGTCGGGCCTGGCCATCAACTCGCGAAACTGAAACCGCCGGCGCAGGGCTGTGTCGAGCAGGGCGATGCTGCGATCGGCGGTATTCATGGTGCCGATCAGGTGCAAATTGTCGGGAACGCCAAACAGAGGTGCGCTCGGGTCCTGGGTGTGGGTGTAGGGGAGCCGAATGCGAATACCGCCGACCCACTCGCCACGCCCGGCATCCCAGCGCATGCGCTTGTCCGGCTCAAGCAGAGTGATCAGCTCACCAAAAACCTTGGAGATGTTGGCACGGTTGATTTCATCGATAAACAGGGCGTAGCTGTGGTCCGGATCCCGCAGGGCCCGGGCAACCATCTGCTTGAAAATGCCGTCCCGGACCTCGTAGCTCAGCGCACCGCCCTGTTCCTCGTCAACCACCGGCCTGAGCCCTTCGACAAATTCCTCATAGGCATAGCTCTGGTGAAAGGTGATGAACTCGTAGCGCCGGACCGTCTCGGAGGTGCCTTCGTAGTTTTGTACCCTTTGGGCCAGCTCCACGAGTTCGGGCACAAACTCCTGTGCCAGGGATTCGTCAATGCTCCA
>CAZCUR010000156.1:0-2543 GCA_964501815.1 uncultured Geothermobacter sp.
TGGAAGGCGATTTCGTCGATGGTCTTGATGATCTTGCTGATGTTCTGCCCCGACTCGGCGATTTCATTCATCGCCGCGAGCATGGCGGCCATTTCCGCATTGCCGTCGGCGGCGGCGCGCTGGGCTTCGCTGGAGGCCTCATTGGCCCGGGCGGCATTGGCGGCGTTCTTCTGGATCTGCTCGGTGATGGTCTGCAACGAGGCGGTGATCTGTTCCAGCGACGAAGCTGACGTTGTTGCCCCCTGGGACAGGGACTGGCTGGCGCTGGAGACCTGGCCGGCGCCGGTGGCGATCTGTTCCCCGGCCCCCTGGATTTCGGCCATGACATGGTTCAGGTCGGTTTCCAGCTTTTTCAGGGATGAGCGCAGCTCGTCCCGCTCGTCCCGGGGAACGACGGCGAAATCGAGGTCACCCTGGGCCAGTTTGCGCATGGAGGCGACGACCTCGTTTTTCAGGGAATCGGCAAAGGCGTCCATCGCCCGGGCCATGCGTCCCATTTCATCCTTGCGGTCAGCCATATCCAGCCGCAGATCCAGGTGCCCCTTTTCCATCTCTTCCAGCATCTGCACGGTGCGATGCAGGGGGCGGGAGATGTGGCGGGCCAGAAACCAGACCAGCACGATGGCCACGCCGACTGCCAGCCCCAGACCGGCAACGACCATCCAGAAGGCGCGATTGATGCGGGCCTGCAGGTCATCCATATAGATGCCGGCGCCGACAATCCAGCCCCAGCTCGGGTGTTTGCGCACGTAGGAGAGCTTGTCGACCGGCTTGTCACTGCCCGGCTTGGGCCACTGGTAGGCGACAAAGCCGGCGCCGCTTTTGCTGGTCACCTCGACCATTTCCAGGAACAGGGCCTTGCCGTTCGGGTCCTTGACGCCGGCGAGGTTTTTGCCCTCGAGTTGAGGTTTGATCGGGTGCATGATCATTTTGGGCGTGGCGTCATTGATCCAAAAATAGAGATTGCCGTCAAAGCGCAGGTTGCGAATGGCGCTGGCAGCCAGCATCTGCGCTTCGCTGACCGACAGTTCTTCGCCCGCCTCTTTGCTGTAATGGTCAATGATGCCCCAGGCGGTATCGACCGCCACCTGCAGCTCCTTTTGCGCCTCCTGCCAGACCTGATCGCGGTAGTGGCCGTAGAGCCAGCCAAGGCACCCGGTAAAAATCAGGATCAGCAGACCGCAGACGAGATAGATCTTTTTGCCGATGGAAAGGTTGTTCAAAAACATGATGCCTCCTGATAGTCGTGCGGTGGCCCCCTCCACGGCCTTAAGACCGTATCCCTTCCACCTGTTTGCTGCTTTTTCTCATCGGCGCAGGCGCGTCCCTCCTTTACCCCTGGGCGGGCAAAAAAAACATTATTTTTTAAAAATTTACTTGTTTTAATCTTGACCTGAACTGCAAACCGGGCTTTGCCCGAAAAAAAACAAGGCCGCCGGGAACGGCGGCCTTGGTCAACGGGTCGGGACGTCAGGATCAGTAGCGTCCGAATTCGGTGTCATCCAGGGCGATGGCTTCGGCCGGGCTCTGTGGCTCCATGGCATCCCAGCCACCTCCGTCTGTCACCGGAGCCGCTGCCGTCTGCTTCATGGTCACCGACGGCGCCGGGGCGGGCGCGACGGCGAGCTGGATGCCGCTGGCGCCTCTCAGCTTGAAGCGGGCCAGCATCTGGCGCAGCTCTTCGGCCTGGCTGGAGAGTTCCTCGGCGGCGGCCGCCGACTCTTCGGCGCTGGCGGTGTTCTGCTGGGTCGCCTGGTCGATCTGCACCAGCCCCTGGCTTACCTGCTGGATCCCCTCGGACTGCTCGGCCGAGGCCGAGGCGATCTCGTTCACCAGGGTTGATACCTCGGTAATCGAACCGACGATTCTTTGCAGCGCCTCTTCGGTTTCGCCCGCCAGTTTGGCGCCCCGTTCGGTCAGGTCGACCGAGCCTTCGATCATTTCGGCGGTCTCCCGCGCCGCCCTGGCGCTGCGGGCGGCGAGGTTGCGCACCTCTTCGGCGACCACGGCGAAGCCCTTGCCGTGCTGCCCGGCGCGCGCCGCCTCGACCGCGGCGTTCAGGGCCAGCAGGTTGGTCTGGAAGGCGATTTCGTCGATGGTCTTGATGATCTTGCTGATGTTCTGGCCCGACTCGGCGATGTCGCTCATCGCCTGCACCATCTGCTGCATGCGCTCGCTGCCGACCTGGGCCAGACTCTGGGCTTCGCTCGAAGTTCTGTTGGCCTGGGAGGCGTGTTCGGCACTCACCTTGACCTGGCTGGTGATCTCATTGATGGCGGCGGACATCTCCTCCAGCGAGGCGGCCGATTCGGTGGCGGATTCCGACAGCGACTGGCTGCTGTTGGAGACCTGCATGCTGCCGGCGGCGATCTGTTCTCCGGCGGTCTGGATGCGCTCCATGATTTCGTTCAGGTCCAGGGCCAGCTTTTTGAGGGCGCCGCGCACCCGGTCGCGCTCGTCGCGCGGCACCACCTCGAAGGTCAGGTCGCCGCGGGCGAGTTTTTCCAGGTTGCCGACCATTTCGTGTTCCAGGCAGTCGGCCA
>CAZCUR010000157.1:0-2397 GCA_964501815.1 uncultured Geothermobacter sp.
CCAAAGACGGATGACAGCGCGGGCGCCGTCCGCCATGCGCGCGGGTCGCCGGCACCCGGCCGATACCTTGACGCGCCAGGCGCGCGATGAGTTTGCCGGTCCGCTGTTTCATCCTCACGACCTCCCTCAGGATTCTCCGGCCTCCTGTCAAGCCGCCGCATCGCCCTCGCCGTACCAGCAGGAGAGCTGGACGTAGTAGCGCGCGCAGACATCCGGATGAGGAACGAATAACCGCGCCAGCGAAACCCGGCACAGGGTCCCGGCGTTAATGCGCGCAACGGGGTCGGCCAGGCCGACATAGGCAAGCTGCCGCTCGCCACAGAAGTAATGCCGGCCATCCTCCGCCAGGACAAGGTCTTCGTTCGGAATCCAGAACCCCGTGCTCATGTCCGGCTCATCGCCCGCGTAGATAATCGCCTTGCCGTTGGACGTCTGAAACCGCACCCTGCCCTGGTACAGCGCTTCCAGCCCCCCCTGCCAGAAGATGCGGTGCAGCTGCTCCCTGCGCTCCAGGAGAAACGCCCGGACCGAATCGACCCGGTCGACGCGTTCCCCCCTGGCGGCAATCACATCCTCGACAAACGGCGGAGCCGCGTCGTCGACGGGACGCAGATCGAGGTCCCAGATGGCGCCCACACCAGCCCTGCACAACGGGCTGTCTTCGGGCCAGTAGGAACCGTTCGGCCTGATCAGCCGGACACTGCGGTTGTTTTCCAGGACAATTCCGCCCACACAGAGGTTTGTTTGGCAACGGGTCATCGAGACAATCAGCGTTTTCATGGTCAGCCCCCCTCTCAGGATGTTGCTGTTGTTCCTTCGGATGCCGGCCCCGGATCAAACAGGGGCGCGTCATCGACACCTCCCCGCGGTCCGGCAGGACCGGGCCGCTTCATCTGGTGTGAATCTGCCATATCGTGCTGCGGCTGTCAGAGAACACAAATTTGTTTTTCGCCAGGACAAATCAGAAACAGTGAAACAGACGGCAGTCCGTTGCGGCCACGGAATCCGTCCCCCGGATGAACAGAAAGACCGGTCGGCCACCAGGGTCGGCAAGCGGCAGAAACAGGGCGCAGGGACAGAAGGTTTAAAGAGGGGAAGAGAACCGGCGGCGGGGCTTAAGGCACAGCGGGACAAACACCAGGGAAAGACGCCGGCGGCATGCCGAGCATTCTCCCCGCGCATCTCAATGCGGCAGCGGCAACCGAGGTTGTCACCGGCCAATATCCCCCTGCCAGGGGAGGTTGAAATGGTCCTGAAGGTAGCGGGCCATGATGGAACGATGGCAGGCCTCGGGCTCCTTTTCGACACAAAACAGAACGACATTGCGGGCAGCCGGCGGCAACCGGTCAAAAAAGGTCTCGATATTGTCCCCGCAAAGCCGGGTGTACAGATCGGAAAAGACCTCGCCAAGCCGGGTGCGTTCCCGTTTGCTGACACCCCAGCGCTCATCCTCATCCTTCTGCTTCTGCCGGATCTCCCTGGTCGGCGCGAGTTCCTTGAGATGCACATAGGCGATACCGAGACGGCGCAGGTTTTCCTGCAAACGGGCACTGTTGGCCCAGGCGTATCGGGCCCCCCGCATCCCCCGACGCAGCCGAATATCGCAAAACGTATCGATATTCTTCTCCCTGAGCGCCTGGAGAAAACCCAGCTCGTCAAACCCGTAGGCCCCGATGGTGAACACCTTGAGATTTCCATGCGCTTCTGACATCAGTACCTCCCCCTCGACCTGAGTTCATCCGTCTCGCTGCCAAAAAGGTTCATTTGTCCGCCCGTCAGACTCCTGATGACCTCGTCCTGCGACCGCAATGCGCCTTTTTCATCAATATGAACCACCGGAACCCCCCTCTCTTCGAGCGTCACACCGACCAGCTTGCTGCGGTGGCACCTTTCGGGCTTTTCTTCCGCGCACATAAGAACGATACGGTGCCCGCCCTCATACGCCTTGACCACCCGCGCGATGCCCGCGCGATAGAAATCCTTTTGCCTGACCTTGTCATAATCGACGGCGTTGTCGGTGTAGCACGAGCGGTCTTCGGGCAGCCCCCCGATGGTATCCCCCATGTAGACATAGGTGATGGAGCGCTCCTTCAGGGCCCTTTGCAGCGCCTCCCTGTTGAACTCGGGCCGGTAACGGGAATAAGGCTTTGACCTGAGATCGATCAGATACCTGACGCCATGCGCGCCGAGCGTGTCCAGAAAGGTCTCCATCGATCGCTGGCCGATACCAATCGTCATAACAGGGCAGGTTTTCATCATCCTCAACCTTCTCCTCCGGACTGTTCAAACGGTACTTTCGCAGGGAAACAGGCTCGGGTCAAGCCGCGCGGCGGACACCTGGCCCGGCCACCGGACCAGTACGCCCGTCCCCCGGATGCCGCCAAATCTTCTGACACC
>CAZCUR010000158.1:0-2375 GCA_964501815.1 uncultured Geothermobacter sp.
GCCGGGGCTGTTGGCGTTCGGGATATCGGTCTGATTCAGGCCGTCTCAATCTCAGCGACCTTCTGCAGACCGAGCAGCTCAACCGCCTGCTCGCGCAGCTTGTACTTCTGAATCTTGCCGCTGGCGGTCATGGGGTAATCGTCGACGAAGAAGACGTATTTCGGCTTTTTGTAGCTGGCGATACGCTCGCGGCAGAAGTCCTGCACATCCTCCTCGGTGATGTCGGCCCCCTGCTTCTTCTTGATAAAGGCGCCGACCACCTCGCCGTATTTGGCGTCGGGCACGCCGACCACCTGCACGTCGAGGACCCCCGGCATGGTGTAGAGAAACTCCTCGATCTCACGCGGATAGATGTTTTCGCCGCCGCGGATGATCATGTCCTTGATGCGGCCGGTGATACGGTAGTAACCGTTCTCGTCGACCACCGCCTGGTCGCCGCTGTGCAGCCAGCCGTCGGCATCGATGGCCTTGGCGGTCTGCTCGGGCATCTTGTAGTAGCCCTTCATGACGTTGTAGCCGCGGCAGCACAGCTCGCCCGGCTGGCCGGGGCCGCATTCGGCGCCCGTTTCCGGATCGACGATTTTCACCTCGATGTTCGGCAGGGCCGCGCCGACCGAGGCGGTGCGGTACTCGATGCTGTCGTCGGTGCGGGTCTGGGTGATGACCGGCGAGGCCTCGGTCAGGCCGTAGGCGATGGTGATCTCGCTGCAGTGCATCTTTTGCATCACCTGTTTCATGGTCTCGACCGGACAGGGAGAACCGGCCATGATACCGGTGCGCAGGCTGGACAGGTCGAACATGTCGAACATCGGATGATCGAGTTCGGCGATGAACATGGTCGGCACGCCGTAAAGGGCGGTGCACTTCTCCTTCTGCACCGCCGCCAGCACCATGAGCGGATCGAAGACCTCCAGCGGCACCAGGGTGACACCGTGGCAGAGGGCCGCCATCACCCCGAGCACACAGCCGAAGCAGTGGAACAGCGGAACCGGCAGGCAGAGACGGTCAGCGCTGGAGAATTTCTGCCGCTCGCCGATGTAGTAGCCGTTGTTGAGGATGTTGTAGTGACTGAGCATCACCCCCTTGGGGAAGCCGGTGGTGCCGGAGGTGTACTGCATGTTGATGACGTCGTGGGCTGACAGGGACGCCATCACCTCGCGCAGCCGGTCATCCTGCTGGGCGCGGCCGAGCTGCAGCAGCTCGCGGGTGTTGTACATGCCGCGGTGCTTTTCCGGGCCGATGTAGATGACGTTTTTCAGCTCGGGGAAACGTTCACTCTTCAGGTGACCGCGCTGGCAGGTGCGCAGTTCGGGAATCAGCTCGTAGACGGTGTCGATATAGTTGTGGTCGCGGAAGGAATCGATGATGACCAGCGCCTTCATGTCGGCCTGTTTGACCACGTATTCCAGCTCGAACTTGCGGTACAGGGTGTTGACCGTCACCAGCACCGCGCCGATCTTGGCGGTGGCAAACATGAAGGTGATCCAGTCGGGGACATTGCGCGCCCAGATGCCGACGTGATCCCCCTTGCCGATGCCGATGGCGAGCAGGCCCTTGGCCAGATCATCGACCCGGCGGTTGAAGTCGGCAAAACTCCAGCGCAGGTCGCGATCGGGATAGACGACGAACTCGTGGTCGGGCAGTTCGGCAACCTGCTTTTCCAGATAGGCGCCGATAGTCAGATCCGTATAGGGCATGGCGTCACCTCCGCTCAGGCCGGGGTGTAGACCACGGCCAGCATGCGGGCCGGACCGTCAACCGCGTGTACGTCGTGGGGCACCACCGAATCGTAGTAGATGCTCTCGCCCGCTTCCAGCCGGTAGCGATCACGGCCGTGCACCACCTCGACCGTACCGTCGAGGATGTAAAGAAACTCCTCCCCTTCGTGGGACGAAAGAGGAGCGTCGGCTGCAAGGGGCTGAACCTCGATGACAAAGGGTTCCATGTGCCGGTCCTTCTTGCCGGCGCCAAGGGCGAAAAAGTCGAGTTTGCTGCGGTCGGCCTGCGGGTCCTTGCCGGAGAAACGGATGACCTCGGCGGCATCCCCCTTCTTCACCACCGCCGGTCCGTCGTGCGGCTCGTCGTCGAGCAGGGTACCCAGCCGCACCCCGAGGGCGCGGCAGATATTCATCAGCGGCGTCAGCGACGGCACCAGGGCCCCGGCTTCGAGCTGGCGAATCTGTTCCGCTTCACAGCCGCTCTGTTCGGCAAGCTGCTCGACACTCAACTGCCGCTCCTGACGCAACTGGCTGACACGTGCACCAAGTTTGTTCTGACTGGACATAAGTTGATTCTCCTTTAACTTCAAAGGGTTGGAACGGTTCAAAACGGCGGCAGGTTAGCACATTTTCACCGCCATTCCAAACAGCGTTTTT
>CAZCUR010000159.1:0-2370 GCA_964501815.1 uncultured Geothermobacter sp.
CCCAAGTGGCTGGGCAAGTGCCCGGACTGCAACCAGTGGAACACCCTGGTTGAGGAGACGGTGCAGCCGACGCCGGTCGGGGCCTTGGCCCGCGGTGGCGGTGCCGCCCGGCCCCAGCCGCTGGCCGAGGTGAGCGCCTGCGAAGAAGACCGGATCAAGGTCGGTCTGGGCGAATTCGACCGGGTGCTCGGCGGCGGTGTGGTGCCCGGATCACTCACGTTGATCGGCGGTGATCCCGGCATCGGCAAGTCGACCCTGCTGCTGCAATCCCTCGGCCGTCTCGGTTCCCGGGGGACGGCCCTCTATGTCACCGCCGAGGAATCGGCCCGCCAGGTCAAGCTGCGTGCCGGGCGCCTGGGCGTGGCCGCCGAGGGTCTGCTGCTGCTGGCCGAGACCTCCCTGGAGGCCATTCTCGACCAGGTGGGGCAGCTCAAACCTGACTTTCTCGTCATCGACTCCATTCAAACCATCTTTACCGCCGCGCTGGAATCGGCTCCCGGCAGCGTCGGGCAGGTGCGTGAATGCGCCGGCCGGCTGATGCAGGTGGCCAAGGGGGATGGTGTGCCAACCTTCATCGTCGGCCATGTCACCAAAGACGGGGCCATCGCCGGACCGCGTATGCTCGAACATATGGTCGATACCGTCCTCTATTTTGAGGGGGACGCCGGCCATCCCTACCGGATTTTGCGTGCGGTCAAAAACCGCTTCGGCTCGACCAACGAAATCGGCGTGTTCGAAATGCGCGACACCGGGCTGGTCGAAGTGCCCAATCCCTCCGAACTCTTTCTCGCCGAACGTCCGGAAGGAGCCGCCGGCAGCGCCGTGGTGCCGGCCCTGGAAGGAAGCCGGCCGATTCTCGTCGAATTGCAGGCCCTGGTGTCGCCGACCAGCTTCGGCACCCCGCGGCGTACCACCATTGGTTATGACCACAACCGCGTCGCCCTGCTCGGCGCCGTGCTGGAAAAGAAGGTGGGCCTGAGCCTGCTGGCCCAGGATATCTTTCTCAATGTCGCCGGTGGCGTACGCCTGGTCGAGCCCGCGGTCGATCTGGGTGTCGCTGCGGCGCTTGCTTCCAGCCACCTGAACCGGCCGATTCCGGCGCGAACCATCGTCTTCGGTGAAATCGGTCTGGCCGGCGAGGTGCGCGCCGTGTCGCGTCCGGAACTGCGGGTCAAGGAAGCGGCGCGTCTCGGTTTCGACCGCTGCTTTCTGCCCGCCGGCAACCTCAAGCATCTGGAGGCCCCCGGAGGGCTGGAGCTGGTGGGAGTGCGTCACGTGGAGCAGATGCTGGAGCGGCTGTTTGATTGACGGAACAGGGGCGAGGGGCGTTGGACCGGGACCTGATTGCAGAGGAGATTGTATGAGCGACAAGCTGACCCATTTTGATGAAGACGGCAAGGCGATCATGGTCGATGTAGGCGGCAAGCGGCCGACCGAGCGCGTTGCCATCGCCGGCGGCGAGGTGCGCATGAAGGCGGAAACGCTGCGGCGCATCCTCGATCGCACCATCGAAAAGGGCGATGTGTTCGGCATTGCCCGCACCGCCGGCATCATGGCGGCCAAGCAGACCAGCAGCCTGATTCCTCTGTGCCATCCGTTGCTGCTTACCTCGGTGGCGGTCGACTTCGATGCCCGCCCCGAGGAGGGGCGGGTGGAGATTCGCGCCACGGTCAAGGTCACCGGTCAGACCGGGGTCGAGATGGAGGCGCTCACCGCGGTGTCGGTGGCGGCGCTGACCATTTACGATATGTGCAAGGCCATCGACAAGGGAATGGAGATCGGCGCCATCCGGCTGCTGGAGAAGCACGGCGGCAAAAGCGGCAGCTGGGTTCGGGAGGAAAACCGATGACGCGTACCTGGCGAATCGGCTGGAAGATCCTGCTGCCCTTGGCTCTGCTGCTGGTTTTGCTGGCACTGGTGTTCGTGCTGTCCCTCTCCCGGGGGGAATCGGCGTTCAAGCTGGCCGTGCTCGTCGGGATTTTTCTGCCCCTGCTGCTGATTCTGATCGGATCCCTGCGACGCAGGGTCGTGCTGGATGACCAGGGGGTTCAGGTTGTGCGTCTGTTCGATGTCAAGACCTTCACCTGGAACGAGCTGACCTCGCTGGAGGCCGCCTCGGTGCGCGGGCGCGCTTTTATCACCCTGTGCGCCGGTGACGATTTTGCCATCCTTTCCAACAGTTACGGCGATTTTAACGGTCTGGTCAGGGCGTTGGCGGAACGCATGCCAAAGGAGGGAATCAGCGAGGAGGCGAAGCGCCTGCTGGAGCGCAAGGATTCGGTGATGGCGGGGGCCTTTCCACTCTGGTTCGGGGTCGTTGCCGTGGCGTATATTCTGTGGCACCTGCTGGTTGGAACGGGGTAGGGCCGC
>CAZCUR010000160.1:0-2264 GCA_964501815.1 uncultured Geothermobacter sp.
AGCCACGGAGAACACAGAGGGTAAACCCAAGTCTTTTTAAGGGTTTAAAACACAAACCAAGCCTATTTGATTTTCTCTGTGGCCTCTGTGCCTCTGTGGTGAAAAACCATTGATTTTTGCTCTCTTCGTGCCCTTCGTGCCTTTGTGGCCGTTTCTCAAACCTCGAAATTCTTCCGCACGATCACCAGCGACAAATAATGCAGATCCTCTTCTCCCACCTCGTCCAGGTCGAACCAGATGCGTTCCTGCGGCAGGCCGACCTGGCGGCAGTAGACCGCACCTTTGAGCAGCCCCTTGTCCCTCAGCAGCGTACGCACCCGCTCAAAAACCCGGGACACCTTCATCAGCACCACGGTGTCGAAGGCCTCGAGGGTGCGTTCGAGTTCATCCCCCTCGAAGGTCGCCGGCACGATGGCGATGCGCTCGTCGGCGATGCCGAGGGGGATGTCGGCGGCCGCGGCGGCCGCCTGCACCGAGGAGAGCCCGGACAGAACCTCGACCCGGGCCTCGGGGCGGATCTGCCCCAGATGGCGCCGCAGGTAGGTGAAGGTGCTGTACAGGTACGGGTCGCCGATGGTGATGAAGACCACATCGCGACCCTCATCCAGAAGTTCTGCGACCTCGCGCGCCGCATCGCTCCAGAAGGCGGCCAGCTCCGCGGCATCCTTTTTCATCGGATAGAGCTGCTCGCGCAGTTCCTGGCGCGCCGGGTCGAGCAGATCACGGATGATACCGGCGGCCACCGAGCCGCCCTCGCTGGTCGCCTTGGGGGCGAGGATGACATCCGCCGTTTCGATGGCCCGCACCGCCTTCAGGGTCAACAGTTCCGGATCCCCCGGGCCGACCCCGACGGCGGTCAGGCGGCCGGGTTCTGTCTCCAAATCAGTCACGTCGTACTCCGTTTGGGGCTTCCCCCTCCCCTCAGTCCCCTCCCTCCAGGGGAGGGGAAGCTCAGATCTTGACCGCCGCCAAAATATAGACCGGGTTGAAGGCCTCGAACATCTTGTACGCGGTCAGCGGCCGGGTGCGGGCGATATTGACCGTGGTCACCTCGACCTCATAGCCGGCGTTGGCGAAAAACTCGTTGGCCGCCGTCAGGGTATCGAGGGTGATGGCGTTGAGGACGATGCGACCGTCCGGGGGCAGACGCCGGTCGGCGGTTTCGAGAATTTCCCACAGATGCCCGCCGCTGCCGCCGATGAAGACCCGGTCCGGATCGGGCAGGTCTTCCAGACATTCCGGGGCATCCCCTTCCACCAGGGTGACGTTACGCGTCTGGAAGGTCTGCAGGTTCTGGCGGATGAAGTCGCGGCATTCGGGATTGCGCTCGATGGCGAAGATCTTCCCCTCGGGGAGCAGGTGATCGGCCTCGATACTGACCGAACCGGACCCGGCACCGATGTCCCACAGGATCATGTCGCGGCAGAGCTGCAGTTTGGCCAGGGTGATGACGCGCACCTCCTGCTTGGTGATCAGCTTCTTCACCGTGGCGAACTCGTCGTCGGGAATGCCGAGCCAGCTGCGCCGGTCCTTTCCTTCCCCCTCGAATTGCTTGACAAGGATGAGGACATTGAGCGGCGCCGCCTTGATCTCCAGCAGACCGCGTACGTCGGTCTCAACGATGCGCTCGTCCTCGCCGCCAAGATTTTCGCACAGCCAGCAGGCGTAGCCCTCGCGGCCGCGGTCGATCAGTTCGCGGGCGATGGCGGCCGGGTCGTTGCGCTCGTCGGTCAGCACAGCCGCCTTGTCGTTGGCAACGATGCGGTCGACCGCCGCCTTGAGCGGCCGGCCGTGGGTGGAGACGAAGACGGCGTCGTCCCAGGGCTGACGGATCTTGGCGAAGGCGTACTGCACCGAGGAGACGTTGGGGATGAACTCGAACTCCTCTTCGGGCAGGTTGCGCAGCAGGTAGCGGCCGATGCCGAAGAAGAGCGGATCGCCCGAGGCGAGCACCACGGTGCGCCCGGTCCGGTTGTTCAGCGCCTCGATCACCTCGGGCAGATTGCTGCCGACGGTGAGCGTCTGCCCCTTGAAATCGGGGAAAAGCGCCAGCTGCCGCTCACCGCCGATAAGGAGATCGGCACTGCTGATCAGCTCCAGCGCCTGGCGACTGAACCCTTCCTGCCCGGCAACACCTGCTCCCACTACGTAGATTCTGTTCATGGCATCCTCGTTCTGTTAAGTGCTCATCCATGCGAGCAAACCACAGAGACACAGAGAACACAGAGCCAAAGTAAAGATTTGGCGAGGCAATGAGGCCATTA
>CAZCUR010000161.1:0-2249 GCA_964501815.1 uncultured Geothermobacter sp.
GCGGTCCACATGGGCCGCCCCTGTTTTTGGAGGAGGGGCGTTGGCAATGGCCTTACGTGCATGGCCGAGTCCCCCTCCCTCCAGGGGAGGAGGGGGCTGTTTTTTGCTCTGCGACGAGGTCGCCCCCAAAAGCTCTTCCCATCAGTGGGGCAAGCCTTGAGCAGATTGGATGGCCAGGTCATTCTGTTTCCGCCTTCTGTCTTCTGTCTCCTGCTTTCTGACTTCTTTTTTTCCTCCTCCTCCTTTAAACTGACAGGCGATGAGATTTTCCCGGACATTACAGCAGCTTCTTGGATCCGAGACCGGTGTCTCCCTGCTGGTGGTGCTGGTGCTGGTTGCCGTGCTCGGCCTGTCTCTGGGGCTTGCGGGCAGCACCTGGAAGACGGTGGTGCAGCGTTCCAAAGAGGCCGAGCTGCTCTTTCGCGGCGATCAGTACCGGCGCGCCATCGAGAGCTACGCCAAAGTCAGGCACGGCGGTGCCCCGGGCATGCTGCCTCAGGAGCTGGATGATCTGCTGCGGGATCCCCGTTTTCCCGGCACAGTGCGCCATATCCGCAAACTGTACAAGGATCCCATGACCGGCGAGGATTTTCAGGTGCTGCGGGATCCGCGCTATGGCAACCGCATCAAGGGGGTCTACAGCCGGAGTCGGGAAGAGCCGTTCAAAAAGGACGGTTTCCCTCAGGAGTATTCCGATTTTGCCGATGCGGATACCTACCAGGACTGGAAGTTTGTCTATGAGCCGCAAAGTTCGCAGCAACAACCGTCCGGTGCGGCCTCCCAGCCTGAGACGAACCAATCCGGTCAGGCCAATTGACAGCCCCCTGGGGCGGTGCTAAATTTTCCCGTTCGCCGTAACAGCTGGCGAACGCCACCACTTTTTCTCGGGGAGGACTGTCATGGAACCGAAACTGCAACGACTCCTCGAAACCACCCGGCGCCTGCTGCGGCGGGGAGCCTACAGCAATATCGGCCGCCTGCTCGGCAAGATTCATCCCGCTGATATCGCGCATCTGTTCCGCTATCTGAATGACAACGAGCAGAACCTGCTTTTCGGTCTGATCGCCGATCCCGAGGTCGCCGGTTACGTTCTTGCCGAACTGGATCACGCCGTCAGCGCCCGGCTGCTGCAGCAGCTCAACAAGCAGCAGATTCTCGAGCTGCTGCAAAACATGCCCAACGATGATGCCGCCGACATCATCCAGAACCTGCCTGAGGAGCTGGCCAACGAAATTCTCGGTCTGATGAAGGCCGAGGACTCCGAGGAAATCGAGGAACTGCTCCAGTACGAGGAGGATACCGCCGGCGGCATCATGTCGACGGAAATCTTCTCCCTCGGTCAGGACCTGACCGTGCGCGAGGCGATCCAGGCGCTGCAGGATGCCGGCGATGTCGAGATGGTCTTCTACCTCTATGTCACCGACGAGGACAACCGCCTGGTCGGTGTTCTCTCCCTGCGCCAGTTGCTGACGGTCCCGCCGACCACGGTGCTCAAGGACATCATGATCCGCGATGTCATCAGCGTGCGGGTCGATATGGACCAGGAAGAGGTCGCGCGGGTGGTCGAGAAGTACAACATTCTCGCCGTGCCGGTCGTGGACGAATCGAACCGGCTCATGGGTCTGATCACCGTCGATGACGTCATCGACGTCATCCGCGAGGAGGCGACCGAGGACATCTACAAGATGGCCGGTGCCAGCGACGAAGAGCTGCTGCTCGGCTACCAGGCCTTCAAGATCGCCCGGGTGCGTCTGCCCTGGTTGATTACCAACCTGTTCGGCGGCGTGATCACCGGTTATCTGATGTGGCTGTTCAAGGTGACCATCAGGGACGTCATCGCCCTGATTTCCTTCATTCCGGTCATCACCGGCATGGGCGGCAACGTCGGTGGTCAGTCGGCCACCATCGTGGTGCGCGGCTTCGCCACCGGCAAGATCGATATGACCACCCTGCGCCGGGTGTTGCTCAAGGAGATGCGCGTCGGTCTGATCATGGGGCTGGTGTGCGGTTTCACCGTCGGTCTGGTTGCCTGGATCTGGCACGGCAACCCCTACCTCGGCGTCGTGGTCGGCCTGGCGATGACCTTCGCCATCAATGTCGCCGCCACCATGGGGGTGCTGGCGCCGACCTTCTTCAAGAAGATCGGTGTCGACCCGGCCATCGCCGCCACCCCCTTCGTGCAGACCGCCAACGACATCACCGGCATCCTGATCTACTTCGCCACCGCGACGGTTTTTATCAGTTATCTG
>CAZCUR010000162.1:0-2249 GCA_964501815.1 uncultured Geothermobacter sp.
GTAAAACCCCAGATACCAGTCAACAAAGCGCTGCACGCCGACTTCGATGGGCGTGGCGGGGCGGAAACCGACATCGCGGGCCAGATCGTCGACATCGGCGCAGGTGGCCGGGACATCGCCCGGCTGCAGCGGCAGAAACTCCTTCTGCGCCTCGCGTCCCAGCGCCTTTTCGAGCGTGGCGATCAGGTGCATCAGTTCCACCGGACTGTTGTTGCCGATGTTGTAGTTGCGGTACGGGGCGTAGCTGGTGCCGGGATCGGGATGATCGCCCGACCAGTCGGGATTGGGTGCGGCAACCTTGTCGAGGACCCGCACCACCCCCTCGATGATGTCGTCGATGTAGGTGAAATCCCGGCGCATCTTGCCGTGATTGAAAACCTTGATCGGCTCGCCGGCCAGAATCGCCCGGGTAAAGAGAAAGAGCGCCATGTCGGGCCGCCCCCAAGGACCGTAGACGGTGAAGAAGCGCAGACCGGTGCAGGGCAGACCGTAGAGATGGCTGTAGGTGTGCGCCATCAGCTCGTTGGCCTTCTTGGTGGCGGCATAGAGCGAAACCGGGTGGTCGACGTTGTCGTGGATGGAAAAGGGCATGCTGGTGTTGGCGCCGTAGACCGAGGACGACGAGGCGAAGACCAGGTGTTCGACCTCGTTGTGACGGCAGCCCTCGAGGATATTGACAAAGCCGACCAGGTTGGCGTCGACATAGGCGTGCGGGTTGACCAGCGAATAGCGCACCCCCGCCTGGGCGGCCAGGTTGACCACGCGCTGGAACTTTTCGCGCGCGAACAGCCCGGCGATCCCCTCCCGGTCCGCCAGGTCCATGCGCACGAAACGGAAGTTGTCGTGGGCTTCGAGCTGCTCAAGACGCGCCTGTTTCAGGCTGACATCGTAATAGTCGTTCAGATTGTCCAGACCGACCACCTCGTCACCGCGCGCCAGCAGGCGCAGGCTCAGGTGGTAGCCGATAAAACCGGCCGCGCCGGTCACCAGGATTTTCACTTCAGGTACCTCCCGAAAACAGAATGTCCCTTTCTACCGCATCAAAGCCCAGAAAAAAAGCCCGCCAGTCACAAGCCGGCGGGCCAAACGTGGATGACGGGCAAACGTCACTCAGCCACCAGGCTGGCGCGCAGTTTTTCCAGGGTCTTCTTGCCGACACCCTTGACCTTGACCAGGTCGTCGACACTGGCAAAAGGACCGTTGGCCTGACGATAGGCGACGATCCGCTCGGCGGTCACCTTGCCGATGCCGGGCAGTTTAACCAGCTCGTCCAGACCGGCGGTATTGATATTGACCGCCTGGGTCTGTTCCTGCCGGACCTGCTGCGGGGCGGCAAACAGAGAAGCGGGAACGGCAAAGGTCACCAGGGTGAGGGCGAGAAAAGCGGCTGTCAGCAAACGTTTCATCTTCATCCTCCATGAATCTGATGATTGATATCTGTCCCCGCACCGACCGACCCGGCAAGCATCCCCCCTTTCCACGGTCAGTCGACCTCCATGTCGCGGCCGGCGAGGGTTGCGGGAAATTCTAGCGGGCAAATCTCACAAAAATCTGAAATTTCGGGGTCGGAGAAGCATTTTTTTTGCTTCGGGGCAAAATTTTTCCGCCACAAAACGCCAGGACGCCGTTTTGCGGCGAGAAGTCAGAGATCAGATGTCCGATATCAGAAAAAGCATTCTCTGACTTCTGACTTCCGACCTCTGATATCGCGCAGGCCTCCGGCCGTTCGCGCCACGCGCCACGCGCCTCGTCGCTCTATCGTCACTGCCCCTGGATCTGCTCCAGACTGCGCCGGGCGTTCCGGCGCACCATGTCGGAGTCGTCTTCCAGCAGTTTCTCCAGATGCGGCACCGCCTCTTCGGCGCGCAGCAGGCCAAGCCCCTTGGCGGCGCTTTTGCGCACCCACTCGTCGCTGTCCGAGAGCATGCGGATCAGATGCGGAGCGGCCTCTTTCAGCCCGAGTTCGGCCAGAGAGAAAGCCGCGTTGCTGCGCACCGTGGGATTGGCATCGTTCAAGGCTTCGACCAGGGCCGGGCCGGCGGAAGGGTCGCCAAGTCGGCCGAGTTCGGCAGCGGCGCGACTGCGTTTGATACCGGTCCCGTTTTTCAGATTGTCAATCAGGGATACAACAGACATGTCCACCTCCATCTTGTCATTCATCAAAGACTGCATTCCAACCACATGTTGGAAAAGGATGGCCCCATATTGCCCCCCGCCGGGCTGGACTGTCAATCCGGCAGGGTGATGAA
>CAZCUR010000163.1:0-2204 GCA_964501815.1 uncultured Geothermobacter sp.
GGACTCGAGGTGGTGGCCACCCGGGCATTTCCCGATCATTATGGCTATCCTGCCGGAAGCATAGAGGTTCTCAATCGCTTGGCGTCCGATGCGGATGTGCTTTTGACAACGGAAAAGGACGCCGTCAAACTGTCGGCAAACAGCTTCGACCGGCCCTGTTATTATCTTCCGCTCGAGCTTGATTTTTTGGATGGGGTCGCGCCACTGGAACGCCTGCTGAATGATCTGGTGAACAAGACGAGGAAATCGATGAATCTTTCGGAAGACCTTTTGGACATTCTGGCCTGTCCGCAGTGCAAACAGTCCGTGCGGGTGGATGAGGATAAGGAAGAAATCGTCTGCGATGCCTGCCGGCTTGCCTACCCGGTGCGTGACGATATTCCTGTGATGCTGGTGGATGAAGCCCGCAGCTTCTGACAGTTTGCCGCTGTTGATCCTTGATGACGGCCGCCCGGGACACGTGAATCAGTCCCTTGCGTTCGCGCGTCTGCTGAACCGGGATTTTGTGCGGTGCCGCGTAGGGTTCCGTCACCGGTCCGCCAAGGCTCTCAGTTATCTGTGCAACCGCCTTGGAGTGGTCGTCCCGGGTCTGGTCCGGCACGAGGATGTGGCCGGCCCGTTCGCCGCCGTGGTGTCGGCCGGTTCGGACACCTGGTACGCCAACCGCCTGCTGGCCCAGCGGTTTGGTTGCAAATCTGTGGCCCTGATGCTGCCCAAAGGCTGTCGCCTTGATTTTGATCTGATCCTTGCCCAGCAACACGACCATCCACCTGTGGCCGGCAATATCCTGGTTCTGCCGGTCAATCTCAACTGGTCCGAGCCGGCCGGGCTGGTTGCTCCGGAGGATGACCGGCCCGTCGTCGCCGTGGTGGTAGGCGGGGACAGCCGCCACGGTATATTGGACCCGGAGTTGTTTGAGACGCAGCTCAAAACCATCTTTGCCCTCTGTTCCGGTTGCGCCTTCTGGTTGACCACCAGCCGTCGGACCAGTCCGGAGATCGAGCAGGTTCTGAGGCGCTTTCCCTTCGACTATGCCCTTTATTACAGTCGCGATCCGCGCAATCCCATGGGGGATTTTCTCGCCCATGCCGACCGTATTTTTGTCACCGCCGATTCGACTTCGATGATCAGCGAAGCGGTCTGCTGGGGGACGGCCGCCGTAGATGTCCTGCCCGTGTCGCACTCAATACCCGCCGGCAAAACCGGGCGCATGCTGTCCGGTCTGCAAAAGGATGGCTATGTGCACCTGTTTGACGGAGCGCCGGGGGAGGCCAGGCGCAAGGTCGATCTGAAAAGTCTGCTGGCGGAGGTCCGCCTGTGAGGATCGTCCAGCTGTTGCCGGAATTGAATGAAGGCGGTGTCGAACGCGGCGTGGTGGAACTGAGCCGGGAGCTGGTCAGACGCGGACATGAAAGTATCGTCATCAGCGCCGGCGGCCGGTTGGTCGACACCATTGAGGCCGACGGCGGCCGGCATGTTTTCTATGATGTCTGCAGCAAAAATCCGCTTACGGCACCGGGCCGTGTTTTCGGTTTGCGCCGCCTGCTGCGCCGCCTGGAGCCCGATATCCTTCATGCCCGCAGCCGGGTCCCCGCCTGGCTGGCTTATCTGGCCAACAAAAAGCTGAACATTCCTTTCGTCACCACAGTCCACGGTTTCAACAGCGTCAACGCCTACAGCCGGGTGATGACCTTCGGTGACAAGGTTATCTGTGTCAGCGGAGCAATCAGGGAGTATGTCCAGCGGCATTACCAGGTGCCGGACGACAAGCTGGTCGTCATCCCCCGTGGTGTTGATCTCGACCTGTTCGACCCTGACAAGGTGGATGCGGATTTTATCGCCGACTTCCGCAACCGGCATCGACTGACCGGCAAAAAAGTCATCACAACGGTCGGGCGCATCACCCAGCTCAAGGACCACGAAACCTTTATCCGCGCCATCGGCATCCTCGCTGAACAGGGCCATGATGTTGTCGGGCTGGTCGTCGGTGGGGTGCGCGACGACAAACGTGCCTACTTTGACGGGTTGAAAAGATTGACCGCCGAACTGGGGTTGACGGACCGTATCGTTTTCGCCGGAAGCCAGCGAAAGATGGCCGAAATCTACGCCCTGAGCGACGTTGTGGTGTCGAGTTCCAAAAAACCGGAAAGTTTCGGGCGCACCGCCGCCGAGGCATTGGCGATGAATACGCCGGTGGTGGCTAC
>CAZCUR010000164.1:0-2182 GCA_964501815.1 uncultured Geothermobacter sp.
CTGACAGCGAAGCGCTCTGACATCTGAGTTCTCCAATGCGCAGCATTGGGCTCTGCCAGCGAAGCTGTTCTGACATCTGAGTTCTCCAATGCGCAGCATTGGCCCCAATCTTAAACTTTGCTCATCCCTGTTTTTTTGCTAACCTTTGCGGAGCGTTACCGGTTTCTGCCATGCGGATCGACCGTTCTCCCGTTCGACCGCCGCCACCCAGGGAGGGCACATGGGGCTGATCAGGACTCTCAAGGACACTAAACCCTTCGACCACCTGCCTGAGGCAGCCATCAAGGAGCTGGAACAGGCCGCCCAAATCAAAACCTACCCCAGCCACGTCCACATCTTCGGCCAAAACGACCCGTCAACCGGCTATCTCTACATCGTCCGCAAGGGGCTGGTGGAAATCGTCGCCACCACCCCCGGCGGGGTAGAGATGGTGGTCGATCTGCGTAGCGACGGCTCCTTTTTCGGCGGCACCCCCATTTTCACCGGGGAACCCTACACAGCCGGGGCGCGGACCGCAAAAGAGACCGAGTGTTTTCTCATTCCTGCCGAAACCATCCGGAAGATCGCCCAGGCCCATCCTGAGGTGGATCAATACTTCACCCGCGCCATCTACTCTCGGGTGCGCAGCCTCTATGCCGACATGGTCAGTGAACAGGCACAGAGTGCGCTGACCCAGGTCGAGGCCTATCCCTTCAAAAAGAGGTTGTCGGAAATCATGGCCTCCCCGGTCATCACCTGCAGGCCTGAAGACACCATCCGGCACATCGCCAAAACCATGGCGCGCAAGAAGATCGGCGCCGTCGTGATATCCGACAGCAGCAACCGCGTTCAGGGCATCATCACCCAAAGCGACATGGTCAACAAGGTCCTGGCGCGGGATCAGGTTGACTGTGACCACCTCAAGGCTGAAGACATCATGACCCGCAACCCCAAGGTCATGGAGCCGACGGCCTACATGTACGAAGCCGCCACTTTCATGATGGCGCACCGCATCAAACATCTGCCGCTGGTCGAAAACGGCGAGCTGGTCGGCATCATCTCCCTGCGCGATCTGATGCGCTATCGCAGCCAGAAATCAATGCTGCTGGTCGGCTCGATCCAGGAGGCGAAAACCCTCGAGCAGCTCAAACAGGCCAAGCAGGAAATCGTCAAGGTCGCCAAGGGCCTGATGAGTGAGACCCGCGCCCCCTTTGAAACCATGGAGATTCTCTCCTATATCCATCACCGGATCCTGCAGCGCGGGTTTGAACTGGTCCTCGAACAGGTCAAAGCGGAAGGCCTGGTGCCGCCCCCCATCCGCTACTGTTTCATCATCATGGGCAGCGGCGGCCGCAAGGAGATGCTGCTCGGCCCGGACCAGGACAACGGTTTTATTTACGAAGATTTTCCGGATGAAATGGTTGAAGAGGTGGACGCCTTTTTCGTCCCCTTCGCCGAGCGTCTGGTGCAGGCCTACGCCGAAATCGGCTATCCGTTGTGCAACGGCAAGGTGATGGCCAACAATCCTCTCTGGCGCGGACGGCTCAAGGACTGGAAACAGCGCATCACCCAGTGGATCGAGGTGCCTGAACCGCAGCGGGTGCGCTACTCGACTATCTTCTTCGACTTCATGCCGCTGATGGGCGAGGCCAGTCTGGTTGAGGATCTGCGCGACATCGTCCACCAGCTGATTCGGGAAAACCAGGTCTTCCTCTACCACCTGATGGAACTCGACTTCCAGCACAAGGTGCCCTTAAGCCTGCTCGGCCGCTTCGTAGTGGAAAAGGACGAGGAGATCAAGGGGAAGCTGAGCCTGAAGCAGGCCGGCAGCATCTTCATCGTCGACTGCGTGCGTATTTTCATGCTCGAAAACGGCTTCGACGCCGTCACCACCCTCGACCGGCTGGAAGAGCTGGTGCGCCGCAACGTCTTTACCCAGGACACCGCCGAACACCTCAAGGCGGCTCTTGAGGCCTTTACCTTTCTGCGCCTGCGTAACGAAATCGAGCTGGTGGAAAAGGGCGAAAAACCGAGCCACTACCTCGATCCCTACGCCCTGTCGAAAATCGAGCAGGACCTGCTCAAGGAAGCCTTCCGCGCCGCCGGCAAACTGCAGGACTCCACCAAGCGGCATTTTTCAAGGTTGGTGCATTAAAAGCGGCGTGGCGCGTGGCGGGTGGCGCGAGGCGCGAAAGACCAAAAC
>CAZCUR010000165.1:0-2109 GCA_964501815.1 uncultured Geothermobacter sp.
ATGGCCGGAATCTTGCGAAACGCTGGCCGCATCCTGGTGTTCGGCAACGGTGGTTCCATGGCGGATTCCCAGCACTTCTGTGCTGAACTGGTCGGCGGTTTCCGTCTGAAGAACGGCCATCGCCCCGCCATGGCCCTGGGGGCCGACCCGGCGACGTTGTCGGCCCTGGCCAACGATTACGGCTATGACCAGGTTTTTGCTCTGCAAATCGAGGCGCTTGGCAATCCTGGGGATCTGGCTTTGGGGCTGACAACCAGCGGGCGTTCCACCAATGTGATCGAGGGGCTCAGGCGGGCCAGGCAAAAGGGGCTTGCCACGGCCTGCCTCTGTGGTTCCGTGACCGATCTGGTCGCTCCCTGGTCAGATATTGTTGTCTCTGTTCCCTCCAGTGAAACCTCACATATCCAGGAGGCTCATTCGGTGATCCTTCATATCTGTGCCATGCTGACCGAAGCCGATTTGGCAGGAGAGAACCGGCCATGATCAGTCATTCTACGGTCAGCAGTTTCCTGCGGCGCTGTGAAAAGCTGTCAGTTCTGGTGGTTGGCGACCTGATGCTTGACCACTACATTTATGGCGATGTCGGCCGCATCTCTCCGGAAGCGCCGGTTCCCGTGTTGACTTTCACGCGTGAGGAGAATCGTCCAGGCGGCGCGGCGAATGTTGCCCTGAACCTGTCACGCTGGGGATGCCGGGCGACTCTCGCCGGTGTCGTCGGCGCCGATGATGCAGGAGAACTTCTTGAGGACCTTCTTGCCAGGGCCGGGGTTGATACCCATGGGGTTTTCGATAGTCCCGGCCGGATGACACCAGTCAAAAGCCGCCTTCTCGCTCGCAACCAGCAACTGATGCGGATCGACCGGGAACAAAGCCTTCCTCTGGATGAATCGGCCGAGACGGAACTTGTCTCCCGAATACTGGAGCTTCTTCCCGCGCAGGATCTGGTTCTGGTATCCGATTACGCCAAGGGTGGCGTGACAACGGGGGTTCTGGAGCCTCTTTTGAAGGCCGCAAGCCAAGGCGGGATTCCTGTTCTCGTCGACCCGAAAGGAAAGGATTTTACCCGCTACCGCGGCGCGACCATTGTTACCCCGAACCTCAATGAATTCCTCGCGGTTAGCGGGCTCGCCGATGATGCCTCCTGCGATCAGGTTCGCAGGGCCGCCACCGATATCATCCAGTCTCTCAACCTGGAGGGTTTGCTGGTGACCCTTGGTGAGCGCGGCATGACATGGTTTGGAGCTGATGGGGGCGAACTCTACAGCCCGGCCCGCGCACGCGAAGTCCACGATGTCGCAGGTGCCGGGGATACGGTTCTGGCGGCTGCCGGCTGCGCCCGGGCCTTGGGCTGGCCCATGGAAAAAGCGATGAGTCTGGCCAATCTTGCTGCAGGTCTGGTTGTCGGCAAGCCCGGAGTCGCGACGGTTTCCGGGCAGGAATTGATCCAGGCGGCCAATCCGGAGGACAAACTTGTCGATCCTGACGAACTGGCCGAACTGGGCCGGTACGCCCGGGAGCAGGGCCGCCGCATCGTTTTTACCAACGGCTGTTTTGACCTTTTGCATGCCGGCCATGTCAGTTATCTGCAAAAAGCCAGGCAGCTGGGCGACCTGCTCGTCCTCGGCCTCAATACCGATGCCTCCATCCGGCGACTCAAAGGGCCCGAGAGGCCCGTTGTCGGTCAGGCGGACCGTGCAAGAATCATGGCCGCCCTGGATTGTGTCGATTATGTGGTCCTCTTCGATGACGATACCCCGATGCGGCTTATCGAAGCCCTGCGACCTGACATCCTGGTCAAAGGGGGGGATTACCGTCCCGAGGATGTCGTCGGCCGGGAGTTTGTAGAAAGCTATGGTGGCCGACTGGAGCTGATTCATTTCGAAGCCGGCAAGTCGACCACCGCCATGATCGACAAGATTCTCAAGAGCTTCCGATGAATGGTGCCAGCCCGGGAAAACGGGCGCTGTTTCTCGATCGGGACGGCAGTCTGATTGCCGAAAGGAATTATCTCGATGACCCGGCCCAGGTGGAGCTTTTGCCCGGGGTTGCCGATGCCATAGCCCGGCTGAACAGCGCGGGCTGGCTGGTTGTGGTCGTGACCAACCAGTC
>CAZCUR010000166.1:0-2029 GCA_964501815.1 uncultured Geothermobacter sp.
GCGGATGCGCCGCCCCTCCTCGGTACGGATGGGGATGTTCTGCAGGTTGGGATCGCTGCTGGAAAGCCGGCCGGTGGCGGTCACGGTCTGGTTGAAGGAGGTATGAATGCGTCCGGTGTCCGGATGCACCAGCTTCGGCAGGGCGTCGGTGTAGGTCCCCTTGAGCTTGGACAGGGAACGGTGGTCCAGCAGCAGCCGGGCAATCTCATGCTCTTCGGCCAGCTTGCCCAGCACCTCGACGTCGGTCGACCAGCCGGTTTTGGTTTTCTTGCCCCTGGGAAGCTTCAGCCGTTCGAACAGCACCTCGCCCAGCTGCTTGGGCGAGGCGACATTGAAGCTGGTGCCGGCCAGGGCGAAAATGTCCTCCTCAAGCTGGCGCAGCCGGGCGCCGAATTCCGCCGAAAGGCCTGCGAGAAAATCGCTGTCGATACGCACCCCGGTCCATTCCATGCGCGCCAGCAGTCGCTCCAGCGGCAGTTCGACATCGGTGAACAGGCTCTTTTGCCCGGTCTCCTCCAGCATCGGCTCCAGCACATCAACCAGGCGCAGGGTGATATCGGCATCCTCGGCGGCGTATTCGGTGGCGCGCTCAATCTCCACTTCGGCAAAGCTGATGGCTTTTTTCCCTTTGCCACAGACCTCCTCGAACGGAATCGGCCGGTAGCCGAGCAGTTCGGCCGCCATGGCGTCCATGCCGTGGGAACGGGAGGCCGGACGCGCCAGATAGCTGGCCAGCATCGGATCGAAGACCAGCCCCTCCAGTTCCAGCCCGGCATGGCGCAGCACCAGCTCGTCGAACTTGGCGTTCTGGGCGATCTTGCCGATGCCGGGGTCGGCAAACAGCGGCGCAAGTTCGGTAAGCACCTGGTTGCGGTCGAGCTGGTCGGGGGCACCGAGATAGCGGTGCCCCAGGGGCAGATACCAGGCCCGGCCCGGTTCGACGGCAAAGGAAAAGCCGACCAGTTCGGCCCGCATCGGATCGAGGCCTGTGGTTTCGGTATCGAAGCAGAAGCGGCCCGCCTGCTTGAGCTGCGCCAGCAACTCCTCAAAAGCGGCACGATCCAGCACGGCCCTGTATTCGCCCCGGTCCTGCGTCCGGCCGACCTCGGAGGTCAGCTCCTTGCGCAGATTGTGGAACTCGCATTCGGCAAACAGGGCGTCGAGCGCCTCCCGGTCCGGCTCGGGCAGACTCAGGGAAACCGGATCGATAGCGATATCCAGATCATCGACCAGCTGGACAAGCTGCCGGGACAGGCGGGCCTGCTCGGCGAAGTTGACCAGGTTCTCGCGCCGTTTCGGCTGTTTGATGCTTTCGGCGTTGGCCAGCAGGTTCTCCAGACTGCCGTACTCGGCAATCAGCTGCCGGGCGGTCTTCTCGCCGATACCGGGGACCCCCGGGACGTTGTCGGAGGAATCCCCGGCCAGGGCCTGAACCTCGACCACCTTGTCAGGGCCGCCAAAGCGCTCGGTCACTTCTGCAACCCCATAGACCTGGTCTTTCATGGTGTCGAGCAGCCGGACATGCTCGCTGACAATCTGCATCAGGTCCTTGTCGCCCGTGACCACGGTGACATCGAGGCCGGCCCGTTCGGCCCGGCGCGCCAGGGTGGCGATGATATCGTCGGCTTCGTAGCCCGGACATTCCAGGGCCGGCAGGTTGAACCCCTGAACCACCTTTTTGATCAGGGGGATCTGCGGCACCAAATCCTCGGGCATGGCGGCCCGGTTGGCCTTGTATTCCGGATAGATCTCCTTGCGAAAACTCGGCCCCTTGCTGTCAAACACCACCGCCACCGCGTCCGGCTGATAATCGCGCAAAACCTTGAGCAGCATCTGCGTGAAACCGTAGACGGCATTGGTGGCCATCCCCCTGGAGTTGCTCAGGTGACGGATGGCATAGTAGGCACGGTAGATATAGCTTGACCCATCAATCAGAAACAGGCGGGGTGCTTCCATAACAATCCTCCCGAGGCGCCGGAGGTGCCGGCTGCCGGTCAGCATACCCCATCGGGATACGGTCTCCAACCGC
>CAZCUR010000167.1:0-1939 GCA_964501815.1 uncultured Geothermobacter sp.
CCATAGCCCGGCTGAACAGCGCGGGCTGGCTGGTTGTGGTCGTGACCAACCAGTCGGGGGTCGCCCGCGGCTATTTCGGTCTTGACCGCGTTTCGGCAATTCATGCAGAAATCTCGCTGCAACTGGCCGCTTCCGGCGCCCATGTCGATGACTGGCTGGTTTGTCCCCACCATCCGGATGGTACAGTCGCCGAGTTTACGATTTCCTGCAACTGTCGCAAACCGAAACCGGGATTGTTGTTGCAGGCAGCCCGGCGCCACGGCATCGATTTGGCCGCCAGTGTCATGGCGGGAGACAAACCCAGTGACCTTCTGGCCGGAGAAGCGGCCGGCTGCCGTTCCTGGCTGCTGCTGACGGGATACGGGAAATCCTGCCTTGAAAAAAATCCCGAACTGGAACACAGGTGTTTTGGCAACCTCTCTCTTCTGGTCGACCATCTGCTCAGCGGCTGACGGCGGCGGGTTTTATTGACCCTCAATAATCCTGATGCTATCTTTTTGCCGCCGATTGGAGGGGGATCTGCAGTGTTCCTGTCGGCTCCGGACCGGTTGTTCGGAGCTTTTCGTGTTTTCCGGAGATGGACATGACCATTGAACAGCTGAAAGAGAAGGGGGCCATCGCGGTTGTCGGCCTTGGTTATGTTGGATTGCCGCTTGCGGTTGCTTTTGCGCATCATATGCGCGTCATCGGCTTCGATATTGATGAACGCAAGTTGCAGCAGCTACGCTGCTTTCATGATGCGACCGGTGAAGTTTCAGAAGAGGAGCTGCGCAAGGCCCGACTTGAACTGACCTGCAATCCTGCGGATCTCGCCCGGGCCGGGGTGGTTATTGTTACCGTGCCGACGCCCATTGACGGCAACCGACGTCCCGATTTGCGCCCCCTGCAGTCCGCCTGCCGGCTCATCGGACCTCACCTCGCTGACGGGGCGGTTGTCGTGTTCGAATCGACGGTCTATCCCGGTGTGACCGAAGAGGAATGTGTCCCCTGGCTGGAGCAGGCTTCGGGCAAGCGTTGCGGGATTGATTTCAAGGTGGCCTATTCGCCCGAGCGCATCAATCCGGGCGACAAGGTTCACACCGTCGACAAGATCGTCAAGGTGGTGTCCGCCCAGGATGCGGAAAGCCTCGACCTGGTCGCCAATCTGTATGGACTTATTGTCAAAGCGGGTATTCATCGCGCGTCGTCGATTCGGGTGGCCGAGGCGGCCAAGGTGATTGAAAACACCCAGCGCGATCTCAATATCGCCCTGATGAACGAGCTGGCGCTGATTTTCAACCGGCTCGGTATTCCCACGCGGGATGTTTTGGAGGCGGCGGGCACCAAATGGAATTTCCTGCCGTTCCGCCCCGGCCTGGTCGGCGGCCACTGTATTGGTGTCGATCCCTATTACCTCACCTTCAAGGCGGAAAGCATCGGCTATCACCCGGAGGTCATTCTCGCCGGCCGGCGCATCAACGACAACATGGGCAAGTATATTGCCGAGATGACCGTAAAAAAACTGATCGCCGCCGACCGGCAGGTCAAGGGGAGCCGGGTGCTTGTTTTGGGGTTGACCTTCAAGGAAAACTGTCCGGACATTCGCAACAGCAAAGTGGTCGATATTCTCCGGGAACTGGAGAGCTTTGGGGTGGAGACGCTCGTCTACGATCCGGTTGCCGATGCCGACATGGCGCTGGAGGAATATGGTGTCCGGCTGCTGGCAACTGTCGAAAATGCCAATGCAGATGCCATTGTCTGGGCGGTCGCCCATGATTGTTTCAGGGACTTGGCGGCGGAATTCCCCAGGTTTTACCGAGAGGGCGGTGGTCGTGTGCTGATGGATGTCAAACACCAGCTTTCCGTGGGGGAAGCCGAAAGGCGGGGGTTGGTTTACTGGAGCCTTTGAGAGGGAGAGTTCCGTGCGCATGCTGGTCACCGGCGGTGCCGGTTTTATCGG
>CAZCUR010000168.1:0-1915 GCA_964501815.1 uncultured Geothermobacter sp.
CCGAAGGAGACCATCCCTACCAGCGCACCGGGCTTCAGACCGCCGTCGCGGCGCAGCTCATCCAGGGCGATAGGGATGGAAGCGGCGGAGGTGTTGCCGTAGCGGTCGACGTTGACGTAGACCTTCTCGCGCGGCACGTTGAAGCGCTTGCCGACCGCCTCGATGATGCGCAGGTTGGCCTGATGGGGGATGAGCAGGTCGAGGTCCTCACCAGTCAGACCCTGTTTTTCGAGGGCCTTCTCCAGTACCGAGGTCATGGCGGTGACCGCGTGGCGGAAGACTTCACGCCCTTCCATACGGATGGCGTAGAGGTTGGCGGCTACGGTTTCGGCATTGGGCGGATTGATACAGCCGCCGCCCGGGTTGTAGAGCAGACCGGCGTGCTCGCCGTTGCTGCCGAGACAGGTCTGCAGCAGGCCGCGTTCGCCGTCGGAGGGGCCGAGCACCACAGCCCCGGCACCGTCGCCGAACAGCACGCAGGTGTCGCGGTCCTGCCAGTCGACCATCGAGGTGAGAATCTCGCCGCCGATCACCAGCGCGTGCCGGTAGCCTGCAGTGGTCATCAGCCCTTCGGCAACCTGAAGACCGTAGAGAAAACCGGTGCAGGCGGCGGAAAGGTCAAAGGCCACGGCGTTTTTGGCGCCGATCTTCTGTTGCACGATACAGGCGGTGGAGGGGAATTTCATATCCCCGGTGACCGTACCGAGAACAATCAGATCAATCTGCTCGGCGCTCAGTCCGGCATCCTCCAGCGCCCTGTTCGCCGCCTCGGCCACCAGGTCCGAGAGGGCGCTGCCCGGTTCGGCGACGTGGCGCCGCTTGATACCGGTGCGCGTGGTAATCCACTCGTCGGAGGTGTCGACCATGCGCTCCAGGTCGGCGTTGGTAAGAATCTTCTCCGGCACGGCGCGGCCGGTCCCCATAATCATGATTTTCGGTTGTGATGTCATCTGGTTTCCCGCTGTTGAAAGTTGCTAACCGGCCGAAAACATAGCATGTCACAGGTTCCTGTCTCAAGTGGGACAGCTCTGGATGATCAACTTGCTTCTGTTCGGCAGCGTGGTTAAATCGAAAAGGAGGCTGCCTTGCGATTCGTACTCTACAACATCCGCTACGCCACCGGCCCGAAAACCCATCATTTCTTTCGCCCTTCGGGCAGGAACCTTGAGCGTATCACCGCTTTTCTGCGCGACCTGGAACCGGACGTCATCGGACTGGTCGAGGTCGATCGCGGCTCCTACCGCAGCCGAGGCAAAAACCAGGTCGAACAGATGGCGAAGGACCTGGGTCATTACCACTGCCATACGGTCAAGTACGGCGAACGTTCCTTCTGGCGGCATGTGCCGGTGGTCCGGAGCCAGGGGAATGCCTTTCTGGCCCGGGACCGCATCCGCAACGAAACCTTCCACTACTTTGAACACGGCATGAAACGCCTGGTGATCGAGCTGGAACTGGAGCAGGTGGTCATCTACCTCGTCCACCTGGCGCTCGGCATGCGTGCGCGCCATCACCAGCTGAACGCCCTCTACTCCCTGATCCGCCAAACCGACCGCCCCGTCCTGGTCGCCGGCGACTTCAACACCCTGTGGGGGGAACAGGAGATCGACCTCTTTCTCGCCGCCACCGGGCTGCAAAACGCCAACATCAACCGGATTCCCACCTTCCCAAGTCACAAACCGGTCCGCCATCTCGATTTCGTGCTGCACAGCCCGCAGATTCGAGTGTGCGATTTCCAGGTTCCCCGGGTCTGCTACTCGGATCACCTGCCGGTGGTGGTCGATTTCGACGTCGAGGTCGCGGCCGAGCGCCGCAGCAAACCACGGCCGTCACACTGTCACTGCCCGCCCGAAACGGATTTCGTCGCGAACCTGCGCGAACGGGTGAGGTCGTTGAACCGGAACTGATTCGGGCTCTT
>CAZCUR010000169.1:0-1911 GCA_964501815.1 uncultured Geothermobacter sp.
TCGGACAACAGATCGAACAGGGTGCTTTCGTCGACAATGACGTAATAGCGGCCATCCCGTTCGGCGGTGTGGATTGAGCCGCCCTCAAACCCCGCGTAGAGCTTCCGGGGCTGGAGATCTTTCGGGTTGATCGTTGCCTTTTTCATCCTGAAAACCTCCCCTTGGTGCCATAGGGCCTCCACTTCTGACCCTGCCCTGGCACGGGCTGTTCCCGTCCGGTACCTTGGAGCGACGGGAGCTGGTTTTGATCAGTTGGGTGAAGGGGGCCTTCAAACAGCGGGCACCCCAGGCGTCTCGGCATCGCAGCAGAACAGGCGCCGTGCCATATCCCGTATGGTGTCGGCCAGCTCCAGGTTTTCCAGCCAGGCGTCGGGAATCCCGTCGATGCCCAGCAACGCACCCATGATGTTGCCGGTGATGGCGCCGGTGCTGTCGCTGTCGCCGCTGTGGTTGACGGCCAGAAGGACAGCTTTTTCGAAACTGTCCGGGTGGCAGAGGCAGCAGTAGATGGCGATGGCCAGTGCCTCTTCGGCGACCCAGCCTTCACCGATTTGTTCCACCGCCTGGGCAGAGGGATTGTCCCTGGTCTCTGCATAGACCTTGAAGGCCCGGTCGATGGCTTCCGCGACTTCTTCATGCCCCGGGTGCTGGATGAGTTCCTCGCGGGCGGTAGTGATGGCTTCTTCAAGGGAGTCACCCATGATCAACCGCCCGATCAGCAGCGCCAGAAAACCGCCGGCCAGATACCCGGACGGATGGCCGTGGGTCAGGGCTGAAAGTTCGCAGCCGAGACGGAAGGCTTCCTGGTTGACGGCCCTTTTGCCCAGGCTTCTACAGGCACTGGGAGAGCAGACGAACAGACCGGCCGGGGCGATACGCATGACCGTGCCGCAGCCCTTGCTGTCGTTGACCGGCCTGTGCATCGTGCCTTGTATCCCGGCCTCGAGGGCCGATGTGCAGGCCTCTCCCGGTGCGCGCCGGGCATACAGGGCGGGTTCGCGCAGCAGCCAGCCCGGGGCCATGACTTTCTCGGGGTTTCTCGGCCTTTGCCTGCTCTGGGTCTGCAGCCAGCGCTGGTAGGCCTCCCAGGTGATGACGTCGAAGAGCGGTCCGGTGCCCCGGTCACGAAACCGCTGGTAAGCGAGCAGGATCCCCTCGGCGGTAAACAGGCTCATCTGGGTGTCGTCGGTGACCTCGACAATGCCTTTCGCGTTGGGTTTTGGTCCGGTGATGCCCTGCGGGCCGAATTTTTTACGAATGCCGTCCAGGGGAGTGAACTCGATCGGCCAGCCGAGGGCGTCGCCGACGGCGCCACCGAGCAGACAGCCCAAGAAGTGCCGGTAGCTCTGGCGGCCGGCCCAGGAGCGGTATCTGCGGACGAATTGCTCCTGCTCACGGGTTTCGATGGCGTTTGGGCGGACCCGGCGCACCAGCCGGATTGCCTCGTCGGCGTCCAGGCCGAGATCGCGCAGCAGCAGGGCGCCGACCAGGCCCGTACGGCCGAGACCGCCGCGACAGTGGATGAGGATCCGTTCGCCATCCACCAGCCGGTCGCGCAGTTCAGGGCCGTTTTCCTGTCGCCAATCCTTCAGCCAGCTCTCGCCGGGCACGTCCAGGTCCCGGATCGGCAGATGCAGCCATTGCAGTCCGTGCCGCCGGGCGGCTTCGGGCAGCTCTTCCACCTGCAGCAGGGAGAGCTCGTGTTCCTCCATCAGTGTGACCAGGCAGGAGGCGCCCC
The DNA here is from genome assembly GCA_964501815.1 of uncultured Geothermobacter sp. Lineage (GTDB taxonomy): Bacteria > Desulfobacterota > Desulfuromonadia > Desulfuromonadales > Geothermobacteraceae > Geothermobacter. Next base: position 1,739 of record CAZCUR010000169.1, read on the forward strand.
AGTCCCGAATCACCGCCAGGTCGGTTTCCAGGTCGCGCTGCCAGGGGCCGCCGAAGGTGCTTTCCCCCTTTTTGCCGGGGCAGAAGGTCAAACCGATGCGTCCCGGCAGCCAGGGAAAGGTGATGGTGGCAATCTGCAGTGGGTCGGTTTCACTGGTGCGGATGTTGAGCATG
>CAZCUR010000170.1:0-1905 GCA_964501815.1 uncultured Geothermobacter sp.
TTGAGCTGGTGCTCGTCGTTGACCGCTTTCTGCACCTTCTTCCAGTCGACGCCGAAGGGCGGATTGGCGAGGCAGTAATTGAAGCGCTCCAGCGGCAACTGGTCGTCGCTGAGGGTGTTGCCGAACTTGATATTCTTCGGGTCGTGCCCCTTGACCAGCATGTCCGCCACGGCAATGGCGTAGGATTCGGGGTTGAGTTCCTGACCGTAGGGGACGATGCGCGCCTGGTTGTTCCACTCGTTGACCTGCTCCATCCCCGAAGCGAGAAAACCCCCGGTGCCGCAGCAGGGGTCGTACAGGGTGCGGATGACCCCCTCGCCGGTCAGCACCTCCCTGTCGGGGGCGAAGACCAGGGTGGTCGCCAGACGCACTACGTCACGCGGGGTAAAGTATTCCCCGGCGGTGTCGTTGGCGCTTTCGGCAAAGCGGCGAATCAGCTCCTCGAAGATCAGCCCCATCTCGTGGTTCGAAACCACATCAGGATGCAGGTCGATGCCGGCGAAGCGCTGCACCACCAGGTAGAGCAGGTTGGCGTCGGCCAGGCGGTCAAGCCAGGTATTGAAATTGAAATAGTCGAAGCACGCGCGCACGTTGCTGCTGAATTTGGCGATGTAGTCTTCCAGGTTGGCGCGGGTTTCGGTCTCGCCGAGGTTGCCGAGGGTATAGCGCGAAATATTGTAGAAGCGCTGTTTGGCGACCTTCGGCAGAATGGCGTCGAGGTCGAGGCTGCTCTCCTTCAGCTCGGCGTAGCGTCGCAGCACCGCCTCGCGGGTCGGCTCGAGCACGCACTCGAGGCGACGCAACAAGGTGAAGGGCAGAATGATGCGGCCGAAGTCAGAGCGCTTGAAGTCGCCACGCAGCAAATCGGCGACCGACCAGATGAAGTTGGCGTGATTCTGAAGGTTCATGGAATTCCGAAAGTTGAAGGCTAGAAAACGGTCTGTTGGTCGTAGCGGAAAAACGGAAGAAAATTAACGTAATCCTTAATTTGCGTCAATTCTTGTGGAGACGGCGGGCGTCGGGGGCAAGGCCTTTGGCCGAAGGCCGCGGCATTGACGTAAAAGGCAAATTTTTTCTTGACCCCAAAACAATGTTTGATATATTCCCTAACAAACGTTAGGTCGTTTACGTTTGTGGAGTTGTGCATGTCCGAGTCGACAACAACCCGTGATCTCATCCTTCAGGAAGCGGCCCACCTGTTCCGGCAGAACGGCTATCTGGGCACCAACCTGCGTGACCTGGCCGCCCGGGTCGGCATCAAGGGCGGCAGCATCTATCACCATTTCGCCTCCAAGCAGGACATTCTGTGCGAGGTGATGCTGCAGACCATGGACGAGATGATCGCCCGACTTAGAGAGGCGCTGGAAGCGGCCGAGACTCCGTCCGACATGCTGGTGAACATGGTCCGTTTTCACATCGATTACATCGTCACCGGCGCCGACCGCGCCTATGTCACCGATGACGAGCTGCGCAATCTCGAACCTGACAACTACCGCGAGGTTGTGGCCCGAAGGGACCGCTATCAGCGCATGGTCGAAGAGATCTTCGAGCGCGGCATCGACGAGGAGAACTGGCAGGTGGCCGACGTCAAACTCTGCACCAGGGCGTTAATCAAGGCCTGCGCCGGGGTGGCGAGCTGGTATCGCCCGGAGGGGGGCAAAACCCTGAGGGAGATTGCCGACATCTACGCCGGGCTGTTTCTCCAGGGGCTGCGGCCGCGGCCACAGATGTCTACAGCCGGATAATCTGTCACGGACGCAACAGGGCAGGGTGTGCGGGGAACGGTGTAACGAGCTGGATTGAAAAGGATTTCCGGCGAAGTCGGTATGGTATCGGCTTTGCTTAAAAGAGGAATCTGCCACAAAACCACGAAGGGACGAAGAAGGCCACAAAACCCTGTGCCGC
>CAZCUR010000171.1:0-1833 GCA_964501815.1 uncultured Geothermobacter sp.
TCGGGCATCGAAAGGATGTTGTTCACCAGCGGGTCGGCAATTTCGGCCGGGATATCCTGGGGTGGTACGCCCGCCTTGCGCTGCTGGACGAAGGGGGAGTTGAGGGCCTTCTCGAAAAAGCCGGGTTTGAGGGAAACACGTACCGATCGGCCGGTCCTGGTGTCGATCAGGGTGAAGGCCATCTTGTTGTAGTAAAGTTTCTTGATGTTCGACTTGCCGTAGGTGCAGCCGGTGGCGGTCATGATGCCATCGACGAAGCAGCCGGCGGCATGTCCCTCGCCGGTCTCGGCGATGACGCGCAGCTCCTTGTCCTGGGCACGTTCGACGCCGAGTGCCTTCATGGCCGCCAGGCCGGCTCGCAGACCCATCGGCATGGCCGGGCACTTGTGACCGTGAAATTTCATGCCGGTTTCGAACAGATCATTCAGATTTTCCATGGGGCTCTCCCTTGCTTTTAGTTTGGATATTTCTATGTATTAATTCGCTTGTCAGGCTTATCGCGTCCGCCGTCAGGGCAGGCTGAGTCAGGGTGCCGAATAGATCAGCCACACGCCGCCGGCGATGACCAGCAGCCCGCAGATTCTTTTGACCCAGATGGTGCCGCGCGAGCGTTCGTTCCAGTTCAGGTACTGCTGCACCCTTTCGGTAAAGGTGCCGGCAAAGACGATCACCGCGCAGTGGCCGAGACCGTAGGCGAGCAGCAGCAGGGCCGCGAAGACCAGGCTCTCACCGGCCCTGGCGAAGGCGACGCCGAGGACCGGCCCCATGAAGGCGAAGGTGCAGGGGCCAAGGGCCACGCCGAAGACCAGCCCCAGGATCAGCGCCGCCAGCAGCCCCTTGCGCTGCAGGCCGACCCGCCCCGGTCCGGACCAGGGCATGGGAATCAGCCCCCACAGGTGCAGGCCGAAAAGGAAGAAGATGCCCGCCACCAGGTCGTTGCCCCAGGGGCCGAGATCGCCCAGCATGCGCCCGGCCAGGGCGGTCAGCAGGCCGATCAGGGCAATCGAGACCAGGATGCCGAAGGCGAACAGGTTGGTGATGACAAAGGCCCGTCGGGTGGTCATCTCCCCCTGACCGTCGATGAAGCCGACGATCAGGGGGATGCTCGCCAGGTGACACGGGGAGAGCAGAATGCTCAGCACGCCCCAGGCCGCAGCGGCCGACAGGGCGATCAGGGGGGCTCCCTCGACCGCCTGGCTCAATTGCCCCATCAGGGTTGCGATCATGAGTTGTTCCTGCCGAAGTCGAAGCCCAGTTGCCGCCACTTGGCGAGGATCTCCTCGCGGCTGAAAAAGCCGGTGTGGCGGTAAAGCTCCTTGCCGTCCGGGGCGTAGAAGATCTGCGTGGGGATCATGCGAACCCCGTAGCGTGCCGCCTCGTCACGATTTTTCCAGGCGTCGACGAAGACGACCTCCAGCCGGCCGCGATAATCCTCGCGCAGCTGGTCGAGAATCGGCGCCATCTTGATGCAGGGGATGCATTTGTCGGCGCCGACATCGACCAGTTTCGGCAGGTCGGCCGCAAAGGCTCCGGAAAAGGTCAGCAGGGACAACAGGGCGGCGAGAATCAGGGTGCTGGCGCGGGGCACGGCCATCATCCGAGCAGCTTTTCGAGTTCGGACGGACTCGGCACCTTGCCGGTCACGAGAACCTTGCCGTCCACCGCCAGCCCCGGGGTGGTCATGACGCCGAACTTCATGATGTCGTTGATGTCGGTGACCTTCTCCATTTCGTACTCCAGGCCGAGACTGTCGGCCGCCTGCTTGGCGTTTTCGGCCAGTTTCTGACACTTGGCACAGCCGGTTCCGAGGATCTGGATTTTTTTCATCGTCGT
>CAZCUR010000172.1:0-1664 GCA_964501815.1 uncultured Geothermobacter sp.
GTAAGAAAAATTCTATCTTGAGAGCATCTTAACGACGGGGAGATGTGCCATGGAGCGCGTACTGTTTGCCTGGGTGGGGATGAACGATCTCAAGGCGTCAAGGAGCGGGGACGACAGCCAGCTCGGGCCTATTGCAAGGGTTGCAACCGAACTGCCGGTGGATCGTCTGGTTCTGCTCAACAACTACGGACCTGATGAACGGGTCGAGGACTACCTCGGCTGGTTGAAGGGGCTGTGTGATCGCCCTGTTGAGCTGGTTTCCGTATCCCTGCCAAGCCCGGTCGATTTTGCCGCCATCTATCAGGCCGCCCGCATGCAGGTACGCAAGGTTCTCGATCGGGGCAGAGAGGAACGCCGTCGGGTGCTGCCCGTCTTTCATTTGAGTCCCGGCACGCCCGCCATGGCATCGGTTTGGATCCTCCTCGCCAAGGGACCGTTCCCCCAGGCGCAGCTGGTGCAGTCGTCCAGAGAAGCAGGTGTTGAACTGGTGGAGATGCCCTTCAACATCTTCACCGAGTTCGTCCCGGATGCCCGGGATGCGTTGGATGAAAGACTGGCAAGCTGGGCCAGCAAGGGGTCTCTATCCGAAGATTCGTCTTTCCATTATGCAGCGCATGTCTGGAGGTCTGTGCCGACACCTCCTTTCGATTTGGACCAGGCAGGTTTGCCCCGTGATGCATTCAGGGGAGGGATCGTAGGTCGGTGCAAGGCCATACGGCGTCAGATCGAGCGGGCGGAACTGGTTGCGAAACGCAATGTGTCGGTCCTGATCGAAGGGGAAACCGGTACCGGCAAGGAGCTTTTCGCTCGCTTCATCCATCGTCAAAGTCCCCGTTCTGACAAACCCTTCGTCGCCGTCAACTGTGGCGCCATTCCCAAGGATCTGTTCGAAGCGGAATTTTTCGGCTACGCCAAGGGGGCTTTTTCCGGCGCGGTCAAGGAGCATCCGGGCTATTTCGAACAGGCCGATGGCGGCACACTGTTTCTCGACGAACTCGGAGAGCTGCCGCCAGACGCCCAGGTCAAGGTGTTGCGAATCCTTAATGACGGGGTTGTCAGGCGTATCGGTGAAGCCAGGGATCGCCGGGTCGATGTGCGTATCATCGCCGCCACCAACCGGGATCTGATGGAGGATGTCTCCCAGGGCCGTTTTCGCTCCGACCTGTTCTATCGGCTGGCCGTGGCGGTTCTCAAACTGCCTCCCCTGCGCGAGAGAGAGGGGGACATTCACCTGTTGCTTGAGCACATGCTCAACCAGGTGAACCGCGAACTGAGTCAGGGGCCGGACTACATTGAGAAAAAATTTTCTATCAACGCAAAAAATCTTCTGCTTCGGCACCCCTGGCCCGGCAATGCCCGGGAGATGTACAACACCATTTTGCGCATCTGTGTCTGGTCCAAAGAGGCTGTCATCCAGGAAGAGGATGTGCGCGATGCACTTCTGACTGGCATTAGTGAAGACAAAGATGATATCCTGTCGCGGCCTTTGGGGGGAGGCTTCAACATTCAGGAATTGCAAGCCTTTTTAACTTCCCACTACATCCGAAGAGCCCTCGCGGAAGCCGGCGGCAACAAGAGCAAAGCCGCCGATTTGCTGGGGCTTAAAAACTACCAGACGCTCAACAACTGGATGCAGAAGTATGGCATCGAGGGGTGAGTGGCAC
>CAZCUR010000173.1:0-1620 GCA_964501815.1 uncultured Geothermobacter sp.
ACCGTATGCGCGTGATGACATCGAGAAAAAACTCCCGCGACCAGACGGTCAGTGCATCCGGGTTGCGGACAAACGGCAGAACCTCACTGCGGGCCTGCTCGACATCCAGCCGACCAATGCTTTCAGCAAGAAGTTCACGAACCGTATCGGGGCCGAGGCTTTCCGGCCCGCTCCAATGGCCGCTCTGACGCATCCGCTGCTCCAGATGGCCCACATGCAGCTCGGGATGGTGGGCACAATACCAGACCAGGTCGTACCAGTCGCGCCCCTTCACCCGGTTCTTCCAGCGACGGCAGAGCACGGCGTGCATCTTCCCGGCGAACAGATCGGGCAGACGGTAACTACGAACGCTGAAAGGGATCGGCTGCAGCAGGAACTTGTTCTCCGTGTCAAACCCGGGCGGCGGGTTGGTGTCAACCTCGATCTTGATCCGGGTGACCTGGCCGGCCGGAATCTGGCGCCGGATGGGCTCGCCGGCCTGAATGACCAACAGTTCATTGGCCGTGTCGGCCTTCAGAAAGGCCGACTGCACCGCCGTCGCGACGGCCTTCCCCTTTTGCTCCACCCGCACCTCGAAACCAAAGGCCCCCAGCTCACGTTCCAGCGCCTGGCTGTAGCGCTCCAGGCTGAAATCAGGTGTCGGCCGCAAAAGGGAGAAATCGAGGTCTTCGGAAAAACGGTCCAACCCATACAGAATACGCAGGGCTGTCCCGCCGTAAAATGCGGCCTTCTCGAAAAACTTGGCCCGCCACAGTCCGAGCAAAGCCAGTTCCTGGAGGATTTCCCGCAACGCCCGGGTGGCATCCTCGACCCGCTGGCAGTCGTATTTGGCGAACATCTGGGCGACAAGTTCACGCATGACTAACCTGTTTTCCGTGCCAGACGTCGCACCAGTCTGGCCAGCAGCGCAATACGCGGGGAGCGGTAACCTCGAGAAAGCTCTTCGAGCAGGCCGGCGTCCATTTGCCGCAGCGCCGCCTCTTCGACCCGCAGATTCTCCACAAGATACTGCAGGCACTCCTTCTGGGTTCTCAGCCCCAGACCCCGCTCCTTGAGGAGCTTGTCAGCCAGTGCCTTTTCCGGAACGGCAATCAGGAAGGCCCGACCGTCTTCGAGTTCGACCCGGCCAATGCCAATGGCAAAACCAGCCTCCGGGACACAACTGTAGAGAAAGAGCCCCACGGGGGTGGTAAAACGCGAGGCGCGCTTTGGAGTGACGGAGGTGACTGCTTCGACCCGCTCCGGGATCAGGCCATGATAGTACAGTGCATAGTCGAGAGAGACGCAGGAAGGGCCGTAGAGCAGATTGGCGAGAATTTCCCGCGAATAGGGTCGGCGCCGCCATTTTTCTCCGAAGATGTACAGTCCCTTTTTGACCCGGACGATGTCCCCCCTGGCCATCAGCTCGGTCACCTTGTCCCGGGGACAGGCATAGTCGGCCAGTGCCCCCATAAGGGCCTGGTAGTCAAATTCCTCAAAGGGAATGGCCTGGCGCAAGTTTTCGCTCATGGTCAGTCCAAAGAAATTGTCTTATAGGACATAGTATGTCGACAATCTTCCGACATACTATGCCATATTCAACAAATTTCAAGCAAAAAGACGCACTCCAGCCGTTGTCCC
>CAZCUR010000174.1:0-1585 GCA_964501815.1 uncultured Geothermobacter sp.
CATCTCGACAAGGCCATTGCCGCCAGGCTCGAATCCCTGCGCAAGACCCACGACGACCTGCAGGTTGCCGTCAACAACGGTCGCACCTCTGAATCCGAACTTCTCAAGGTGGAGACCCTGCTGAATGACCTCAACAAACAGCGCAATGATCTGCAACGGCAAGCCATCTCCCTGAAAAACCAGCTGCTGCAACTGACCGGCATCCGGCTTGACCACTTCGTCATGATGACCCTGAAGCGGCCCGTTGCCGAAGGCGAATTTCTCAAACTGACCCAGCAGCAGGCCGAGGTCGCAGCGACCGAGAAGGAATTGCAGGGCGAAAAGGACCGCCGGTTTCCGGTGCTCAAACTCGAAGGGGTCGTTTCCGGCAACCGGGGTGAAGCCTACAACACCGGCAGCTCGATCGATCGCGACTATGACTATCTGGGCATCAAACTCTCCCTTCCGCTCTTCGACCGCAGCCTGTCAACCAGCATCGACCAGGCCGAAATCCGGCTGCGCCGCAAGCGGCAGCAGCTTGCGCAGCTGCGCATCGACCTGACCACCGAGGCTGCCGGCCTGAAGGATCAGCTTCCGGTTATCGACCGGTCGAACAAGCTGGCCCAGACCACCCTCGACAACAACCGGCGCCTGCTCGAAATCGCCAAGGTCGCCTATCGCAACGGGCGTATGAGCACCGAGGAGTATCTGCGCTTTGAAACCGGAGTTCTCGAGGCCGAAGCCGCCCTTCATCAGACTCACGTCGATCGCTGGCAGGTCGTCAGCCAACTGGCTGTCCTGTACGGCGACGATCTCACAGGAGTTGTGCAATGAAAAGGAAACTGATCACCATCCTGATCGTACTGCTGGTCGCTGGCGGCGCCGTCGCCCTGCTGAAAAAACGCCAGAACCAACTGGCCGAAGCTCCAGTGGCAAAAGTCCTCCCCGTTGTGGTCGAGGCCTTTGTTCCCACCCCGCAGCAGGTGACTCTGACCCTGCCGGCCATGGGGGTGGTCTCCTCGGATCGTTCCACCGTCCTGTCCACCAAGATCAGCGGCCGCATCACCCGGATCGTCAAACAAGAAGGAGAACCGGTCAAAGCCGGTGACCTGATTGCCACGATCGACAATGCCGAACTCGAAGCCAGGCGTCGAGCTCTGCTGGCGAAAAAGGATGGTCTGGAAACGGAAATCAAGGTCCAGCGCCAGGCTCACCAGCGAACCCTCGAACTGTTAGAAGTCGGCGGCGCCTCCCTGGAACAGAAACAGAAGGAAGAAGCCGCCATCGAACGCCTGGTCAGAGAACGGGACAGCCTGCTGCAAAACATCCGGGAAGTCGAGGAACTGTCGAGCTATGCCCGCATTCTCGCCCCGGTTTCGGGGACTCTGAGTGAACGGCTGGTCGGCGTCGGCGACCTGGCACTGCCGGGCAAACCTCTTTTCAAGATTGCCGCCACCAGCGGACTTTATCTTGATGTCAAACTTCCGGCCAGCGTGAAAGCGAATCAGATTCGCCTCGACGGCCAGGTCTTTCCGCTCACGCCCAAGAACCAGGCCGGAACCAGCGGCCTGCGCGAATACCGTGCCCAGCTGCCTCTGGGCTCATC
>CAZCUR010000175.1:0-1565 GCA_964501815.1 uncultured Geothermobacter sp.
TGCATAGGGAATTTGTGGGCACTGCCTGCATGCCTTGACTGAACAACAGGGTGGGCCAGAATTTCGGAAACCTTGCCCTGTTTCAGATCCAGCAGCACCAGCGTCACCGCCTCAAACCAGGTCAGCCGGGATCCCAGTTCGGCCACAAACTGCTCCCGGGTCTGCACTGAACCGGTTTCGGTAAACCGGGGAAAGAGCCTGTGCTCAAGCTCGTAGGTCTTGCCCGTCCCCGGCGGGCCGTAGAGAATCAGATTCAGGGGGAGGTCGACCCTTTTGCTGGCAGATGCCTTCGCGTCACCAGGCGCCACGCCAGCGTCTGCTCCGTCTGTGGATTCATCCCTGAGTTGGCAATCAGCACAGTATTGAACAATCCAGACAAAGCTGTGGATGTCGATCATATCCCGGGGATGCCAGTCGGCCAGTTCATCCCAAAGCTTTTTCATAAGAGCGAGAACACGCCGGTACTCAGCCACCGTCAACCGGTAGCCGCTTCCCAGGGGTTTTTCCCCGATATTGCGCAAGAAGCGGTCGAAAACGCGCGGTTTGATGTAAAAGTGCTCCTGAGGGTTCCAGACAAACAGAAAGAAGGTGGGAAAAACCTTGGTCAGACTCGGCGGGCAGTCCCGGGCACTGAGCCAGTCGATCAACTGCCCCAGGCTCTGGTCGAGATCACCTTTGCCATCGGCAGCACGCAACAGGGCATGAAGAAGCGCCATGAACTGGCGCGTCTGCCCTTCGTCTCCCAGGATTTCATTGAACAAGGTGGCATTGTCCCGCCAGCTGGCCAAATTCTGAATCAGGTCAAAACCCGGTATCTTGCCCCGCAACAGGCGATCCAAAAGGGCCTTGAAGTCGCCGGGAGAAAGGGAATCGACCTGTTGGCCGACCCAGTCGTCCAACATCTCGTGGACCAGCTCGGACAGGGCTTTTTTGTAGCCGTACTCTTCCCTGACGTAGGTCTCTCCCGGATTGTTAAAGTCGACGAAATCGGGTAACTCCTGTTTGAAGATGGTCTTGAGTCGTTCGATGTCCATGTGTCCCCCCTCTGTGGATTACACGAGATCCAGCTGCTCGAGAGCCTCGGCCAGCTCCGACCACATTTGGAATTCTGATTCACCATCCTTGTTGGTCCAGACTTCGGCGAGGATGGAAAGCCAAAGCGGCGAGCCATCCTGATAGGTGTCATCCGGCTCAGTCTGCATCGCCTTGCATAGATTGCGCCCCAATCTCCCGTAATGCAGGTTCGCAGCAGAGAACCGGGAAAACCCTACCTGCTCCGCCAATTCCGACATGGTGATCCGCCGGTCCGGCGCGTGATAGTGAGCGCGCAGCATTTGCAGCTGCTTTTCGGTCAGAGACATGGACGCCAGCGCTCGCTTGTAATTTTCTACCGAGATCAAAGTTTCCTCCCCTTCAAAGATGGTCACGGTTTTCATCTCAAAATGGCGTCATCTTAACAGGCCCCAATCAATCTACCAAGAGGGCATTTTGAGCTCCTTCCCCCCATGCGAAGAGGCCGATGCGCCAGGCTGTTTGCCACACAAACGGAGTTCGCCCTCACCTCA
>CAZCUR010000176.1:0-1562 GCA_964501815.1 uncultured Geothermobacter sp.
CGCGGTTTTCGTACAGCCGCGCATCCAGCCGCACGGCCTTGCCGGCCACGGCCCGGCGATACTTCTCGGCCACCGGCCCCTGTGCCTGTGTGCCCACGGCCTCGCCCTCAGGCAGCTCGATTTCCGATCTCAGCTCCGGCGGCACCGTCAGTGGCGGCCGGCTGGCGGTCTGCGAGCCGCCCTCGCCGCGCGCGTAGGCCGGCTGATCCTTGCCCTCGTCCACATCCCAGAAAAGCTTCGGCATGCCGTTGCAGGCGGAAAGGATCAGAAGCGTGGAGAGAAGAAAAATCGGCAACCGTTTCATGGCCCGCGATTCCAGCGCGCACGGGCATCCGGGTCAACGGTTGAATGCACCGCCAAGGACGCAAAGGCCACGAGTCCCTTTCAAAGTATTCCCTTTTGCGAGCCTGGGCGTCCTTGGCGGGTTCTCGGGCAAAAAGAAAAGGGCGGCCGAAGCCGCCCTTTCCAGACCTCTCGCGAGGCTGATTACATCAGCATCTCGACGTCGAGCGTCGTGGTCTTGGTCGTGCCTGCAGTAGCCTTGTCCGACTGATAGGTCAGCGAGATCACGAAGTTCTGATAAACCTCGTACTCGGCACCGATCAGCGTGGACTTGACCTTGCCGGCGGTTGCGCCCTGATCGTCCTGACCGTAGCCCAGCAGGAACACCAGGTTGTGCACCGGCTTGACGGTCACGCGGGCCGAATAACCCTTGCGAGCCTCGTTGGGGGTCACGTTGTAAACGTTGGTCGCCGAAGCGGAAGCGCTCGCATAGTCGGCGTAGAAGCCAACCTGCGTTTCGCCGAACTCGCCCTGCAGCTGCAGGTCGATACCCCAGCGCTTGGCGTCCACGGTCGTGGCAGCAGTATCATGAATCTTGCCGGTAATAAATGTTGCACCGACACCCAGCTCCATGCCGCCGACATCGAAGAAGCCCGTGCCGCGCAGCAGGGTCGCGAACTTCAGGTTGTTCAGGCCAGCTACACCCAGGTTGCCAGCGTTAGCCCAAGCAATCTGGCCAAGCTGCACCTGCACCATGTCGTTGCCGCCCCAAAGAGCAATACCCATGTTCGGAGCGAGAGCAGCCTTGGACATGCGGTGGTTCTCGGTGATGCCCTTGCCGCCCATCAGGCCGCCATGCTGGCCCCAGACGCTCATCAGCTGCAGGCCGGCATCCTCACCGAAACCGGTGTTGTAGTAGTTGATGCCACCCTTGAACTCGCCGAAGTCCCAGGAGTTGAAGATCTGGTGGTTACCGAAACCGCCGCCCTGAGTATCCATCTCAAGGAAGACACCGGTGTTGGTGCCAACGCGGCCGCCAATAAGGACAACCTGGTCTCTATAGGCCAGGTCATACGTCTTTACGCCGGGGGCAGGCGGCTGGTTGATCACCAGCTGCGGACGAACCACGACGGTTGCGTTCAGCGTTGCCGGGATGGACAGAGCCTCATCCTCGATCAGGGCCTGCTCGCCCACGTCGGTCAGAGCGCCCATCTTGAACGCGCGGCCGAACGCCGACAGCGTCGGGAAGCTCTGGAAATGGCAGCTCAAACAGGCTGCGC